>CAYSPJ010000107.1:0-17564 GCA_964432875.1 uncultured Phaeodactylibacter sp. | reverse complement strand
CTGGGCGCTGGCCCGGCTCAGTGCCCAGCCAGTCCGCTACCTCAACGAAGTCTTTAACGAGGTCGATTTCAGCCTCGATGTAGAGCTCGAATGCCGCTATCCCCTTCAACCAATTATTCCTCCCATTCAAAAGCCCGCTGCTGGCTGATGTTTACCAACTGGCGGGTTGAGGGGAGAGTTTTTCAGGGGCGGGTGATGGTGAGGTAATCTTTTTCTATGCGACCATGTTCTATGTTTCTTAGAAAAAAAGCAACCGGAAAAAGGAGCTGTTTTCAGTCCATACGAAGGCTTTTAGCCCCAGCTATCTGACTAAAAAAAGAGCGCGAGATGGCAAAGCTGCGATGCCCCCCATTGCAACAGGCCTAATCTACCCCCCCATTTACCGAGCGTTAATATTAAGCTGCTGAGTAGCATCCCAGCGGCGGTTCATCCGGGCTAGAATTGTGCAGCAGCGGACAAATCACCGAAATTTAAACAATTTCCTCTCCCTTCGCTTTACTTTCGCGGAAAATGCCCTGATTTAGCAATCAAAATTACGGACCATGTATAAATTTACCCTGTTTGCAGCCCTTCTGCTCACCTTTTTCAGCTCTAGCGCCCAAGGCAACCGCTTGTGGCGCGACGCCGCCGAGCCGGTGCAGCCGCTTGGAGCGCGCGCCATCATCCCGCAGCAATACCGCGTGTTGCGGCTCGACGCTTCAGCCATGCTGGAGCGCTTGGCCCAAGCCCCCCACGAGGCGGCAGTAAAAGCTCCGCAGTCGGATTTTATCCTGCACCTGCCCCGCCCAGATGGGACGATGCAAGCTTTCCGAATCTGCGAATCGCCCATCCTGGCGCCAGGCTTGGCCCGTCGGTTTCCCGGTATCAAAACCTACCTTGGCCGCGGGGTGGACCGCCCAGGCACCTGGGTGAGGCTCGACTACACGCCCCGCGGCTTCCATGCTATGGTGCTCGATGGAGGAGATAGCTACTTCATCGACCCTTACTACCACCTCCTGAATGAAGGCACCTATATCTCCTATTATCGCCGCGATTTCCATACGGATGAAAGCTTCGAATGCCTGGCTGAAAGCCGCGATGCCGGGCAGCACGAGCAAGACCAGGACGCAGCGCAGCGCCTCAATGCCCTTGGTATCGTAGGGGAGGAATTGCGCACCTATCGCCTCGCCGTCGCCGCTACGGGTGAATATACCCAATATCACGGCGGCACGGTGGAAAGCGCCATGGCGGCTATCGCTACCACGATGAACCGCGTCAATGGCGTCTATGAGCGGGATATTTCCTGCCGCATGATCCTGATAGACAGCAACCACTTGGTGGTATTTACCGATGCTGCCACCGACCCTTATTCCGGCAGCGCCGGCAATCACCTGGGCCAGAACCAGACCACCTTAAGCCAGCTGATCGGCAATGACAACTATGATATTGGGCACGTCTTCCACCGCGCTGGCGGGGGTGGCGTCGCGTTCCTGGCCTCGGTTTGCAGCAATCAAAACAAAGCCCGCGGCTTCACCTCCACCTCCAACCCGGTAGGCGACCCCTTCGACATCGACTATGTGGCGCACGAGATCGGGCATCAGTTTGGTGCCAACCATACTCAAAACAACAACTGCAACCGGGCATCCAATGCGGCCATGGAGCCAGGAAGTGCTTCGACGATTATGGGCTATGCGGGCATTTGCCCTCCAAATTTGCAAAATCAGAGCGACGCATACTTTCATGCCATCAGCCAGGTGGAAATGATTCAGCACACCACCGCAAGCGGCGGGAATTCCTGCGCACAGATCATCCCTACTGGCAATACTGCACCAGTGGTTTTTGCCGGCCCCAACGGAGAAATCATCCCGATATCCACCCCTTTTGAATTGGAAGGCGCTGCCGATGACCTGGAGGGCGACTCCCTGACCTTCTGCTGGGAACAGTTTGATCTGGGCCCCTCCGCGCCGCCGAATGCCCCGGTGGGCAACTCGCCTATCTTTCGTTCTTTTGATCCGGTGCCGAACCCGGTGCGCGTATTCCCCCGCCTTCTGGATTTGGTCAACGGCACGACGACTATCGGGGAATTCCTGCCCAACTATACCCGCAACCTCAATTTCCGCCTGACGGTGCGCGACAACCACGGCTTTGGCGGCGGGGTGAGCTGGAACAACCGCAGTTTAAGCGTCAGCGATCAGGCTGGCCCCTTCCGCGTCTTGTCGCAAAACACTGCTACCACCTGGAAGGGCGGCACCTACCAAACGGTGCAATGGGATGTAGCTAATACCGACCAAGCCCCCATCAATGCTGCGAAAGTCGATATTTACCTATCGGCTGATGGCGGTTATACCTATCCTTACTTACTGGCCAGCGGTGAGGACAACGATGGCGAAGCCCTGGTGCTGGTGCCTGATACTTTACAGGGCGAGCAGTTCCGGGTGAAAGTCAAAGCTTCCGGCCGGGTATTTTTCAACATCAATAGCCGCGATATTAGCATCCAGCCTGCCGAAGCGCCGGGGCTGAGCCTGGGCACCGCCCAAAGCACCCGCACTGCTTGCGGCGGTCAAACCGTTACTTATCATGTATTGCTGGCGCGGGTACTGGGCTATGGCCAACGGGTCGATTTTGCCCTCAATGGCCTGCCTGGCGGTGTCAGCGGCCGGGTAGAAGGCTCTCCTGATAGCCCGGCATATACGCTCAACCTCTCTAATACCACGGGCTTGCCGGCTGGCCTGTACCCCTTCCAGCTCATCGTATCCGGCAGCGGCAATGTAGCGGATACCCTCGAGCTTTTCCTGAACTTATACCAGTCGCCACCTTCAGCGGTCGAGCTGCTCTCGCCAGCACCGGGCGAAAGCTTCGTTCCCATCATCAGCGCCTTTGAGTGGCAGCCTGATCCGTTTGCGCAGAGCTATCATCTCGAAGTAGCTTATGATGCTGGGTTTACGGATATTTTCCTGTCGGAAGATGGCATTGTCGGCACTTCCTTCCAGCCAGAAGCACGCCTCCCTGAAGCCTCGGAGCTCTACTGGCGCGTCCGGGGCAGCAACGAAGGCTGTGGGGCCGGTGATTTTGGGGAAGGCACCTTTTCAACTGAGGCTATCCGCTGTAAGATATACACCCCCAACATCCTGCCGCTTCCGCTCGATACGGCGGTTTCCTTCGTCATCTCCCGCATCGAAGTGGAAGACGATGTGATCATCCGCGATGTCAACATCCGCAACTTGCAGGGGCTGCACAGCCCAATGACCAACCTCAGCTTCCGCTTTGGCAGCCCACAGGGGCCAGTCAGCAGCATCATCGGCTCGGGCTGTGGCAACGGCGCAGGCTTCAACCTCAACCTGGATGATGATGCCGCCGCTCCAATCCCCTGCCCTTTCAATAACGGCAATACTTATCGGCCAGCGGAAAAGCTCTCCATCTATAACGGGCAGAATGCTAAAGGCACCTGGCGGCTCATCCTGTTCAAGAGCGCCAATAATGGTAGCTTGCAAAATTGGGAGCTGGAAATCTGTTTCCCGGAGACGCCGACAGCCACAAAAGAGCAAGTTGCTACAACGCCTAGCCTGCTGCTGTTCCCCAACCCCGCCAGCGAGCGGCTCTTTGTGCCCCTGCCGGAAAACACTTTAGCCCACAGCAGGCTACGGGTATTGAGCCCCGCCGGTCAGGCCCTGCTAGAGGCCAGCGTGAACGGCGGCGCCACTCAGGCAGAATTGGAACTTGCCAGCCTGCCCGCTGGCCTGTATTTCCTCCAGTGGTTGTCGACCGATGGGCAGCTGCTGGGCAATGGGCGGTTTGTGAAGCGGTAGGCATTGCCCGCTTCCTCACCCGAAAAAGGACAACTGGAAGCGTGTAGAAAGTAAAGACTGGAGCGCCTTGATCGGCTGGAAGCTGTTGCGCAGGTTGAGGCGCTCCATTTTAGATAATTGCCCGGGGTCGAAAAAGCGGCCAGAATTATGCCCTTTCAGGCCTTGGAGGGCGCGATAGCGCATCAGTATTTCGTAGGCGTCGGCCGCCTGCTCATAGAGCTCCTGGTTTTGAGGCTCCAGTTCGGCCAATTTCTCAAAACGGCGGAAGGTATTGTTGATTTTGCCCACTTGAGCATGCAGCACCAGTACCCGGGCAGCATCGGCCAGGGGCATCATAGCGCGAGATTTGATGTCGAAAGCATCTTTATGCTCGCCGCTGCTTTCCACCATAATGTTGCGGAAAAAAGTCAAGGGGGGTGGGTTCTGCAAGGCGTCTTTAGCCAGAAAACTGAGGAAGGCCTCCTGCCCCTTGATGACGCTAAAGATGTGCTCCGTCAATTGTTCAGCCAGGCTGGCTTTGCCATAGACCGGCCGATAATCGAAAAAGATAGTGCACAACATGACGGCTTTCGGGCTAGGCTCCATGATCCATTTGGAAAACTGCCCTTTCCACTCATCCACCGATAGGCACCAGAGCGGGTTGCTGGCCATCATCTCAGCGGGGCAGTATTCGAAACCCGCTTGATTTAGGAGATGTGTCGCATTGGCGGCCAGGGCCAGAAAGTAGGCTTTTGTTTTTTCATACCTTTCAGGCGGCACATTTTCAAAGATGAGGGCGCTGTCCTGATCGGTGCGCAGCAGCTGCTCCCCCCTGCCCTCGCTGCCCAAAGCCAGCCAGCAATACTGCACCGGGGGCTTTTCGTGCCGCTCTTGCTGCAGCGCATCCTCCGCCAGGGTGATGGCCCGGCGGATGATTTCGTCGTTGATTTCCGTCATTACGGTAGAGATAAAAGCAATGGAGACCTCCTGGCGCAGGTACTTTTGCAACAAGCCTTCGGCGCGCTCGCGCACTTGCCGCAAGCCCTCGGCGCTTTGTTGGCGGCGCACTTCCCGCACCAATAGGGCGGGGTTGTTGCCTTGCATCACCATCAGGTCATGTTCAGAGAGGACGCCCGTCACCCGCGATTGATCCGTCCCATCAGCCGTGATGCACAGGTGGCTGATATGGTGCTTGACCATTTCAATCTGCACATCGCCCATCGCAATATCGGGCCCTACGGTGATGACCGGGCTGGACATGATAGCCGATACTGGCTCGCTGAGCGGCACCTGCCCGGTAGCTACCTTGCGCCGGAAATCTTTGTCCGTCACGATGCCCAGCGGAGCAAAGCCCTCATCTACGATGATAATGGAGCCGACTTCCCGGCGGCTCATGATTGCTGCCGCTGCCTGGATAGGCGTGTCTGGCGGGCAAGCCACCGGCTCTTTACTCTTCTCCACCGTCAGTACTTCCAGCAAAGGGGTACCGAAAATCTCATCCTGCTCCAGGAATACCCGGGGCTTATGCCCCTGGAAGCGCTGGGCTAAGCCAAGGGCAAAATTGCTGGCCAGGTACAAAGCTACCTGGGGGTTGCTCTCGGCAATAGCTTTGAAGCCTTTTATGGGCAAGGCATACAATAAGGATTCTTCCGAAGCCTTCGCCGTAAGGGCGTAGTTATCGCCCGCCAACAAAGGGCGAAGGCCAAAGACGTCGCCCTCATCGCATTGCTCTACCAAGAGCGCCTCGCCCTCCTGCTCGCGCAGGAGCTGCACCGCCCCTTCACGCACCACATAGAGGTGCCCTCCCGGAGGTGCCCCCTGGCTAAAAATGGCTTCGCCGGGCCGGCGGTATTGCACTAGCGCCTGCCCACATAAAGCCATGAGCTGCTCTCCGTCCAATAAATCAAAGGGCGGGTAGTCTTTCAAAAAATCATACACCCGGCGCGGGATCGTGTTCTCCATGAGGGCTTAAATTCTGATTTTCAAACTTTTTTTACTATCGTATCTATATATTTATGCAAATAGATGTTTATATTTGTTCTTGATTGACGAAGCAGCAGTACGATGAAAACACATTTTAACGCCGATTTCCTGGAAGACTCCACTGAGACCTTGCGCGCTATCGCCCACCCTATCCGCATCGCCATGATCGATCTGCTGTATAATAACGGGCAAATGACCGTGACCGATATTTACAGCCAGCTCAAAATCGAACAGGCCATCGCTTCTCATCACCTCCGCATCCTCAAAAGCCGGGATGTCGTCAACGTCGAGCGCGACGGTAAAAACTCCCTGTACTCCCTGTGCAAGGAGGAATACTACGAAATCATCAAGACCCTCATTAAGGTCATTTGAGCTTGCCAGGCACCCATCCCCCTTTCTTCTGCCAAGAAACACACCATTATATATAGATAGCTATATAAAAACAAAAATCGAGGCGACAGCTCCCCTCCTATCCATAAACCTCTGCTTTTAAAGGCTTACAAGCTATTACAGCCCGATATCCCGGTGCAAAGATCAACTTTTTTTAGCAAAATCTAAAAATAAACAAAAATAAACTTGCATATATATAGATAACTACATACTTTAGCCGGTGCAAAGCGATTTCGACAAGTTTTAAAGCAAATCACGATGGACAAAAAACGACTATACCAGCTATTTCCCGCGCTGGCCTTCGCGCTGGGGCTCGCCTGGCAGGCACCGGCACAGGACATGAAGCCAGAGGCAGACCACTCTTACCAGCCATTGACGCTGAAGCTATCCGAAGATGGCCAAAAATACGTCCGCTTATTGATGTGGCACCAATTCTGGCTGACGCTCACCGAGAACAACCCGGGCACCGTGGATATCAATGGGGAATTGGCGAGCCATACGACCAACCTGGCACTGCGGCGTTCGCGCTTCCTGGCCTATGCTCAGGTTTCGCCCCGCTTTTTAATCTTGACGCACTGGGGCATCAACAACCAATCCTTTATCAATGGGGCAACCCCGCCTAACGGGCCCAACTCTGCCGGGGTTGCCAGCAACCAGGGCAAAAAGCCCCAGTTGTTCATCCACGATGCCTGGACGGAATACGAGCTGGTCAAAAACAAGCTCTACATCGGCGCGGGCTTGCACTATTGGAATGGCGTCTCCCGCCTGTCCAGCCATAGCACTTTGAATTTCATGACGCTGGATGCCCCAATTTTCAACTGGTATAATATCGAAGCTACCGACCAGTTCGCCCGGCAGTTTGGGATTTACGCCAAAGGGCAGTTGGGCAAACTGGACTACCGGCTGCACTACAACAAGCCCTTTGTCAACGGGGTAGTAGCCAATACCGCCAATACCGGGATCAACGCCATCAATGCCGCTACAGAAAACTGGGCGCTAGGGGGCTATGCCAACTGGATGTTCCTCGATAAAGAGAGCAATAAACTGCCCTTCTACGTTGGCAGCTATATGGGTGCCAAGAAAGTGTTCAATATCGGTGCGGGCTTTTACCACCATCCCGAAGCTACTGCCAGCCGCAGCATTACAGGCCAAGACACCCTGGTCAGCCGCCACAATCAGCTCTGCCTGGGGGTAGATATGTTCCTGGATATGCCAGTGGGCAATAATAAAGGTGCCGTGCATGCCTACATGGTCTACTATAACTACGATTTTGGCCCGGGCTACCTGCGCAATATCGGCATCCTGAATGAACACTTTGCCACCAGCATCCAGCAAGAGAAACGCAGCGCCATGGGTGGCGGAAACCTCCAACCGTCCATCGGCACCGGCAGCATCGCCTACGGCCAGTTTGGTTATGCCCTGCCCAAAATGAAAAATGGCATGCAATTGATGCCTTACGCCACGGTCACTTACAAGGACTTTGAGCGCTTGCCAGAACCCAGCAGTCAATTTGGACTGGGCTTGAATTTCTTTATTAATGCCCATTTTGCTAAACTTACGCTGGAATACCAAAGCCGGCCAGTTTATCAGGCCGACAGCGGAGTGTTGGAGCGCAATGGCAGCAGGGGGGAGTTTATCTTGCAGACGCATATTTTCTTATGACCTGGGCTGGTGGGATGCCAGCTAGCAGCGAGTTTGAGGCCGCACTTTTAAAGTGCATGCCTTTATGATTGGTCCGCTCTGAGCGCTTGGAGGCTGGATCAAATGGAGCAAAGCGGCATCCTCTTTTTACTTTTTACTTTTTACTTTTTACTTCTTTAGATACAAGCTCGAAGCGGCAGACGGAGCAACCAGCAAACCAAAAACAACTTGATCAAACAGATACATTTCATTAAAATCATTGGCATATGACAAAGACCAACTTGCAGGCTTATTGGAAAGAAAACCTCCGTTACCTGCTCATCCTATTGATTATCTGGTTTGTCGTCTCTTACGGGGCAGGCATCCTTTTTGTCGAACCGCTTAATGCCTTCCGGTTTGGAGGCTTCAAGCTCGGTTTCTGGTTTGCCCAGCAAGGCTCCATGTATGTATTCGTGCTGCTCATCCTCGTCTATGTGAAGTTGATGAACCGGCTGGATCGCAAATACGATGTAGACGAGAAGTAAAACCATTTTTCACTATCAAATAATCAAAGACATGAGCGTTCAAATCTGGACTTTTTTAATAGTAGGCTTCACTTTTGCCCTCTACATCGGCATCGCTATCTGGTCGCGGGCCGGCTCTACCAAAGAATTTTATGTAGCTGGCGGGGGCGTACACCCCATCGCCAACGGCATGGCTACGGCAGCCGACTGGATGTCGGCTGCTTCCTTTATCTCCATGGCGGGCCTGATCTCCTTCATGGGTTATGACGGCGCGGTTTACCTCATGGGCTGGACCGGAGGCTACGTACTCCTGGCCTTGCTGCTGGCGCCTTATTTACGCAAATTTGGCAAATTCACGGTGCCAGACTTCATCGGCGAGCGCTACTACTCTCAAACGGCACGGATGGTAGCCTTGATTTGCGCCCTTTTCGTCTCCTTCACCTACATCGCCGGGCAGATGCGGGGCGTGGGCATCGTCTTTTCGCGCTTCCTGGAAGTGCCGATCACCTGGGGCGTCATCATGGGCATGGCTATTGTATTCATCTATGCCGTATTAGGCGGCATGAAGGGCATCACCTACACTCAGGTGGCGCAATATTGTGTACTGATCTTCGCCTTCCTGGTACCCGCTATTTTCATCTCCATCCAGATGACTGGCAACCCCATCCCGCAATTGGGCTTTGGCTCCACCCTAAGCGACGGCTCTGGCGTTTACCTGCTCGACAAGCTCGACGGGCTGAACCAGGAGCTCGGCTTTGAAAAATACACCAACGGCTCCAAGGGGATGATTGACGTATTCTTTATCACCGCCGCATTGATGATGGGCACGGCGGGGCTGCCCCACGTCATCGTGCGTTTTTTCACCGTGCCCAAAGTGCGCGATGCCCGCTCTTCAGCTGGCTGGGCCCTGCTATTCATCGCCTTGCTCTACACCACGGCACCGGCTATCGCCGCCTTTGCCCGCACCAACATGATCCAGTCCGTATCGGGCGTAGAGTACAGCAAGCTTCCTGACTGGGTGTCCAACTGGGCCGAAACTGGCCTGATCAAAATGGAAGACAAAAACGGCGATGGCATCGTACAGTACGTTGCGGACAAGGCCGCCAATGAGTTTGTGCCCGACCGCGACATCATGGTGCTGGCCAACCCGGAAATCGCCAACCTCCCCAACTGGGTCATCGCCCTGGTTGCTGCCGGCGGTTTGGCGGCGGCGCTCTCCACTGCAGCGGGCTTGCTCTTGGTCATTTCCAGCGCAATCTCTCACGACCTGCTGAAGAAGTCCATCCGGCCTAATATCTCGGAGCGGGGTGAGCTATTAGCTGCCCGCATCGCTGCCGGCGTAGCCGTAGCTCTGGCTGGCCTGCTGGGCATCTTCCCTCCAGGCTTCGTGGCCGAGGTGGTCGCCTTTGCTTTCGGCCTGGCGGCTTCTTCCTTCTTCCCCGCTATCATCCTCGGTGTTTTCGACAAACGCACCAATATGCAAGGCGCGGTAAGCGGCATGGTTGCCGGCATCGTCTTTACGACCGCTTATATCGTCTATTTCAAGTTTATCAACCCGGCTGCCAACACCTCCGAGAATTGGTTCCTCGGCATCTCGCCTGAAGGTATCGGCACCCTCGGCATGTTGGTCAATGCCGTCATTACAATTGTCGTCTCTCGCCGGACTCCCGCGCCGCCGGAAAATATCCAGCAGCTCGTGGAAGACATCCGCATCCCGCGTGGGGCTGGCGATGCACAAGCGCATTAAGCATTCATCACAAGTTCATCGCCGGGCGTAGCTAAGCGCCCGGTGATGAACTTGTGATGAACCACAAGGGGATGCGGAGCAGTCCATCAACTCCCAATCCAATAAATCAAATCCGGGAAGGCGATGAGCATGACCAGTAGGAGCAACTGGAGGAACAAGAAGGGCAAAATCCCGCGATAGAGATGGCTCGTGGTGATGCCCGGCGGCGCGACGCCCTTGAGATAAAAAAGCGAGAAGCCGAAAGGTGGAGACAGGAATGAGGTCTGCAGGTTTACGCCCAGCAGCACTCCGATCCAAATCAGATCGACGCCCAACTCGATAAAGACGGGTGCCACTACCGGCACCACGATGAAGATGATCTCGATAAAGTCGATAAAAAACCCCACGACAAAAACCACGACCATGACCAGGGCCAGGAAGGCCATGGGCGATAGATCGGACTGCCGGATCAGGTTGACGAGGTAAATATCACCTTCCATTTCGCGGAAGACGAAGGAGAAAACCGTGGCCCCCAATAAGATGATAAACACCATGCTGGTCAGGTGAGTCGTTTCCCGCATGACGGATTGGAGGACGCTCAGCTTAAAGCGCCCTTGCAGGATGGTGAGCAGAGTAGCCCCCAGGGCACCCACGGCGGCAGCCTCTGTTGGCGAGGCGATGCCGGCAAAGATGGAGCCTAGCACTGCGACGATGAGGAAAAGCGGCAGGAAAAAAGCTTTGAGCACCTTACCCCAAAAGCCCTTATGCCGAAAGGCGCGGATTTCCTCCTCCGGGATGCATGGCCCTATCTCCGGCTTCCAGGCCGCGGCCAGGGCGATATAGACAATATATGCAATGACGAGTAAGAGCCCGGGCAGCAGGGCCGCGGCAAAGAGCTTGCCCACCGACACGTTCAGCACGCTACCTAACAAGACCAAGACTACCGAGGGGGGGATGATTTGCCCCAAGGTACCCGAAGCAGCGATCGTACCCGTTGCCAATTCCGGCTGATAGCCCCTTTTTAGCATCGTGGGAAGGCTGATTAGGCCCATGGTCACTACCGTAGCGCCCACAATGCCGGTGGAGGCGGCCAACAAGGCCCCAACGATAACCACGCTGATAGCCAACCCGCCCTTCAGGCGACCAAAGAGGATAGCCATCGTTTCCAACAAGCTCTCCGCCATGCCAGATTTTTCCAGCATAATGCCCATGAAGATGAAGAGCGGCACAGCCAACAGTACATAATTGCTCATCACTCCCATGATGCGGGGCGGCAGCGCGCTAAAAGTAGCAGGCCCCAGGAAACACAAGGCGTAAAGGATAGAGATACCTCCCAAGGTGAAAGCTACGGGGTAGCCGTAGAGGATGAGCAGAAAGATGCTGACGAAAAGGATGATTGCCAGTATTTCCATCAGCTTGGTTTTTTTTCTTCTACGCCGGCTGCATCGCTTGTGCCCGCCAGCAGCAGCCCTGCGTCAATCACGCTGGCCAAGCCCTGCAGGAACAATAGCCCGATGGCCAGGAAAATCGAAAATTTAATCACATAGCGGGCCGGCAAGCCGCCAGGGTCGGGCGAGCCTTCCCGGATCAGGTAAGACATCCAGGCATATTGAAAAGTGGCATACATCAGCACCAGGCACAAGGGCAGTAGGAATAACAGCCCGCCCAGTAGGTTTACCAGTGCTTTGTCGCGCGCTGAAAAGCTCGCATAAAACAAATCGACCCGCACGTGCTTGTCATGCCGGAAGGCATAGCCAGCCCCCAATAGAAAAATCAGAGCAAAAAGGTGCCATTCCAGCTCCATTGTCCAGGCCGAGGTATGGCTCAGGGCGTAGCGGCTGAACACGTCATAGCAAATGAGCAATACGAGCGCGGCGGTAAGCCAGGATACAGCCCGCCCTACTTGCTCGTTGAGCAGGTTGATATTTTTTGATAAACGCTCCAGGAATTTCTTCATGCTCCAGCCGGTTTTTCAAGCCCGGCGCGAAAAATAACAAAAAGCCTCCCCGGCAACAAATCCAGGGAGGCTTTTTTTTATGCTATCTCAAGCGGCCCGATCATACTGGTGCAGCTCCAGGAACTCGATGATTTGAATCAGCTTCTCTGCATAGCGCTTATCAGTGGCGTAGCCAGCTTTCTTTAAGCCACGAGCCCAGCCTTTGTAATCATCCGGGCTCAGCTCGTGCAGATGCTTATAACGGGCGCTGTTGAGCAGGATGGAGTGCTCGCGAAAGCTCTCCGACGCGTTTTCAAACACCCGGAACATGTCATAGATATCGTCGTCGGTATAATTGCGGCAAGTGCAGCCGCGGCATTTGCTGCGGCATTTGATGCCGAAATGGTTGTTCGACTCTTTGGCCAGGCGGCTTTCCCCGGCATTCGACTCCAGCAGCGCCTGGGCTAACTTGATACTGGCAGGCACGCCATACTGCCGCATCTCATCGCGGGCGATAGGCGCATATTGCCGGGCGTAATCCTGGCAAACGGTTACTTTTTGCCGCGCGATGTCCGGGCGTACACGGTGCCGCTGAGCATAATCCGGGCTAAGCACAAAGGTGAGGTTTGAAAAATCGTTGGCCTGCCGGGGGTCCCAGCCTCCTCCTTGGGCACCCTCTGCGGCCTTGGACACATTCTGAGGAGGAACCCCGTGGCTTGTGGCAGGTTTAGCCAGCGCCCCCTCCCCCACCCTTTCCGGGATAGCCGCCGTAGCTTGGCTATCAAGCACTGCGGTTGAGCCCAGGTTGAATTGGATGCTGATGTCTTTACAGAAGAGGATATAAAGCGCCATGCCTGCCAATAACCAGCGAAACCAGTTGCGGTTGACGGAATCGACCAGGCTTTGCCAGCGATAGCTGCCGCCCTGGCCCCGGCTTTGTGTGAGTCTGTATTGCATCATGAGTTAAAACTTTTGTTTCAAAAAGTTTATCAACGATGCAAATATAAACAATTTGTTTTTAAAAACAAAAACTTTTTGTTTTTATTAAAACGCCGCCAATCTACGGCTAAGAGAGGAGGCTGCCTCTTCAGACAGGCTCCTCTCTATGCTATATCCGTTTCTAGCGCTTATAAGCCTTGATTTCTCCCGTTTTGATTTTCGACATATAAGAGTTGGCTGCTTTGCGCACCTCTGGCAGGAGGAACATCAGGCCAATCATATTGGGCACGACCATGGCAAAGATCATCGCGTCGGAGAAATCCGTTACGGCACCCAAGCTGGCAGCGGAGCCTAACACGATAAAAGTGCAGAAAATCAGCTTGTAAACATAGTCGGACAGTTTGCTGCGGCCGAAGAGGAACATCCAGCTTTGCAGGCCATAATAAGACCAGGAGAGCATGGTAGAAAAAGCAAACAGCACCACTGCTACCGTCAAAACGTAGGGGAACCAGGGGATGACATCGGCGAAAGCCTTGGAAGTCAAATCCACCCCGCTCATAGCGCCGCTAGGGTTGGCGTAGTTGTTGGTGACGATGATGACCAGAGCCGTCATGGTACAAACGACGACGGTATCGATAAAAGGCTCCAGCAGGGCTACAATACCTTCGCTGGCCGGGTGTTCGGTGCGCACGGCCGAGTGAGCGATAGCCGCCGAACCCACCCCGGCTTCATTGGAGAAAGCCGCCCGGCGGAAGCCCTGGACTAAGACCCCTACAAAGCCCCCCGCTACACCTTCAGGGGTAAAAGCACCTGAGATAATGAGGCTGAAAGCCTTAGGCAATTCCCAAGGATTGGCAAAAATGATGATCAGCGCCGCCAGCACATAAATGCCGCACATAAACGGCACTACCCGCTCGGTAACCGAGCCGATACGCTTGATGCCGCCGATGATGACCATGGCGACCAACAGGGCCAATACGATGCCAAAAACCAAGCCGGCAGAACCCGAAGAGCTGACGCCGATCATGTCATTAAACTGCTTGGCAGCCTGATTGGCCTGAAACATATTCCCGCCGCCAAAAGAGCCGCCGATACACATGACAGCAAAAAATACGGCCAGCACTTTGCCCAGGTTGGCATAGCCTTTCTCCCGCAAACCCTTGGTCAGATAGTACATCGGGCCGCCATAGACTGTGCCATCAGGGCCAATATCCCGATATTTTACCCCTAGGGTACACTCGGTAAACTTAGAAGCCATACCCAGCACACCTGCGACGATCATCCAAAAGGTCGCGCCCGGCCCACCCAAGGAGATAGCGATGGCTACGCCGGCGATATTGCCCAGGCCCACCGTACCGGAAAGAGCAGCCGTGAGCGCCTGGAAATGGGACACCTCCCCCGCGTCATCAGGGTTGGAATACTTGCCTCGCACCGTATCAATAGCGAGCTTGAAGCCACGGAATTGGATAAAGCCAAAATAAAAGGTAAAAAAGGTGGCACCACTGAGCAAGATGATGATGACGATCGGCATAGCCGTAGTGGCTTCCTCCCCAAGCTGTATGGAGTAAAAAACAAAGCCTGAGACCGCATCGGTGATGGGCTGCACTCGGTCGTTGATCCATTCATCCCAGCCGATTGGCGTTTCTTGCGCCAAAAGAGCCAAAGGTGTCAGCAAGCTCGAAATGAGCAGTAGTAACGTTTTTTTCATCTGTTCCAAAGCAATTGATGTTTGAGCGGTTTTAAAAAGAAGGGGGAAAGGTATTGGTTTATTCGGATTTATTCAAAATTCTGCCCTGCTTATTTCATGCGCGGCGGCCCTGCCATGCCTCGCACTTAAACCGGCATTTGGTTTTTATCAACTCTTTTAACTAATTTCGCTGCAGCTCTGTTAAAGGAAGCACCGAAACGTTATCGTTCTTTGTCGATTTTTGTGCTTAATTGCCAGTAGCAAGCCCGAATGGTCAAAGAAGGAGTATTACTAAATATCGATTTTGCTTTGCAACAACAATACACCGATCAGGAACTGCTGGAATTGCTGGCTCAGGATAGCGACCAGGCGATAGTGCTCATCTTTCGCCTGCACTACAGCTTCATCTGCCAGGCGGTTTACCGGGTCATCCCCGATCAAAACCTGGCGGAAGACTTGGCGCAGGAGGTATTTCTCGAGCTATGGCGCAAGCGAGATCAACTGCAGGTCAATACCTCCCTCAAGGCTTACCTGCGGCGCGCTGCCGTCAACCGTTCGCTCAACTATATCCGAGACCGGAAAATCAGCTTTGAACTGGATGATAGCCAGGTACCTATCGCCAGCGGGCTGCCCACTATCGGCCAGCATCTGGAAGCGGAGGAATTGCAGCGCTTTATTGACCAGGCTATCGACCAACTACCCGAACGCTGCCGGGTGGTTTTTGTGCTGAGCCGCTTTGAGCAACTGTCGTACGCTGAAATAGCTGAGAACCTGGATATTTCGGTCAAAACCGTGGAAAACCAGATATCCAAAGCTTTGAAACTGCTGCGCGCTGCCCTGGCCCCTTATTTGAGCGCCGCTTTACTGCTGCTATTAAATACGATTTCAGCGGCTGGCTGACAAAAAACGGTTTAAATAGAAAACCATAAGCAAAAACATAGGGGCACCTGCTCATGCCAGTGTCTTAAAAAACGAAGAAATCTAGAAGATGGATACGACTAAGCACATACTGCTCTTTTTCAAGAAATTGCGCGGAGATATGAAGCTAGAAGAGCGACAGGAGTTGCTGGGTTTAGAAGCTAAAGAGGAAAACACAAGCCTTTTTAAAAACCTGGAGGAACTCTGGGAGCGCTCTGGCCAGTACAAGCAAGGCTACGAACCGGATGTAGAAGCCGGGCTGGCCCGCTTTCAGCAGCGGCTGGCCACGGAAAAAAATCTCCAGGCAGAAAAGCGCCCGGCCCGGCGCATGCTCTATAGCTGGCGGGCTGTCGCTGCGGCTATAGCCCTAGTGGCGATGGCCGGCTGGTGGCGATGGCAAAACCAAAGCACTCCTGCTGACTTGGCTTACGCCACCGCTGCCGGGGAAGTTTTGGAAACCAAACTGCCCGATGGCTCTCTGGTAATGCTCAATGAACACGCTTCCCTCTACCTGCCCGCCAGCTTCGAGGGCCTGGCAGCCCGGAAAGTACAACTGCAGGGCGAGGCTTATTTCAAAGTGGCCCACCAGGACGATGCCCCTTTCATCATCCAAACCCCAGAGGCCACGGTAGAGGTGCTGGGCACTGCCTTCAACTTGCGTGCCTACCCCAACGAGCCTTTTACCGAGGTGGAAGTCCAGGAAGGCCGCGTCCGTTTCACTCCGCTAAGCAGCCAGCGTGCGATCGAACTGCAAGCTGGCGAGCGCGGTATCTTCTACCACCATGGAGAGGTAGCCCAGCAAAACGCTCCGAGCCTAAATGCACTTGCCTGGCACACCCACCGCCTGGAATTCCGAAACGTCCCGCTACAAGAGGCCCTGCCTGCCATTGAGCGCTATTACAAAGTCAAACTGGAATTGCGCAATCAGCAAGCTGCTTCCTGCGCGCTCTCCATGGCCTTCAGCCAGGAAACCCTCCAGGGCGTGCTGGATGCCCTGAAGCTCATCTACGGCTTCAACATCAGTCAAGCTGCCGATAATTACTACATCATCAGCCAGGGTGGCTGTTGAAAGCATACTCGATTTTTTCCGCCAACACCCGGGCATGCGCCCCCATCACTTCGTGCGATAAGCCGGCGATATGGGGGGTCAGGATGACGTTCTCAGCCTGGCGCAGGTACTGAAACGGCTCGGGCAATTGTGCTATATCCAGTGTACTGAAAGACTGCTCTTCGTACTCGATCACATCCAGCCCAGCGCCCAATACCTGTCCTGATTTTAAGGCTTCCACTAAATCTTCGGTTTTCAATACCAGCCCCCGGGAGGTATTGATGAGGAAAATGGGCTTGCGGAAACTGGCTAAAAAGCCCCGGTTGACAAAGTGGTGGTTGTAATCTTCATAAGGGATGTGCAGGCTCACCACATCTGCGTCCTGGAAGATTGTTTTTAAATCCACTTCTTCCGCCAAACCTCCGGCGTAGTTGGTTTTAAACTTATCATAAGCGATCACCTGACAGCCAAAGCTGCTAAGGCGCTGCGCCACAGCGCTGCCCGTATTGCCAAAGCCGATGATGCCTACCGTGCGGTGCCGCAATTCGTAACCTTTATTCCCTTCCCTGATCCACTGCCCCTGGCGCACCTGCTGCCCGGCGCGCTGGATGTGGTTGAGCAGGCTCAAGATAAAGCCGAGGGTGTGTTCTGCCACAGTATCACGGCTGCCCTCCGGCGAGTTAAAGACCCGGATACCCTGGCTCGCGGCATAAACTACATCGATATGCTCCAAGCCAATACCCATGCGGGCGATAAACTTCAACTGCCGACATCGGCTTAAAAAGGCCTGATCCAGGGTAAACCGGCTGCGGATGACCAGCCCGAAGCATTCACCCAGCAAGGGATATATCTCGTCCAGCGGAAGCTGGTGGCAATCGATTATGGCATAGCCCAGTTGCCCCAATCGCTCTACCAAATAAGGATGGGGCTTATCAATAAAGATGACTTTGTGCGATGCTGGCATTTTTTCCCGAAAGATAGGAAATATTGGATATTGGCAAGTATTTAGCTGGTTTCGAGCTTCGAGCT
>CAYSPJ010000106.1:0-17582 GCA_964432875.1 uncultured Phaeodactylibacter sp. | reverse complement strand
CTGGAGCGGCCGCTGGCCATGGGCATCCTCAACCTCACGCCAGATTCTTTTTATGATGGCGGGCGATACCTGGCGCAGGATGCCATGCTGGGGCGGGCCGAGCAGATGCTGGCAGAAGGCGCAGCCATACTCGATTTGGGGGGGATGTCCACCCGGCCCGGCGCGATGCCGGTGGGGGAGGAGGAGGAGCTGCGGCGGGTCGTCCCCGCCATCGAGGCGATTGGGCGGCGTTTCCCCGAGGCGGTGCTTTCGGTAGATACGGTGCGGGCGCGCGTAGCCCGTGAGGCGGTCGCCGCTGGTGCTGCCATGGTCAATGACATCTCAGCCGGGAGGATGGATGAGGGGCTGTACGAAGCCGTGGCAGAGCTGGGGGTGCCTTACGTGCTCATGCACATGCAAGGCACCCCCAAAGATATGCAGCAGCAGCCCAGCTACGAAAATGTGGTGCTGGAAGTACTGGATTTCCTCATCGCCGAGGCGGGGAAGCTGCGGGGCTTGGGCGTGAAAGATATCATCATCGACCCGGGCTTCGGCTTTGGGAAAACCACAGCCCACAACTATCAATTGCTCAAGAACCTGCACGTTTTCCAAATCATGGATTACCCCGTGCTGGCGGGGCTGTCGCGCAAATCGATGATCAATAAAGTGCTGGGCATCGGAGCGGCCGATGCATTGCATGGCACTATTGCTTTAAATATGGTAGCTTTGCAGCAAGGCGCCCGCATCTTGCGCGTACACGATGTGCGGGCCGCCCTGGAGACCATCAAATTGTGGGAAGAACTGGAAAAAACGACCAATTGAGCCGTGCCGTCACTATCTGAGAACGAAATCAAACAATTGACCCTGAAGTTCCTCAAGGAATACTACCGCTATCGGCAGCGGGAAGGGGGCATTGAATTGAGCTCGGACCTGCGCGGCGCCGGCGGCATTATCGCCGATGGCTTCTTGTCCTTCCCCCTCAAGGATGGCGATTTGTTCCGGGCGACCTTCGAGGCGACTTCCCTGGATACCCGGGATGAAGTCCGATTCCGGCGAGACTGGCATTTATTGACCTGGGATGCCGTAGCCGTGGGGCTTTTCCTGGCCGCCGTGGCGCTGGTCGCAGGCAATATCCTAGGGCTGTTAACTTTCAAAAATATCACCTGGGCAGGTTGCTTGTCGGTAGTGGTGATTGCGGCATTATTTGGGGCCATGCTTTTTACGGCGGCAGTCTTTGGCTGGCGGCGCTACCGCTACATCTACGCCATTGAGCAGTTCAAGCAGTATCATGCCAATGAGCAGTGGGTGGCGATCGGGGAAGATGTTTTTGCCAATCACTACAACGACCTTTTTTATGAGGAGCTGCGCCAGCAGTGTATCCGTAATGGGTTTGGCTTGGTGGTGATCCGCCAGAATGGCAAGCCTTTGATGCAGGTCACCCCTTCGCGGCAAGACCTCTTCAAAGTTCGCCGCCGCGACATTTCTTTTTTTAGCCAGGAAGAGCTGGCAGCATTTGCCCGCCATGGCAACTATCCCAAGTGGATGCAGAAGTTCAAAGCTGACGATATGATGCGCTTTGGGCGGCAGCGCCGCTATCAGCTCTTGGTCAGCATCATTTCTTTGTTGGCCATCAGCGGCATTTTCTACCTGGAATCCCAAATCATTGAAGAGCTGATCGAAACGCCAGAGCAATACCGGGCGCGTATGGAGCAGGTACGCCAGCAGAACGATGACAACCCCCAAGGGCTCGCTTACCGGGTAGATACGCCCTACGTCTGGCCGCCGCCATTCTTGCGGGAAAAGGATGCCGGGCCCTATATCGACCTTTCCGGCGAAGAGGCTCAACCCGCCGTTGCCGCCAAGCGCCGCCGTCAGCCGGATTTTTTGCTTTCCGTGCCTGGCTCAGACCGCCTCCTCGTTTACGACTGCTCGCGCTTGCGCAACATCAAGGGGACCTTTTATGTCTTACAGGAGGGGCTTTACCCGGCTTATGCCGCGGCGGAGGGCCGCATCCTCGATTTGAGCCAGTACGAACTGGAAACCAGTGGCTTGTGGCTGGGCTGCTTCGGTGGTGCCGACAATAGTTATGTCGTTTTTTTCGGCAGCATGTACAATAGCGAGGAGGAAGCGGCCCAAGCCCTGCGCACCTATCAAACCCGCCTGGCCGATAATGTGTTGGGCATTAAGATAGAAATCCGTACCATTAGCGTTAATCCGAACCGATGATATGCCCTTGATTAATAATTCGACTTATCGCGCTCGTGGCATTTTCCGCAATGCTCATATCAACACCATTTACCCGGCGCTTTTTCGCCAGGTAGAAGGGGTAAGCTATGAGCGCCAGCGCCTCGAAACCCCGGACGGAGACTTTTTGGACCTGGACTGGTCCGCTCCCGGTAGTGAAAGCCTGCTCCTTGTATTGCACGGCCTGGAGGGCAGCTCGCAGCGGCACTACATACGCGGCATGGTCCGCTACTTCAACCAGCGCGGCTGGGATGCCCTGGCCCTCAATTTCCGGGGTTGCAGCGGCGAGCCCAACCGCAAGTTGCGCTCCTACCACATTGGGGAGACTGGCGATCTGGGGCTGGCCATCCGCCATGCGCTGGAACAAGGGCGCTACCGTTCAATAGCCTTGGTCGGTTTCTCCCTGGGAGGCAACGTGGCCCTCAAATACCTGGGCGAGCAGCCTGATCAGGTGCCGCCGGAGGTGAAATGCGCCGCCGCTTTCTCCGTGCCCTGCGAGGTCACCAGCGCCAATGGAGAGATTGATCGGTGGCACAACTGGCCCTATCGGCAGCGTTTCATGAAGAGCCTGAACCACAAGATGGCCCAAAAAGCCAGCCTCTTTCCCGGGCAGTTGAGCTTGCCGGCGGACCTGCCCCGCAATTTCCAGGAGTTTGACGGCCTGTTTACCGCGCCCATCCACGGTTTTAGCGATGCCGAGGATTACTGGCGGCGCAACAGCTCCCTGCAGTTCCTCCCCGCCATCGATCGCCCGGTTTTGCTGGTCAATGCCCAGGACGACTCCTTCCTCAGCCCCCTCTGTTATCCATCAGCGCTGGCCAGCCAGCACCAGTATCTATATCTGGAAGCCCCGCGCTGGGGCGGGCATGTCGGCTTCGTTTCCGATGCAGGCGATCAGGCCTATTGGGCCGAAGCCAGGGCATATATGTTTATTAATCAACATAGCGCTTTAAATCTTCGTTAAACCGCCGCTAAATTGAATATATTCGCGGCCATTTCTAGTTCTATTGGGTAGCATGCAAGAAAATATCGAAAATCAGGAGCCACAGGCGCCTGCTCGCTGGCAGCGGAATTTAGCGCGTGCCAGGAAGTGGGCCAAGCGCAGCTTAGCTGTAGTGGGTATTCTATTCCTGACGGTATCGCTCCTGTTGCAAGTGCCCGCGGTACAGAGCTATGTCGCCCAGCGCATTACCGGCGCCTTGAGCAAGTCGATGCAGACGACGGTCTCGATCGAGCGCCTCAATATCATTTTCTTGCACCGCTTCATCCTGGAGGGCTTTTATGTGGAAGACCTAACCCCAGGTGATACCGCTATTTACAGCCAGCGCCTTTATGCTCAGCTGAGCCTCAACCCTTTTACTTTTTTCACCCATGGCTTGGTGGTGAAAAGGGTAGAGCTCGACAGCGCGATAATCAATATCCGCAAAGCCGAAGGGGCTTACGAAACCAATATCCAACTCTTGCTGAGCCGCCTGCTCCGGCCCGATACGGCAGCAGTGGATAAAGAGAAGCGCCCGTTCCGCCTGGATGTGGGCACGCTGCTCTTGCGGCGGGTTCAATTCCTCAAAGACGACCAAGTGCGCGGGAACTTGATGGCAGTTTATCTGCAAGACGGCAGGTTCCTCTTTGACGAAGTCAACCTGCCGGGAAACTATATCCATGCCCGCTCCATCGTCTTGAAAGGGCCCCGGGTGCAGATCGAGTCCTATCCCGAAGGGCTGGGGCCGCCGGAGCTCGATAGCTTGCCGGCGGAGCTTGAGCCGCAGGAGGAGGAGGCGCTCAGCGGGAACCCCTTCTATGCGACAATCCGCTCCTTCAAGCTGGAGGACGGCGAGTTTGCACTGCACAATTGGTTTCAGGCCCCGGTAAAGACTACGCCTATCGATGAGCTGGATTACCAGCACCTGGATGTTTATGACATCAACATCGGCATCGATAATTTTTCTTTCTGTTCTGACAGCCTCGATTTTAGTGGGCAGGTGCGGCAGCTCGCGCTGCGCGACCTGAGCGGCTTCATCCTGGAAAACCTCTCGGTCGAGCAGGCTCGGGTTTGGAACCGCGGGGTGGACCTCTATGGGCTGAAGCTGCAAACCCCTTACAGCACCTTGGGCGACACTTTGACCTTCCGCTACAACGGCTATGAATCATTTCTGGAGTTCCCTGACCGGGTGCGCATGTCGGTTCACCTCAACGATGCTTCGGTCACCCTGCGCGATATCATGACTTTTGCGCCGGGTTTAAACCAAAACACCTTTTTCCGCCTCAACCGCGACCGCAAGCTTTACCTCAACGGCTTGGTCAAGGGGCGCATCAACAACCTCAGCGGGGAGCAGCTCCTCGTCGCCCTGGACGATAATAGCCTTATTTTAGAAGGGGAATTCAGCACCCGTTCGTTGACGGTGCGGCGCAGTGAAACCTTAAACCTGCGGCTCTCACGCTTGAGCACCAGCATGGCCACCTTGCGGCAATTGCTGCCAGGCTTCGTGCCGCCCGCCAATTTCGACCGCCTCAACCGCCTCAATTTCCGCGGCAGCTTCGACGGCTACTTTTCCGATTTCGTTGCTTACGGAGAGTTGTCCTCTTCCCTGGGCAGAGCCACTATGGACATGCGCATGGACCTCAAAAGGGGGCGCGAAAGGGCGAGTTACTCTGGAAAACTTGCCCTGATCAATTTCGACCTCGGAGGCTGGGCTGACAACCCCGCCCTGGGCCTGGTCAATTTTACTTCTGAAGTAAAAAATGGAGTGGGTCTGACGCTGGAAACGGTCAAAGCAGACCTGAGCGCCGAGGTGCAGAGCTTTGTCTTCAAAGGGTATAACTACCAAAATGCCAGCCTCACCGGCGAACTCGGGAAAAACCTCTTCAGCGGCCGCTTTATCATTCAAGACGATAATGTCGACTTCAACTTCCTGGGTAAGGTAGATTTCACCGATTCCATCCCGGTTTTCAATTTCCAGGCCCTGGTGAATAAACTGGACCTCCAGAAGTTGAACCTCTCTGAAAAAAGCATCACCCTTTCCGGGAACATCGAGCTGAACCTGGCCAGCAGCAGCCTGGCCGATTTGCAAGGGGAGGGCTTGATACAAGATTTTATCATCCGCAATGGGGAATTGGGGCGCACCGCTATCGACTCCATCGCCTTCAGCTCTCAGTTCATCGGGCCGGGCAGGAAACGCTTCAATCTCAACTCGGATGTAGCCGATCTCAGCCTGGAAGGCGCCTTCGACATCGAACAAATCCCTGCTGCGTTTATGCAGAGCCTGGCGCGTTCTTATCCGGGCTTTTTCAACCGGCTGGGCCTAAAGGCGCCGGAAAAGCAAGCCGGGCTGCAACAATTTAGCTATCATGCCGAAATTTTCGATACCAAAAACCTCCTGACCCTCTTGGGCGACAAACTCGGCTTGGCTTGCGACGGCACGATCGATGGCTACTTCGACAATCTGCGCGATTCGATCGAGATTTCCATCGCCCTGCCTTATTTCCAATTCGATAATTTCGAGTTCAACGATATCGGGCTGCTTGTAAGCCTGGCTGGCCCTACCGGCAATTTCGGGCTGACGATAGAAGAGCCGGTCGTGAATGAAAAAATGTACCTGTCGCCTATTATCATCGTTGGCTTATTCAATGGCGATACTCTGGACATGGGGTTGAATTATGCCTCGCAAAGCGTCTCCCCCTTGAGTTTAGGCGACATCAACCTGGATGCCAAGCTCTTTATGCCAGATAGCCTCAATTTCAGGCTGGAGTTCTCCAATTCCAACTTCATACTGATGCAGAAGCCCTGGCTGATTCAAGACCGCAATCACATTACTTTCCGCAAAGGGTTCATTACCGTCAGAGACTTCCTGCTGAGCAGCGAGGAAAAATCGATTTTGCTGGAGGATATCGAGCAGAAAGGTTTGCGGGTCAGCCTGCGCAATTTTGATTTTAATTTCATCGATGATATCTGGGATTACGAATCCCTCAACTTTGGCGGGCGCTTCGACCTGGTGGCGGAAGCGGCTAATCTTGCCGAGCTATCGACCCTGAAGGCGAGTATCGCTTCTGATACGATTTGGATAAATGATGACGACTGGGGGGCATTCAGGCTGGATGTCAATGCCCAGGATATGAAGAGCCCTTTGTATGGCGCGCTAACCATGCTCAGAGACAGCTCCCGCTTGCAGGCACAAGGGCTGTTCAACCTCGCCAGCCAGGGCCGGGGGCGGGATGTGCCCACCCGTCAACAAGCAAATTACTTTGAGATCAACAGTGAGCTGACTGCCCTGCCTTTGTCGGTTGCTGAATACTGGATCGGCGGTAGCGTCTCCAACACCGTTGGCAGCGTTGGCGGCAAGATCAGCATCTTCGGCTTGCCGGGCGACCCGCACCTCAAAGGGGATCTCAAAGTGAGTAAAGGAGGTACGACGGTAGATTTCCTCAACACCCGTTACACTTTTGAAGAAGCAACGGTGGTGCTCAACGATGAGTTCCTTTTCAAAACCTCCAACACCATCATCCGGGATAAATACAACCGGCAGGCGAAGCTTTCTGGCGGCATTACCCATCAAAAATTAAAAGACCTGGCGATAGATGCCCGGATGGAAACCCTTGACCGCTTCCTGGCCCTGGATACGGATAAGGAGGACAATGAGCTCTTCTTTGGCCATGCCCTGGGTGAAGGCAAAGTGCTCTTCAGCGGCCCGTTGGATCGGGTAGATATCTACGTCAGTGCCACCGTAGGCGAAGGCACGCGCCTGGTAATCCCCGTCAGCTATGGCTCCAGTATTTCCGAGCTCAAGTTTATCAACTTTAAAGAGCCCGGTGCGGCGGCCGATGGCAAAGCCGCTGCAAATGGCGGCAGCTCCTCGGGCGTCAACCTGGAGATGGACCTTACTATCACCGACAAAGCCCAGGGGGAAATCGTTTTTGACGAGCAGGCCGGAGACATCATCAAGGGCAGAGGCCGAGGCAATATCCGCATCCTGATGCCCCGCAATGGCGAGTTTCAAATGTATGGAGACTACCTCATCGAAGAAGGTGACTACCTTTTTACCCTGTATAATGTCGTCAACAAAAACTTCACCATCAAGCGCGGTGGGCTGATAAGCTGGTCGGGCGACCCCTTTGCGGCCCAGGTGCGGCTGGAGGCAGAATACAAGGACTTATCCACTTCCCTGGGCAACTTCATCCAGGACTACCTGGCCGATGCGCCTGCTGAGGTCAAAAATGACGCCAGCAAATCTACTCCCGTCGAGCTGACCATGATCTTGCGCGGCGACCTGCTGCACCCCACCATCAATTTTGATATCGCTTTCCCCCAGCTTATCGGGGGGATCAAAACCCTGGCCGACACCAAGTTGCGCATCATCAGGCAAGACCCCAACGAGCTAAACCGGCAGGTCTTTGGCCTGATCGTCGTGGGGCAGTTCCTGCCGCCCAACCTGGCGCTTCAGGGCAGCGAGATCTTTTACAACACCATCAGCGAGTTCATCTCCAATCAGTTGTCGCTCCTATTGACGCAGCTCTTCTCCGAATTCATTTCCGATGGCTCGGCGCTTTCGGGCATCAACTTTGACATCGCCTACAACCAGTACCGCTCGGTCAATTTGGGCGAAGGGCAGGACATTAGCGGAGGCGACGAATTCCAGGTGCGCCTGCGGCAGGATTTTTTCAATGACCGCCTCGCCATCCTCGTCGGCGGCAACGTGGACATCGGCAACAGCACCCGCGCTACGCTGGGCAGCAGCGGCACCTTCGTGGGCAACGACCTGGTCATCGAATACGTCATCAATCGCGAACGCACCCTGCGCCTGCGCGTCTATCAGCGCTTGCAGCCGGATATCGGCGGGGGGAGCCGCCTAGAAGTAGGCACCGGTTTGAACTTCCGCCGCGAGTTTGATAACTTTGGCGAGTTTTTGGATAACCTCTACAAAGCCGTCAAAGGCGGGAAGAAGAAGAAGACGGACTAGGGGTTAAGCCGATTTTTTGCTTAAAACAACCTCTAAAAAAGCAGTAAAAAATGTTTTTTCAAGCCGCACAACGAGGCGACAACGCCTTGCTCAAGTACGTTGCTACGACTGTAGCGGTCATCATCGGCGCGCTCGTTGGGCAGGTGCCTCTGGCTATAGCGGTGAGTGCCGCTATGACCAAGGAAGCGCTGCCGGCCGGGGCGCTGGAAGAGTTTGCCCAAACGATGGATTTTTCCGCCTTAGGCATCGGCCAAAACCTGGCATTGCTGCTCTTGCTGCTTTCCTTCGTCACGGCATTAGCGGTGCTCTACCTCTGTATCGTATTCCTGCACCGCAAGCGCTTCACCGATGTGCTTACCGGGCGGCGGCAGCTAGATTGGAAGCGCATCTGGTTTGCTTTCGGCTTCTGGATAGCCCTCACGGCGCTGTTTGAGCTGGCCGCTTACTTGCTGGCGCCTGAAAACTACACTTATCAGCTGAATTTAGCTGATTTTATCCCTTTGCTGCTCATCGCTTTAGTGGTGCTGCCGTTGCAGACCACCTTTGAGGAAGTGCTGCTGCGGGGCTACTTCATGCAAGGCATGGGCTTGATGTTCCGCAACCGCTGGTTGCCGCTGCTGCTCAGCTCAGCGATTTTTGCGGCGCTGCATATTTCCAATCCCGAGGTCGGGAAGTTTGGTTTCGGGCTGATGATGTCTTACTACCTGGGATTCGGCTTGCTGATGGGCATCTGTACGCTGATGGATGAAGGCACTGAGCTGGCTCTGGGGCTACATGCTGCGACGAACATTTATGGTGCAACCGTCGTTAGCTTTGCTGGTTCGGCGCTGCAAACCCCGGCGATGTTCCGGCTCAACGAGCTCGATGCCGAGCTGATGCTGGGGATCGCTTTGGTAGCTGGCTTGATATTCCTGGCGGCGGCGGCATACAAATATCAATGGCGGGACTGGGGCAAGCTCCTGCAGCCGATAGTGCTGCAACCGCCTTTGGCGGAGGGCGCAGAGGGCCATGAAGCACCGGATAAATATTGGATGCCTGAAGATTGATAACTTACATATATAACCAAAGCGACTCTACATGAAGTTTTACGCACTCCTCTTTGCCGCGCTCCTGACGGCGGCCAGCGGCCAGCTAGGCGCTCAGGGCACTGACCGTTGGCAGCAGCGCGCCGAGTACAAGATGATTATTGATTTTGACGTGGCCCAGCATCGCTATTCCGGCCGGCAAAACCTGGTTTATTACAACCATTCACCCGACACGCTGCTGCGGGTTTTTTACCACCTCTACTACAACGCTTTCCAGCCCAATAGCATGATGGACATGCGCTCGCGCACCATCCTGGACCCCGATTCGCGGGTGACGGACCGCATCATGCACCTGACGCCCGAGGAGCAGGGCTATCAGCGCATCCTGTCATTGAAACAGGACGGGCAGCCCGTCAAGTACAAGGAAGTAGAGACTATCCTGGAGGTCGATTTGCCCGAGCCTATCCTGCCTGGCGGGAAGGCAGTATTCGATATGGAATTCGAGGCCCAGGTGCCCGTGCTCATCCGCCGGGCAGGGCGCGACAGCGACGAAGGCATCGCTTACTCCATGGCACAGTGGTACCCCAAAATGTGCGAGTACGATTATCAGGGCTGGCATGCCAACCCTTACATCGGGCGGGAGTTTCATGGCGTTTGGGGCGATTTTGACGTCACCATCAATATCGACAAAGACTACATCCTGGCGGGTACTGGCTTGCTGCAAAACCCGGAGGAGATCGGCTATGGCTACGAAGCTCCGGGCACAGCGGTAGTGCGCAAAGGGCCGAAGCTCAGTTGGCGCTTCATCGCTGAGCGCGTCCACGATTTTGCCTGGGCTGCCGACCGTTCTTATACACATGATTCCATCGTGCGTGCGGATGGCACCGTGCTCCGTTTTTTTTATGTCAAAGATGAAAATACTGCCGAACCCTGGGCTCGCTTGCCGGCTATCATGGATAAGGCCATGGAGTACATCGAACAGCACTTTGGCCCGTATGGCTATCCGCAGTATAGCTTCATCCAGGGCGGCGATGGCGGCATGGAGTACCCTCTGGCGACTTTGATTACCGGGCGGCGTAACCTGAGCAGCCTGGTGGGCGTTTCCGTTCACGAGCTGATGCACCACTGGTACCAGATGATACTCGCTTCCAACGAGAGCTTGTATGCCTGGATGGACGAAGGCTTCACCAACTGGGCTACCAGCGAAGTGATGAACCATTTAAGGGCTGAAGGCCTGCTGCCAGGCCAGGTCCAGGAGAACCCCCACCAGGGCAATTACACGGGCTACGTCAATTTTGCCCAGAGCGGCTTTGAAGAGCCCTTGATCATCCATGCCGACCATTTTCAGACCAATTCCGCTTATGGAGTCGCGGCTTACGTCAAGGGTGGTATTTTCCTGGAGCAGTTGAAGTACATCATCGGGGAAGAGCACTTCCGCAAAGGCATGTTGCGCTACTTCCATACCTGGAAATTCAAGCACCCCAACTCCAACGATTTCATCCGCGTGATGGAAAAGCAATCTGGCTTGGAGCTAGACTGGTACCGGGAATATTGGATCAATACGACTCATACCATAGACTACGGGGTGGTAGCAGTAGAGCCAGTGCCAAACCAGCGGCGCAAGGTCAAGATTACGCTGGAAAAAATCGGTATTATGCCGATGCCCCTGGATGTGAAGGTAGTTTTTGTAGATGGGTCGGAAGCCTACTACAATATCCCTTTGCGCATCATGCGCGGGCATAAGCCTTTGCAGGAAGGCGGCATGGAGTACACTTTATTAGAGGCCTGGCCCTGGACGCACCCCACTTATGAGTTGACTATCGATGCGCGCCCTGAGGATATCCGCGAAGTCATCATCGACCCACGCGGGCGCATGGCGGATGTCAATCGGGAGGATAATGGCTGGCCGGCCCCTTAGCAAAGGGTGTGACCAGCCAGGTACCCGAGATTCACTATTCGATATTCAAAACCAGCCCTGCTTTAGCATAAAAAGCCGGAAAAAGCCTACTTTTGCGCTCGCTACACCCAATTCGTGGAGGCTGTTGCCGCGATAAAAGGGGTGGCGGGCGCATCAAACCGACAGGCGGCATGAAGATACTCCAACTCTGCAAGAAGTTCCCCTTTCCCGTCAAAGACGGGGAGTCTCTTGCAGTCATGATGCTCAGCAAGCCGTTACGTCAATTGGGTTGCGAGCTGAGCCTGCTGGCGATGAACACCGCTAAGCATCATTTCGGCAGCGGGCAGATCCCGCCGGCTTTGTCGCACTACCAAGAAGTTTTGTCGGTTGAAGTAGACAACCGGCTCAAACCCCTGGATGCGTTTTGCAACCTTTTTTCCCGGCAGTCCTACCACATCTCCCGCTTCGTCTCCCCGGCTTATAGCCAGCAGTTGGCTGAGCTGTTGAGCCGCGAGCGCTTCGATATCATCCAGTTGGAGACCCCATACCTGGCGCCTTACATCCCGGTTATCCGGCAATATTCCCAGGCGCGCATCGCGATGCGGGCGCACAATATCGAGCACGAAATCTGGCAGCGTATCGCGGGTAATACCAGGCTATGGCCTAAAAAGTGGTACCTGCAGCACCTGACCCAAAAACTGCGCCGCTACGAGTTAGAACAACTCCAGGCTTACGACATCCTGGTGCCCATCACTGAGCGCGACTTGCGGGCTTTCCGCGCAATGGGCTATACTAAAGCTGCCGTAGTAGCCCCCATCGGGCTGGATAGCCAGGAGTATGTACCTGATTATGAGAGCTATCGCCGCCCGCTTTCGCTTTCTTTCATCGGCTCGCTGGATTGGATGCCCAACCAGGAAGGCTTGCAGTGGTTCCTCGAGCAGGCTTGGCCATTGCTCCAGGGGCGTTTCCCGGATTTGGAGCTGCATATAGCAGGCCGCAACACGCCCAGGCGGCTGTTGCAGCTGCAGTTGCCCAATGTTTTTGTACATGGCGAAGTGCCCGATGCTGCCGCCTTTATCAACCAGCACAGCGTTATGGTGGTGCCATTGCGCTCGGGCAGCGGCATGAGGGCAAAGATACTGGAGGGGATGGCCTTGGGCAAAGTAGTGATTACCACGGCGATGGGCCTGGAGGGCATCAACGCGCAGCACGGCAGCGAAGTGCTGGTGGCCGATACGCCGGAGGGCTTTGTGGATTGTATTGCATCTTGCTATCAGCAGGGTAGGGGGTTGGAACAGGCCGGCCGCGATGCCCGGGCCTTCATCGAGCAGGGCTATGACAGCCTCGCCATCGCTCGCCAACTGCTGGCTGCTTACGAATCTCTAACCCTGGAGGCGGTTTGACTATGTGGTTAATACTCCATATCATCCTCTGGATCAGCCTCCTCTGCATACTTCACACCTATGCCTTCTACCCTTTGCTGCTGGCGCTGCTGGCGCGTAAGAAGCGCCCCAACAGCATGTTTTTCCAACCAGAGGATATTTGGCCTGGCGTTTCCATCCTGATGTCGGTGTATAATGAAGAACGCGTCATCCAGCAAAAGCTGGAGAGCCTGGCTGGTTTGTCCTACCCGCCGGGTAGCTTGCGGATTTACATCGGCTCCGATCATTCTAATGACCGCACCAATGAGCTGGTTGCAGGCTTTGCTGCCCGCTACCCCCACTTTAGCTTTTTCCCTTTCGCCCAGCGCCGGGGAAAGCCTGGGGTCATCAACGAATTGGCCGAGCAAGCCAGGCGGCATTGGCCTGCGGCAGACCACCACATCTTTGTCATTACCGATGCCAGCGTGATCATGCCGCCAGAGGTATTGCTCCGGATGGTACGTCATTTCAAAAACCCGGAAATCAGCCTGGTTGACTCCCACTTGGTACATACCGGCTTCCGGCAGGCAGGTATTTCCAGGGCCGAAGGGCGTTATATTTCTACCGAAGCCCAGCTGAAGCATCTGGAGAGCATCCTATGGGGGAAGATGATCGGGCCTTTTGGGGCTTGTTATGCGGTGCGCTCCAGTTATTTCACTGCCGTGCCCCCCAATTTCCTGGTGGATGATTTCTACATCGCCATGAAGGTGTTCGAACAAGGCGGCAAGGCCATCAACGACCTGGAGGCAGCCTGCTATGAGGCTGTTTCGCACGAAATAGCCGAGGAATACCGCCGTAAAGCCCGCATATCGGCCGGCAATTTTCAAAACATGGCCGTTTTCCGGCAGCTGTGGTGGCCGCCTTTCAAGCCCTTGAATTTTGCTTTTTTCTCACACAAAATCTTGCGCTGGCTGGTGCCTTTTTTCCTCATCCTGGCTTTGTTATCCTCGGCAGGCCTGGCTTGGCGGGGCAACTTATTTTATCAGCTTTTGTTTTGCGTATTGGTGGGCGGTGTTTTTCTCGCCCCTTTAGCTGATATTGTACTCAAACAATTGAAAATCAATTTTTTACTGCTTCGTGGCGCACATTATTTCATCAAAATGAACCTGGCGCTGCTTGAAGGCTTTTTCAAATACATAAAAGGTATTCGCTCCAATGTCTGGGAACCAACTAAGAGAAATGAACCATCAGGAAATCAAACTCGACTCCATTGAAGAGGCTATCGCCGACATCAAAGCTGGCAAGGTCATTATTGTGGTAGATGATGAAGACCGGGAAAATGAAGGCGATTTTATTTGTGCTGCCGAATGCATCACGTCGGAAATCATCAACTTCATGGCCACCCACGGCCGCGGCCTTATCTGCGCGCCTATCGACGAAAAGCGCGCGGATGAGTTGGGGCTGGAGATGATGGTCTCTTCTAATACAGCCCTGCACGAAACGGCTTTTACGGTTTCTATCGACCTTATTGGGCGGGGCTGCACCACGGGCATCTCTGCCTATGACCGCGCCACGGGCATCCGCGCGCTGGTCGATCCGGCCACCAAGCCGGAAGATTTTGCCCGGCCCGGCCACATCTTCCCGCTGCGGGCCAAATCTGGCGGCGTGCTGCGCCGCACCGGGCATACCGAAGCCGCTATCGACCTGGCGCGTATGGCCGGCTTTTCCCCTGCTGGCGTATTGGTCGAAATCCTGAATCCAGATGGCACGATGGCCCGCCTGCCTCAATTGATGGAGATCGCCCGCCGCTTCGACATGAAGATCATCTCCATCAAAGACCTGGTGGCCTACCGCATGCGCAATGAGCGCATCATCAAGCGGGAGATATCAGTCAACCTGGACACCAAGTACGGCAAGTTTGAAGTCTTCGCCTATCGGCAACTCACTTCCAACGACATCCACCTGGCGGTCAAATGCGGGCAATGGGAAGCCGATGAGCCGGTGCTGGTGCGCGTCCATTCTTCAACCGAGACCAGTGAGATACTAGACTCCCTATTCAATGACCAGGGCATCGAGCTGCAAAGGGCCATCGAGATGATTGGGCAGGAAGGCAAAGGCGTGGTCTTGTACATGCGCCATGGCGAAAAATCGGATGCCATCGTTCATCGCCTGCAAATCTGCCTGCAGCGCCAGGCCCAAGGCGAGACCAACCTCCTGGACCGCCGGGCCGATATGGACCAACGGGATTATGGGGTAGGCGCGCAGATCCTCCGCGACCTGGGCATCTCCAAGATCAAATTGCTGACCAATACCGCCCGCCGCCGGGTTGGGCTGATCGGCTACGGCCTGGAAATCGTGGAAAATGTCTCCTTCTGATCTTCCCGCCCGCTACGAGCGGAAGTATAAAGTAGAACATTTGCCGCTGGAGGCCGTGCTGCAAGCCGTGCGCCTGCATCCGGCCTCTTTCCGGCCCCTTTACTCCCCCCGCTGGGTCAACAACCTATATTTCGACACGCCCGATTTGACAGCCTTCCAGGATAACGCGGCCGGGGCACCCGAGCGCCGCAAATACCGCCTGCGCTGGTATGGCCGCCCTTTTGAGGTTCTAACCGAACCAGTACTGGAGATCAAGTCGAAGCAGGGGGAGTTAGGCATCAAGCAGAGCATCCCGCTAGCTGGAGCGCCATACGCTTTGAAGCAGCCTGAGCGCCTGCTGGAGGCCGCCCGGCAACCCTTGTGGCAGGGCAAAGCGCTTCAGCCGGTATTGTTCAATTCCTATCACCGTTCTTACTGGGCCGCCGCTGCCGGGCGTTTCCGCCTCACCATTGACACGCAGCTACAGTTTGGCGCCTACCACCCCTCAGCGCCATTACTGCTGCCGGTTCACGCGCCGGGCATCATTATCGAGTTGAAATACGCTGCCGAAGAGGATGGCAGTGACTTTATCTTGCAGCATCTGCCATTCCGGCAGACGAAGAGCTCGAAGTATATGTTGGGGGTAAATTTGCTTTATTAGAACTTCGGGCAAAGTATCGTCTCGCTATCATACTCCCCCAAATAGGCGATGGAAAGCTCGAAAGCGCCGCGCTGATTGCGCCCCGTGGCGATGGCGCCAACTTTGGCGTCGTAGCTCAGGCCCAGGAGGAAGTTGTTGAACTCCAGGCCGACCATACCCACTACCGCGTCGAGGGAAAATGAATCATCCGCATTGCGCACTGGGCGAGCCCAGCCGCCAAAGTGGAGGGCGGTGCCGCTGATGTCGCCAACCAGCAGGCGTACGTTGGTGCCGGCATTGACGGCTGCATGGGGGCCTTGCATATACAATAAAGCCCGGGGCTGGATGCGCACCGTCTCCCCGGCTGGGATGCTCAGACTGGCGTAAGCAGTGTATTTGCGCAGCAGGTTGTTCTGTTCGCTGCGCTCGGGCTCATCCGGGTCGTAAAAGAAGCTGATTGAAGGCTCGGTGATGTGAAACATCGAAGCGCCGGCGTAAATTCCGGTGCGCCGCTCCGGGGCATAGGCGTAGTTGAGCCCTACGGCGAAATCGGCTACTGAAAAGTTGTTTTCCGGCAAAATCTCAGCCGAAGGGTTGGAGTAGCCCGAGGTGCCGGCAAACTGGTCTTCAAACAAAAGATTCTCGTAGCTGAAGTTGCGCTGGGAAATGCCCACCTGGATGCCTGCGCTGAGGAACTGATCGTTTGACGTGCTCAGCGACTTGTGGAAGCTACCAGCCAGGTTGATTTGGTTGTTGGAGTAGCCTACTTCGGGCACTTTATCGTTGTAGAAAACCACGCCTACCCCAAAAGCATCCTTATAGCGTTTACCCACGAGGCTCACCGGGAAGCGGAAATCGATAGCTCCGGAAAATGTCTTATAGATATCCTGGTCGCGGTAGATGAGCGCCAGGCGATAGTTGCCCTCGAAGGTGCCGGCCAATGCGGGGTTGAGGGTCAGGGGTGAGGCGAAAAACTGGGTGAAGTGTTGATCCTGAGCACGTGCTGCCAGGGTGGCCAGGCCGCTCAGCGCAAAAAGCAGTAGGTATTTCCTCATCTTTTATCTATGTCTTCATATAGGTTACAAAATCGCGTCGTCGGCAGTGCTTCTGCCCGGTCAAAGGTATGCCGTTTGGGGCTTTTTTTTGCTTTTTTAACCTATTAAAGCCCCCAGGTTTGGATTTTTGCCCCCTTCACAACGGGCTTTTAAATAAATTTATTATTTTTGACGGGAGCAAGGATGAAGGATAATGGGGGGACGGTAAATGATCCTGCCAGGTCAAAGCGAAAAACAATGGCTTGATGTCGTATGTAATTTGCCCAATGAGTATTGTCCCGGTGCGGACGAGCAGCTCGAATGCCAGCGAGATGGCCTCTCAGCTATTGTTCGGGGAAATGGCAGAAGTGCTGGAAACCAAAGGGCGTCAGTGGATGAGGATCCGTTGTGCTCATGACAATTTCGTAGGCTGGGTAGCTGCCAACCAACTGCTGGCGATTACGCCCAGCGAATTCGAGTCCTTCAGCCAACACTATGCCTATAGCCTGGAGCCTTACCATCCTATCATGGGCCCCGACCACTACATCCCCATTGTCATGGGCGCGCAAATGCCTGGCTTCGACGGCATGCGCTTCCGCCTGGAAGAAGACTACTATACTTTCAGCGGCCAAGCCATCTTCCCCACCGATATTAAAGCCAACCCGGAATTCATCCTGAAAATAGCGCGTCGTTACCTCAGCGCGCCTTTTTTGTGGGGCGGCCGTTCGCCAATGGGCATAGATGCGCCGGGCCTGGTGCAGATGGTGTTCAAACTGGCGGGCATCTCCCTGCCTCGCGAGGCTGCGCAACAGGTCTATCTTGGTGAAACAGTCGATTTTGTGGAACAAGCTCAGCCGGGCGACATCGCTTTCTTCGAAAACCGCGCGGGCCGCATCGGCCACTGCGGCATCATCTTACCCAATCGGGAAGTCATCCATGCCTTCGGCCGCGTGCGCATCGATCTGCTCGACCATTTCGGCATCTTCAACCGGCCTGGCAAGCGCTATACTCATAGCCTCAGGGTAGTCAAGCGGGTCTTACCCCGGCAGGAATCTGGTGGGCAAAACTCGGCTAACACCGCTAAAGTGCTCACCAG
>CAYSPJ010000105.1:3360-17619 GCA_964432875.1 uncultured Phaeodactylibacter sp. | reverse complement strand
CTGAGCGGGGAGTCAGCCTCACCTTACCGGGCGGCTGTGAACGCATGACTCTCAGTCAGGCGTTCACTAACCCTGGGTTGCTTGGCTTGGGCGGCTGAGGGTTTAGTGAGGGGCTGAGCGGGGAGTCAGCCCCTCACATCCCGGGCGGCTGTGAACGCCTGACTCCCAGCTCAGGCGTTCACTAACCCCGGGCTGCTTGACATGGGAGGCGCGGCATTAGTGAGGGGCTGTGCGGGAAGTCAGCCCCGCGCTTTTCACTTGGACACCCTTTATCACTCCATACGCCACTCGCCCTGCTCCACACTCCAGTCATTACCAAAAAAACCAGAGATTTTTAGCCCATCCAGGCCCTCTTTCAGCCAATCAAGCTCAAAGATGAGCAGATCAGGGAAGCCAGTGATGCCGGAGAAATAGTCATTGGGATAAACCGCCTTCATGCCTGTTTCGCCGGTACCAGCCACCACGCCAACGCTGGCGCTATCGCTATCGGGGCGAGGGTAGATGAAGTAAGCGCCCAAGTCGTCACCCGCCATGAAACGGCTGCCAAATTGTATGCCATTGCGGTTTACCTGCACGGGGGCATTGGCGAGCAATGCGACCCAAGCCCCATTAGATTGGGCGTTGCCGTAAAGGATCACGTTGCGATCGCGGTACTTTTCCAGGCTGAAATCCCGGTCGGGGATGACCTCAAAGGACCCATTGCCCCGGTAGAGGAAAGTCTCCGCATCGAAGCGGGCTTTGTTTTCATACCATTGATTTTCCGCGCTCGTGCCGCGGGTGCTGTACACCAGCACGGCCTGCTTGGTAAAAGCCAATTTGAAGCCGCCATTTCTAACCGGCGTCTTTTCCTTAGCCGGCGGCAGCGGCGCCAGCACCCACTGCCCAGCAAGATTCCGCAGCGATACCTCGCTGTCGGCTGTCGGCCTGATGGGCTGGCCATCAATGAGGATGAGGGGGGTGGAAGCTGGCGCCAGCAAGCCCAGCAAGATGCTAAGGTGTGCGATGTTTTCCGTTTCGACCAGGATGGTGTCCTGGCGATAGTGAGCGCTCACCGTAGAATGCACATAGTTTTTAATCTGCTGGTTGATGCGCAGCCAGTAATTGCTTGCTGACACCCCTGGCGAGGCCGTGCGGAATTCAATATGGCGCACTTCCCTGGCCGGCGGGATGGTATTCTGCTTTAAAAAATCGAACAGCGGCGGCCAGTCCATACTTTCATCGCCGTACCAATGGGTGCCTCCGGGGTATTCGTAGTAGGCGAAATTGGGGTGGGAGCTCCCCAGGACGCCGCGCATCAGCCGCGCCTGTTCAACCGGCACCACTGCATCGGCATCGCCATGCAGCACATACAGGCCAGATTGCCGGTAGTTGTTCGCCAGCTCCAGGGTGCGGCCAGCCAGCGCGCCGCGGTAAATCATTTCAAAATGAGGATGGGCCTGTACCAGGCTGTCGTTTCCGCTGCGGCGATAAGCGATGATATCGGGATAGCCCGCTGCGGGAGCGATGGCAGCCCATTGGTCGGGATAAGTGGCCCCCAGGAACCAAGAGCCATGGCCGCCCATGGAGTGCCCGGTCAGGTAGGTCCGCGCAGTATCGGTATCAAAAAGCTGGCGAGCCTGGTGCAGCACTTCCAGGGCATCCAGGCGACCCCATTCTTCCCAGTTAAAGCCGAAGGGGCGGCGGTTGGTCGGCGCGATGATATGCGCCCAGTCTTTTTGCTGGTAGGCCCGGGTTTGATTGGTCGCTTCCACCGAAGCGCCGTGCACGGAAAGCACCAGGGCCTGGCCGGCCGCCGCCGAGGTAGCAGGCGCTACGCTGTAATATTGTACGCTGCCATCAATGCCGCTAAGGAAGGTCCTTTCGTGGTGGCGCCCGCCATCGGCCACCTTGATCATAATGGACAGGCGGCTGACTTCCTGTCCCGACGCCTGCTGCAAAACCAAGGTAGCTGCAATGCTGTCTCTAGCCACCGGAGCCTTCAGCGCCGGGATTTTAAAGGGCAATTTGCGCACCGCCAGAGGCATGATGCTGCCAGTCTGATAGCGCGCAGCCTCGCCGCTTGCCAAGGTACAGGTGATGATAAGCCCTTGTTGCGTTTGATCAGTGGCATTGACCACGCGCACGGCGCCCCATTTATCGCCCTGCTCGCCAGGGATGAGGGACGGCAGGGTCAGGTCCCGGGCCGATAGCTGTAGCTCTTGGTGGGGGACGACGATTTTGGAGCTCAGCTTCCCAAAGCGGCCATAGGTGTAAACGAATTGGTTTAAGCCTTTTTTGAGCTGAAAAGGGATGAGGGTATGGCCGTAATCGTAGTGGTCTCCTTCATGGGGCATGCCGTTGATAAATACCCGGGTATGGCCGGTTGCATCCAGCAAGGCGATGCCGGCCTGGGGTGAGTCGTATTCGGTATAGACATAAGCCCTGCCCAGGTTTCCGCTGAAATAACCCGCCGTATCCACGGCCAGGGCTTCCCAGGTTAAAGGCGTAGGCTGGCGGTGGTAGTTGTCCTTCAGGCTCTCCCCTGCCTGTGGCCTTTCAAAACGGCCCTTGGCGATCTGCCAGGAGAGGATGTCCTGCGTCCCGGTCAGCAGGCCTGGGCGCATGGCGCCGCGTAGGGCCAGGCCTTCCTTGAATTCGCAGATAACTACGCCTTCGCTGGTGGTGTCGACGCGCACTTTACCAAATATTTCTACGATATTCCCCGTGCGCTGGGCCTGGAGTTCAAGGGCCGGCACCAGCCATAAGGGCAATCCAAGAGCCAGTATGATGGCCTTCCGGGCCGCGATTATGGCCTTTGAGCAGAGGGTAAGCGGATTGAAGCAGTTCATTGTTTTTTGCCTTGGTTGGGCAGCAAAGATAGCTTGTTTTTGGCTAGAGCCAAAAGCTCTTCAACGCTTCACCCGCAGATAGTCCTGCTCGCTCTTGCCGAGGATTGCCTGCTTAGTTCCAGCTCTAAACAAAACAACCTATCTTTACCACCAAAATCGAAAACGATGAACCACGTAGGCACCCTCATCATCGCCATACTATTGAGCGGCATGCTCTTTTCCTGCCAGCCAGAAAGGAAGCAGGCCGACATCAGCCTCATACCCTTGCCCGTAAAACTGGAGATGGCCGAGGGGAGCTTCACCATCGGGCCGCGTACACCATTGATTTATCAACAGCAGGAGCTGGAAAGCCTATCTGCTTATGCCACAGCGCTTTGGGGGGGCTACCTGCAATTTGAGCTGGAAGCGGCTTTTGATCCAGCCCCTGGCGAGAAGCCTGCCGTGACCCTGGCCTTGAATGCCGAGCTGGATGGCGAACTGGGCGATGAAGGCTACACCCTCGAAATCCGGGCGGAGGGCATCACCATCAAAGCCAACCGTGCGGCGGGCATATTGTATGGCGTGCAAACCCTGCATCAGTTGCTGAGCACCCATGCGGGCGGAAAGCTGCCGGGGCTGCGTATCCGGGATTATCCCCGGTTTAGCTATCGCGGGCTCCACCTCGATGTCTCGCGGCATTTTATGCCCATCGAGTTCATTTACAAGATGATAGATCAGATGGCGCAACACAAGCTCAATAGGTTTCACTGGCACTTGGTGGACGACCAGGGCTGGCGCCTGGAGATCAAGCAATACCCTAAGCTGACCGAGGTGGGGGCCTGGCGGCCAGATTGGTCAGGGCAGCACTGGAATGCCCGCCCCTCGGCAAATACCCCAACCGACACGGTTTATGGCGGCTATTACACCCAGGAACAAGTCAAGAGCCTGGTGGCTTATGCTGCGGAGCGGAACATCACCATCATGCCTGAGATCGAAATGCCCGCCCATGTGATGTCGGCCCTGGCGGCATACCCCGCCTTATCCTGTAGCGGCGAAGCCCTTGGCGTCCCTCCCGGCGGGGTGTGGCCCATTACGCATATCTACTGTGCGGGCAAGGAAGAGACTTTTGCCTTCCTGGAAGGGGTGCTCACCGAGGTGATGGCGCTTTTCCCATCCACCTACATCCATATCGGCGGCGACGAAGCTGATAAGGCCAATTGGAAGTCCTGTGCTCGATGCCAGGCGCGTATCCGGGCCGAAGGGCTTTCCGGCGAAGAGGAGCTGCAAAGCTATTTTATCGCCAGGATCGAACGCTTCCTCAATGCCCATGGGCGCCGCCTCATCGGCTGGGACGAAATCCTGGAAGGCGGGCTGGCACCCAATGCCTCCGTAATGTCCTGGCGCGGCGAAGAAGGGGGGATCGCAGCAGCAAAAATGGGGCATAGCGTGGTGATGACGCCTGGCACGCACTGCTATTTCGACCATTATCAGGGCGACCCGGATATGGAACCCCTGGCGATCGGGGGCTACACTACTTTGGCAAAAGTGTATGCCTATGAGCCTATCCCGGCTGCGCTCACCGCCGAGGAAGGCCGGCTGGTACTAGGGGCACAAGCCAACGTCTGGACGGAGTATATGCCGGTGCCGGAACAGGTAGAGTACATGGTCTTCCCACGCCTGGCGGCCCTTTCAGAGGTGCTCTGGTCGCCGGCTGCGCAGCGCGACTGGGGCAGTTTCTCCCGCCGGATGCAGGCGCAATATGCAAGATACGGACAGCAAGGGGTCAACTATTCGCTCAGCGCCTTCCAGGTCAAGTCGCTACCGGAAGTGGATCAGCACAACCGCAGCTTGCAGATCGCGCTCGAGACCGAAGTCTTTGAGCCGTCCATCCGCTATACCCTCGATGGCGCCGAGCCGGATGCCCAGTCGCCCTTATATACCGGCCCGTTTGAAATCAAGCAGACCGCCACCGTCAAGGCAGCCATCTTTGAGGATGGCCAATCCAGGCAGCAGGTCATGAGCCGGGAATATGTGCTGCACCAGGCTTTCGCTGCCGAAATCAAGCTGCAATACCCCAACAGCCCGCGCTACGATGCCCAGGGCGCCTACGGCCTGGTCAACGGTATCCGGGGCAGCAAAAGCTTTGGGGATGGCAACTGGAAAGGCTTTGAAAGCAATGATTTGGTTGCCACCATCGACCTGGGGGCCCCGGCCAATATCCGCCGCATCACAATGGATGCGCTGCAGACGGCGGCCTCCTGGATATTCCTGCCCCAATGGGTGTCTTTTGAAGCCTCCGCTGATGGCCAGGATTTCCGGTTGCTCGAAAAAGTGGCCAACGCTAGCGATATTGAGGATAATGAACCTCAGATTAAGTTTTTCTCGACCGAAACCTCGGCGGAAAATATCCGCTACATTAGGGTTACGGCCAAAAACCAGGGCGTCTGCCCGCCAGGGCATGCCGGGGAGGGCAAGCCGGCCTGGCTTTTTGTAAGCGAAATTTGGGTGGAATGAAATTCGTCTTCCATTCGGCAAAAACAAGCGCTTAACCTAAAACCTATGTGATGAAAACACAGATACTAGCTATACTGGTCATAACGATGTGCTGCGAACCCGGTCAGGCCCAATTCTCCATCGGCGTAGCGATTGGCGGGATCGGGTATCATCCGATCGAAGAGCAGAACAATGATTTCTATAAGTGGAAAATTGATAAAAAGGGCAAATGGGCGGGATATGCGGGGGCGACTTTTTTTGCCGCTTACCGGATAAACCAGTATCTTGGCATCAAAGTGTTGCAGTCTATCGTCCCGCGCGATTGCGCTGGCAAGCTGGCAGGGATTACCCATTTTGGGATTAATGTGTATGACGATGTGATTGGCTGGGATTCTGCCCGGCATGAATTTAGCCTGAGCTTCGGGCCGTTTTGGTATTACCGGAAAAACTGGAGGCAGCTGGAAGGCTATGAGAACGACCCGGCTTTTATTAAAATGAATGCTAGCCAGGCCTGGGAGCGGAAATTCGTCTGGCATGGCGGGCAAATTGAATATCTCTATCAATTGCGGAGCGATACTAGCCTGGCGGTCAATATCTTGCCGGGCTATCCTTACTTTTATACGGCAGGGGTGGGGGGGAATATGCGTTTGGGGCGGTAGTATTATTTTGTACCATTAAAATTTTGCAACATGAATAGCCAATATCTTCAAGCCAACGGCTTGAACTTCCACCTCAAAGCAAGCGGCGAAGGCCCCTTGATCATGCTTTTGCACGGCTTCCCCGAATTTTGGTACAGCTGGGCGAAGCTCATCCCCTTGTTGAGCGCGCACTACAAAGTCGTGGCACCCGATCTGCGGGGCTATGGGCAGAGCGATAAGCCCCAGGGGGTAGGCGACTATCATTACCGTACGCTGGCCAAAGATGTGGCTGAGCTCATCCGCGCGCTGGGCTACGAGCGGGTCATCGTGGTGGGGCACGACTGGGGCGGGGCCATCGCCTGGGAATTTGCCAAGCTCTATCCCGAGATGCTCGATCAACTGATTGTGCTAAACTGCCCGCCGGCGGCCGTCTTGCAGCGCTCGATGCGCACCAATCGGCAGCAATTCAAGATGAGTTGGTACACCTTGTTTTTCCAGCTGCCTTTCCTGCCCGAGTGGTGGATGCACAAAAACCGGAAGACTTTTTTCTGGCGCGCGCTGCGTGGCTGGGCCATCAATAAAGCGGCCTTCGAGGCTGAAGACATCGCGCGCTATGAGGAGGCCTTCGCCCAGCGGAGCGATTTCACCGGCCCGGTCAACTACTACCGCGCCGCCGCCCGGGCGGTGTTCGACCCGAACTTCAGCCGGCCGCCGCGCCTGCAAACCGATACCCTGGTGATTTGGGGCGAAGCCGACCGCGCCCTGGGCAAGTGGTTGGTGGATGATATCGCACAATTGGAAAGAGAGGAAGGCTGCCGCCTGGAAATCAAAACTATCGCGGATTGCGGGCACTGGGTGCAACAAGAGCAGCCGGAATTGGTGGCGCGGTACATTCTGGATTTTGTGGGGGCGGGGAGCCCCAACCCCAGCCGCCGCTAGAATGTACAATCGGACAACAAGCTGGAGATGCCCTCCAGCTAGATAGCCTAAGAGGAAATGAGGCGGCAGCACCTCTATTATCCCCCCTTGAGGTTATTACATCACCTCACCTCCCCATCCACTGCTTGAATTCCTTGGCCTTTTCCTTGCTCACCAGCACATCGTCAGCCTCGGTTTTGGGCTGCAACTGCAGGCGGAGTTTGCCGCCGAAGTCGGCGTCGATCGAGCGGACGGCTTTGGCATGGACGAAGTAGCTGCGGCTGACGCGGAAAAACTCCGCCGGGTCGAGCATCTGGGCTACTTCCTCCAAGGGGTAATCTACCACAAAGCGGCGGTTGTCCCAGGTTTTGAGGTAGCACAGCTTGCTTTCGGCGCGAAACCAGGCGATCTCATGTACTTCCACGGCGATCCAGCGCGGTCCTTGCTTGAGCAGGAAGCGTCGGCGGTATTCCTGAGGCTGCTGAAAGCGGCCCAGCTCTTCGAGGAGCTTCCCCAGCCCATCGGCGAACTGCGTGGGCAAGCCTGCCGCTGGGTGGAGTTGTTCCTGGAGGCGGCGGTATTTGTCCAGCGCGCCGGCCAGCGCTTCCCGGTTTACCGGTTTGAGCAGGTAATCAATGCTGTTTACCTTGAAGGCGCGCAAGGCGTATTCGTCATACGAGGTGGTGAAAATGATGGGTGCGCGCACTTCGACCTGGCTGAAAATATCAAAGCACTGCCCATCGGCCAATTCGATGTCCATGAAGATCAGGTCGGGGGCGGCATTATTAGCCAGCCACTGCACCGCCGATTTGATGCTTTCGGCATGGCCGAGGATTTCTGGGGTGGGGCGGGCCTCGCCCAACAGCTTGCGGAGCCTTTCCAGGCTAAGGTATTCATCTTCGATAATAAAGACTTTCATGGCACAGGTTTGGTGATGAGGGGGAGGAAAACGGCAAATTCACCCTCGGCCTCCCGCACTTCTACGTAGGGGTAGTTGAGCAGGCGGTAGCGGGCGATGATGTTGGCCAGGCCGATCCGCTCGGAAGGCAGGGCAGCGCGGCGCCGCTGGAGGTTGTTGGTCACGGCGAGCCGCTCCTCTTCCGGGCAGCAGATGGATAGCCGTAGCGGGCGCGATACGGAGATTTCGTTGTGCTTTACCGCGTTTTCTACCAATAATTGCAAGGTCAGGGGTGGGATGAGGCGCTGGCGTGCCGCTTCTGGCACGTCAATATGGGCCTGGAAGCCCTCCCCATAACGGGTTTGCAGCAAGTGCAGATAAGACTGGATGAAATCTAACTCCTGGTTCAGTGTGGCCAGCTCCTCCTGGTTGCTCTGGAGCAGATAGCGGTACACCTGGCTAAGTTCTTCAACAAAGCGCTCCGCTTTTGCCGGGTCAATGCTGATTAGCGAAACCAGGCTGCTGAGGCTGTTGAACAAAAAGTGCGGGTTGACCTGCTGCTTGAGCCCGGCGTATTGGGCATGAAAGTTGATGCGCAGCAGCTCCTCCCGCTCTTTCTCTGAGCGATAGAGTTGTTCGTAATGATAAAAAGCCTCGGTCAACCCCAGGATGTAGAGGGTCGTCACAGCAGATTGGGTGAGGTTGAGCAACACGTTTTCCCAGGTGAACAGATAGACCTCGTGCTCCGAATACTGGCGTAGGCCGAAGTCCGTAAGCGTCATCAAGACGGTCAGTATCGGCACGCCGATGGCGAATGACCAGCCGATGCGAGTTAGTGTGGACGACAGCCCCGGTCGTTGCCGCTGCATCCAGCGCCCGATGCCGTAGATGGTGAAAAAGTGGGTGGCGATGCCCGCAGCCAGCAGGGCTAAATAGGTGCTTTTTTGCGCCCAGGTCATTTCGTTTTCCGAACCAAAATTGATCGCATTGGAAACGACGAGCAGCAGCACTCCCGCCAGTAAAATCAAAACTTGGTATTTCTTTTTCATCGCATATCGGCTGCGGGCTTTCAACGGTAGCATCCGCCAGGCAAAAATCGGGAATCGCATTGACTATTGCCAGAGATATCGGACTGGAAACCAAAAAATGCAGACTGAAACAGCCGAAAACGGGGCTGAACCAGAGCAGGGAGCTCCATGGCTCAAATAGCGGCTGGGTAAGCCAGGTGGCTGGCTGGAGCCGCTTTTGAGCGGCTTCAGGACGTACGGACTTGAAAATCGGCCCATTATGCTCGTAGGTTTGCAGCCGTAATAAATCACCCGATTATTATTCACTTAAAACGGATCAAAACATGATGACCCAAAAGTTCAGATCAACGGCTTTGCCGCGCTTCCTCTGGTTCGGGCTGCTGGTGGCCCTGTTCAGCCCGTTGCGCCTGGCGGCGCAGGGCAGCGAGCTGCGAGGCGGCATCCCCCTGACGGTAAGCGTTTTTTCCGAATCGGTCAGCCTCCCCGATTTCCGGGGGCTATTCCGGGGGCCAGGCTGGGGCGTGCGCCTCGGCACCGAGCTGTGCTATCGCCAGGGCGACGGGCATCGCTTGCTGCAGACCATCAACCTTGGCTACTACCACCACCCTGGCTTTCAGCAAGGGGTGTATGTCAGTTCTGAATTTGGCTACCGCAAGCGCTTCGGGGGCTTTTTCGCCGATGCGACCATCGGAGGGGGCTACCTCCACCTGGTCTCCAGCATGAAGCGCTACGAACCCGATGGCGAGGGCTACCGCAATGCTTCGCCGCGCCTTCATAAGTTCATGCCTACCATCGGCCTGGGCCTGGGCTACCAGTTCGGGAAGATGGCCTTTTTCTCCCGTTACGAAGCGTTCGGCGAGCTGCCCTTCAGCTATCGGGGCGCGCCGGCCTTGCCCCACCGGTCGCTGCATGTGGGCACCCGTTTCAATCCATTCTAATCCAAGCCAAACACCTTCCACTCAAAAATCTATTGTGTATGAGACATTTCAAGTTGCTGCTGTTGCTGTTGTTGTTCACGGCGGCCGCCTGCGAAAAAGACATCCTTATCCCCAAGCCCGATGCGGCAGAAGATGTGAGCTATGCCAACCACCCCCAGGCTCTGGCCTATCAGGGCGAGCTGGAAAAATACCGGAAAAACACCAATTCGCCCGGTGCCATCTTGCTGGTAAAGCGGAGCGGCGAGCCGCTCTGGATCGGTGCCGCGGGCTGGTCCAACCTCGAACACCAGGTGCCGATGCGTACCAATACACCCTTCCGGGTGGGTAGTATCACCAAGATGTTCGTGGCCACCGTGGTCATGAAACTGGCCGAGGATGGCCAGCTCCGGCTCGACGACAAACTGGCAGAGCGGCTGCCGAAGGTCAAGGGCAAAATCCCCGGCGCCGATCGGATTACCATCCGCCACCTGCTGAGCCATCTGTCAGGCATCTTCGACCCGCCTAACGAGAGCCTCCGCTACCAATTACAAATCGTCAACGAACCAGATCGCATTGACCGGATGAGCATCGATGAACTGCTGGAAGCCTATGTCTATGGCAAACCATTGCATTTCGAACCCGGCCAAGGCTACTCCTACAGCAATACCAACTACTGGCTGCTGGGCCAGATTGTCGAATCCATCGCCGGCAAGCCGCTGCAACTGGTCCTGGATGAGGCGATCTTCAGTCCCCTTGGCTTGAGAAATACTTATCTGGAACAGCGCGACGACCGCAACGTCGCCCGGGGCTACGCCGAACTCTATAGCGACGGCAAACTGCTGGACGTGAGTCGCTGGGATCGCGCCGATACCGACGGCAAAGCTGATGGCGGTATCATCAGCACCGCTGCTGATTTGATGGTTTTTATGGAAGCGCTGATGGAAGGCCGCCTCGTGTCGGCTGCTTCGGTGGAGTTGATGAAAGCCGTCCAACTGCCAGCTTGCGACAACATCTTCTGTGAATACGGCCTGGGGCTGGAGCTCTGGCGCGTTGGCGGCGGTATCGGCTACGGCCATAACGGCGGCTCAGTCGGCATCGAAGCCAACCTTATCTACATGCCCGCTTCGGGCAACCTGACAGTGATCTACAAAAATAATGGCAACGGCTCGGATAAAGCTTTTTTAGATGAATTGCTGAAATAAGGTAGGTCGCTTCGAGTTGCGAGCTGTGAGTTGAGGCCCTGCAAAATAAGGTTTTCGGCCCATACCTTGGGAAAAGCTGGTTTCTCTAAGCCGAAACTTTATTTTGAAAACAGGGGCCAAAACTCGCGGCCCGCAGCCGGAGCAGAGTGACATACCGCCTGAGCTAACTGCAGCGGAATCACAACTTGCATCCCCAACCATGCTGGAGGCAAGTTGCCCTAATCACCTCCTTCTCTTGACCCCCTGGCAAGCTACCCGCCCCAGTCCGCTGCTTGTTTTTCTGCGCTGCTAAGCGTACCTTGCAGGCTCCCTCGCCCATAGCGGGCAAGCGGACCGAAAAACAGGCTGATATGGATTACCTCAACTTTTTAAAATACGGCGCTATCGGCGTCTCCCTGGCGCTAGCCATTTTCTCCTATCGCTTGCTGTCGCGCGAGCAGGACAAACCTGAAGTCAGGCTGCCGATACTGAATACGATTAAGCTGTATTTTGGTTTCGCCCTGGCTTTGTCCTTGTTTTTTGGCATGGTCGAGTTTTTTACGCTGGGAAAAAAGAGCAGCTTGGAAACCGCCCCCAACGAAGCCATCGACCGGCTATGGGCAAAGCATTTTAAGGCCTTTCCGGATACGACATTGGAACAGAAAGTCGATCGGATCGGCGACAACCTGTCTCCTGAAAAAGTGGATACGGCTGCGGTATGCCGCGAATTTATCCGGCTGAATGAGGAGTGCCAGGAAGAGCTGGACAAGCTGCAGGAAATGCTGAAAGATTACGATCGCGGGTTTTATCAAAACGTGATCAAACTACAAAAACTCCGCAATAAAGATAATGATGGCTGGATCAATATCACCTTCCAGCCGGAAACCAAGCAGGAGGTGTATCAAGCCCTAAGGGATATTTTCACCGGCCTGCGCCTGGAAAGCAAAGATTATCATGCGCTGACCGACCAGCAGATTATCGAGGAGTGGCGGCAGTTCAAACGGAGGTATGCCGCTGATAAAGACTTGGTTTACATCTACAATTCCGACATCTCAGTCCTGGTCAGGTCTTTTCTGGACAATTCCAGCAATTTGTAATGGAGTGGGGCAAGAAAAAATAATGCGGGCAAGCCAGCAGGAGCGTGCAGATTTGCTGTAATATTGCAGCGCCGTAAAACGGCTGCCGTATTGGCAAAACAAAAAATAACATGCTCCGAACAAATCTTTCGCTCTCGATTTTCCTTTTGGCGGTCTTGACCGTATCGGCTAGTTTTTCAGGCTGCAAAAGCGGCGGAGGCGAGCCTGAAGGCAGCTCTGCAGAAACCGCGGTGCTCCGCATGATACCTTACCGCGACGGGGATCGCTGGGGTTTCGCTCAGCCCGATGGTAAAATCATCGTGGAGACAAATTATGACCAGGCCTATTTATTGGACGATGGCTACGGGCGCTTGGTGCAAGGCGAATTGACCGGCCTGGTCAGCCCGGAGGGCAAGGTGATCCTACCACCTACTTACGGTTTTATCGGTGAATTTATTGATGACCGGGCTATGGTGCAAACCCCGGATGAATTGTATGGGTATATCGGCCTGGATGGCCAACTGGCAGTCGCCCCGGCTTACGAAGCGGTTTATAACTTCCGGCATGGTATTGCCGTGGTGAAAAAAGGCGGGCAGCACTACTTGATCCGCAAAGACGGTTCTCTGGTCAAGGGGCTGGGCAGCCTCGTGCCTTATGAGGAAGAACCTTTCCTTTCTGGGGTAGAAAACCATGATGCCTTTGACCCGGGCTATTTTGTGGTATGGCAAGAGCAGGAAGGGAGCCTGTTTGGGCTGATGGATAGCACGGGCAATCTAGTCCTGGATATGGCTTATGAGGAGCTTTCCCGCCCAGTCAATGGGCTCATGGCAGCGCGCAAAAATGGGCGCCACGGCTTACTGCGCATCGATGGTTCAGCGGCAGCGCCGTTTGAGTACCAGCTGATCTACCGGTCCTCGCCGACACGTTTTGTGGCCCAAAAGGATGAGGAAGGAGGCTATGCGATCCTGGATGAGCAGGGGAAAGCCCTGACCGCTTTTGAATTCCAAAGCCTTTATCAGGAGCCGAATGGCTATTTCGTCGCCATGAAAGGGGAGGTGACTGGCTTGTTGGATCAAAACGGCAAAATCGTCATCCCTTTTGATTATTCCTACCTGAGCTTTTCGCGCGCTTATCTGATCGCCACCGACAAGCAGTCCCGGGCCGGCCTGATCAGCCTGGACAATAAGGTTATCATCGGCTTTGAGTACGATATGATCGACCCCCTGGGCCCGGGCCGCTTCCTGGTTGACAAGGATGGCAAAAGAGGTATTCTCGGCGAGCGCGGGGATTGGATATTGCCGCTCGATTACCAGGTCGATTTTATCGGCAGCGAATCTTACGAATATGCCGAGCTTAACCAGCGCGAACGTAAGATCCTGTTATTGACCCAAGGGCAGGAGTCCAGGCTTTACAATTCCGATGGCAAATTGCTTTCTGACAAGAAATGGCTCTATTGCGGCCCGCCAGACAAGTTTGGCATCACTTCGGCCACCGACGCTAATGGCCGCGAAAATTACATCGGCCCCGATGGGCAGATTTTTGCCAAAGACCCCGCCGTCAAAAAAGTCAGGGTGCAAACCGTGCAGGCTTTTTACGAAGCGATCGGCAATGACACTGAAATCACGCTGGCCGACGGCAAATACGACCTGGGCACGGTGACGGGCCAATCGGACTATGCCCAAATCTTCAGCTTTGGCTTCGAAGACCGCACCATCGTCATCAAGAACGCCCGCAATCTGACCATCAAGGCAGAAAACCCCGGCAAGGCGGAGTTGATGACGACTTATGCCTTCGTGCCTGCGTTGAAGCTGGAAGAATGCTACAACCTTTCGCTGGCCGGCTTGAAAATCGGCCATGATGTGGCGCCGGGCTTATGCGATGGCGCGGTGATCCGGGCCGACTACCTCTCTTACCTGCGCATCGATGAGTGCGATTTGTACGGCAGCGGTACGCGTGGCTTGGAGGCAGTCTCCTGTAGCTATATCACGCTGAAAAATTCCATCATCCGGGAGTGTACTACGGGCTTGCTCTCCCTGGAATCTTGCTCCAATTGCGGGGTTTACGACTGCCGCATTTTCGACAATCAGGTGTATAGCCACCTCGTCGAGCTGGATTACAGCTACAATATCGTCTTCGAGCGGGTCGAATTCAAGAATAGCCATAGCCCCCGCGAATATGGCCCCTTCGCTTTTTTCAAGATGGAAGCAGATTATCAGGACGTGCGGCTGAAAGACTGTACCATCATCGATTGCAGCACGGATTATTTTGCTAGTTTCCCCAATGTGCTCAAAGAAGTCAACGTA
>CAYSPJ010000105.1:0-3260 GCA_964432875.1 uncultured Phaeodactylibacter sp. | reverse complement strand
AAAAAGGTTAAAGGAGCAAAGCGACATCTCGTCTGAACGAAGTGAAGCGGGAAGGAAAAAAAGAAAAGGAGGAGGAAGAGCTGGGGGGATGATGTGATTATTCTTTTTGACTGGCTTTTTGAAGCAAGAACAAAATGTTGATTTCAAGCGTCTTTTGTGCGTGCACCCAATGAACTTTTGAGATAGCCGCGGGAAACAGCCAGCAGCTAAAAACTACATGAAGATGAACGCGAAATACATACTGCTCAGCCTTTCCTTTTTCCTGTTGTTGGCTTGCGAAAAAAGCCAGGCGGTCACGGTCGAGCCAGAAATACCGGTGGTGCCGGAGGAGCCGCCAGTGCCGCCGACGATAGACACCATTCATTACCTGGCCTTGGGTGATTCCTACACTATCGGGCATGGAGTCGCTTATGCGGAGCGCTTCCCGGTGCAGTTGGTGCGGGCCCTGCGCCAGGCGCTGCCCGATTCTCTCTACCTACCCGAGCCCCACATCGTGGCCCGTACGGGCTGGACGACGGGGCAATTACTCAACGCTACGGCCAACAACGATACCCTACGTACTGCCTACCAACTGGTATCGCTCCTCATCGGGGTAAACAACCAGTACCAGCGGCAAGACTTCGCGCTCTACGAGCAGCAGTTCCCCCAGCTGCTCAGCCGCGCCATCGCCTTCGCCGGGGGCGACACCAGCCGGGTACTCGTGCTATCTATCCCCGACTACGCCTACACGCCCTTCGGGCAAGGCAGTCAAAACCCCGCGCAGATCAGCGCGCAACTGGATGCCTACAACGCCTTCAACCGCCAGGTGGCAGAAAGCTGGGGCGTGGCTTATTTCGACATTACCCCCATCTCCCGCCAGGGCCTGGCCCAGCCCGAACTGGTGGCGGGCGACCGCCTGCACCCCTCGGGCTTGATGTACCAGGCTTGGATGGAGCTGATGCTGGAAACCGTGGCGGAGGGGTTGCAGGGGGAATGAAGGCCTAGGCTAGTACGCATTGCTATGGCGCTAGGCAATGGCATGACCTTCTGTGCGCGGAGTGCGAAATCTGCCGGCAAAGACCGCAGCGAGCTGCTGCTGCGCCGCCCTCGCCGCGTTAACCCATTGAGCTGGCAGGAACTTTTCCGCCGGAGCGTGGGGTTTTGAAAGGGAGATTGTAAGGCACGAGGTGGAGGGTTTGGTTCAACGAGGCGACTTGACGCCTTTTTACGAGTACGTTTTTCAAAAGCTAAAACACCTGGGGTGCGACTGGGAGTATGCTTTCCCCAAATTGTATTTGATTGATCCCCAGAAGCTGCTGGAAAGCTCCGACGATGCCAAAATAGAAGACTACGACCCTGAGACGTCCGTAAAGCAGCAAATCGAGGCCTCCCAAAAAGAGGATCAGGCACGAAAACTCCAGGAAGAACTGAGCCATATCCACGCGGAGGAATACGAAGCAGCCAAGTACCAGCTATTGAGCCGGCTGGTGCAGGCGTACAAAAACGTGTATGGGGTATTGCCGCAGGGGCATCCGCAGAAGGGGTTTGAATAAGCTCGCCTCGCTATCCCCCCCACCGAATCACCCCGTCAGCAACAAAAAATACTTTCATAAAATACTGAAAGAATTGAAAAATACATTATCTTTGCTCCAAAATATTCCCAATGAAAGCCACACCATCCTTCCCCACCATCCACCAACTAGAGGACTACCGGCAGCGCCTCGCCGCGCGCCCCTTTACCTATGCCGAGCAGGGTGCCACGCAGGGCGCTTTCCCGTTCGGCTACGACCACGACCGCAACCGCATCTGCATCGGGACGGGGCCGGATGCATTCGAGGCGGGGCGGGAAGCGCTGCGGGGCTGGCGGCATTTCCCGGCCGGCTGGACGCATATCTACCCCGAGCGGGCGGCGCTGCGGGAAGGGGAGGACATCGTGATGCTCTTCCGCTTGTTTGGGCTGTGGTGGCACAACGCCTGCCGCATCGTCTATGTAATTGATGAGCCCCGCCGCTTCGGCTTTGCCTACGGCACGGTAGTGGGGCATGTGGAGTGTGGAGAGGAGCTATTCCTGGTGAGTATGGATGAGGAAGATAATGTCTGGTACCAGCTCGAGGCTTTCTCCCGCCCGGCCATCTGGGCTACCCGCTTGGCTTATCCACTGGCGCGCCATCACCAGCGGCGTTTTGCGCGCCAATCTTTGCGGCAGATGTTGGAAGCAGGGCAAAGCCTGGCCTATGTTTGAGGGGAAAGTAATGATCGCTGGCAGCGCGGCTTTGCTGCTCGCGCTGGCCGCCTACTGGCCCCTGGACCCGCAAGCGCCGGATTGGGTAGAGCTACTGATTTTATGGGCGGTGCTGCTGTGGGTGCCGTTAGGGTTCGGGCTTTACCTGCCGGGGCGCATCCCGCTTGGCGCGTGGCTGTTGCCTGGTTTGGCGCTGGGGATGGGCTTCTGGCTGCCGCCCTCCTGGTTGGCGGGGCTGCTGGCATTGCCCTGGTTGGCTTTAGGGCTTGGGGCGCTGCTCCGCCATGCTCAGCTCGGCACCCATGAAGGGCGTTTTTTCACCGCTGCTATGTTGTTTTGGAATGTAGCCGGCGCTTGGGCTATTGCTCATGCCTTGGGCTGGAACCCCCTGGGTTTTGCCCCCATCATCGTTTTGCTGACAGCCGCCCACTTCCACTATACGGGCTTTTTGTTGCTGCTGCTGCTCGCCCTGGCTTATCGGGATGCCCCTACGCCCTGGCTGAAAGCGCTGGGCTATTTCACGGTCGCGAGCATCGGTGCCGTGGCCCTGGCCATCACCCTCACGCAGTTGAGCGGCTGGGCGGGCGGCGAAGCGCTCAGCGGGGCGGCGATGGCGCTAGCTGGCAGTTTGGCCGCCGGCTTGTATTGGCAGCGGTCGCACCAGCGCCCGGGCTTCACCCGCTGGTGCTGGCGGCTGGGCAGCCTGCTGCTGCTGGGCGGCATGGCGCTCGCGCTGGGCTACGCGCTCCGGACAGTGGTGCCCATCCCGGGTTTGGATATCCCGAATATGTACGCCTGGCACGGCACGGGCAATGTGGTGGGCTTGGGGCTGTTGGTGGTGGGGTGGGGGAGGATTGCTTGGAGGGTCTCGAATTAGTGCAGTTGGTAGTTGGCAGTATGCAGTATGCAGTTGGCAGTTGGAGCGAAGCGACATCCCGGACGAGCGCAGCGAGAGCGGGAAGGCAGTGGGCAGTATGCAGTATGCAGTCCTTGAGGCCGGCTGGCGGTTGGCAGTTGGAGCGAAGCGACATCCCGGACG
>CAYSPJ010000104.1:0-17733 GCA_964432875.1 uncultured Phaeodactylibacter sp. | reverse complement strand
CCCGCTCTCGCTGCGCTCGTCCGGGATGTCGCTTCGCTCCAACTGCCAACTGCCTACTGCCTACTGCCTACTGCCTACCGCCTACTGCCTACTGCCTACCGCCTACCGCCGAGGTTCCCACCCGCAGGCGGCAGGTGTAATCTCAAGCGCGGGGGGCTGAAAAAAGCGCCTGCCAGAAATCCTCTGGCAGGCGCTTTTTTGAATCAGCAACAATCGGCTGGTATATTAACGTGCGATGATCAACTGCTTACCAATGAGATACTTCCCATCAGTGATGCTGAGCAGGTAGCTGCCGACTTGCAGCTTGGAGACGTTCAGCTCCAGGTTGGCGTTGAGGTCGAAGCGTTGGCTCATCACCTGGCGGCCAGCCAAGTCATAAACCAGCACATTGATGTTGTTGGCCAGCTTGTCGGTGTCAAGGTTAATAAAGACGGTAGTGTTGGCCGGGTTGGGCAGCAGTTTGATTGCAGCGGGGTTGAGCAGCTCCTCGCGGGTAGAGACCGCGGGGCCGAAAGCATATTCGCCGCCGAGCGAGTTGAAGACAATGCTATAAGTGCCTGCTACTGGCTGGATGTTAGGCCCATCCTGAGTACCGACGCCAGTGGGGAAATCAGCGGCGCCCCAGTTGACCGCCCAGGCTGTGTCCGCCCTGAATTTAATGCCGCCATCGGCGTCGTCGGCATAATTGCGGAGCATCACGCTGGGCGTAGTCCATAGGTGAGGGTCCTGGCTGTCTTTGTCCAGGAACCAGTCGCGGGCGCCCATATCATCGGTTTCGGGCCAAGCGTTGAAAGGACCAGACTTGCCGACGAGGCTGACCGCACCGTATTCAAACACTTCTTCGAAGCTATATTCGCCAGTGGTAGCGTTGAAGATTACGCGATACTCACCGCCAATCACCGGGATGTTGGGGCCATCCAGCTCCGCAACGCCTTCGGGGAAGGTGCCACCGCCCCAGTTTACGGCCCAGTCGTTATCAGCGCGAAACTTGGCTTCGCCCGTGACGAGCTCTACCCTCAAGCGCCAGATAGATTTATCGTCCGGGTCTTGCTCCATGGGGGTATCGACATCCCAGCCACCCGGAGTGGCATCGCCGATAATCCCAACCGTGCTATAATCACCAATCAAGAGGAAACTATAGGCCAAGGTGTTGGTATTAAAAGAAACCAGATATTCACCCGCTTCCGGCACAACGATATCACCTCCGTTCAACTCAGCGATACCAATAGGAAATTCTGTACCACCCCAGTTGATGGCCCAGCTATCATTGGCGCGGAATTTCGCCGCGCCTTCGATAAGGGTTACGGTAGCCTTCCACAAATCGGGGTTGCCGGAGTCTTTGGTGAGCGGGGTCTCCACATCCCAGCCACCCGGAGTGGCGCTGCCAATGATGCCGATAGAAGCAAAGTCAACCTCTTCTTCAAAGTTATACTCTCCAGTCGACTTATCGAAGGTGATGAAGTACCGGCCTGCTTGTGGAACGGGGATGTCAGCGCCGTTCTGCTCGCCGATGCCGGAGGGAAAATCAACAGCGCCCCAGTTGACGTCCCAGTTGCCATTGGCGCGGAACTTTGCTGCGCCCTGAAGCAAGTTGAGCGTCACATAGTATTTGTTATCGTCATCAGCATCTTTAAACATGAACACCTCGCGGTCCCAGCCGAAAGGGGTAGCGCTTCCGATAATCCCAATGTCAGAGTCGTAATCAAAGAAATACTCGCCTGTTTCAGAGTTGAAGGAAACGCTATAGTTGCCAGCAATCACCGGGATATTGGGGCCATTTTGCACACCAGTGCCGATGGGGAAGCGGGAGTCTCCCCAGTTGACGTCCCAGTTGCCATCAGCCCGGAATTTGGCCTCTCCATCGGCCAAGGTGATTTCCAAGGTCCATAAGTTTGGATTTTCAGCATCTTGAACCATAGGGGTGTCTTCATCCCACCCGCCAGGGGTGGCGCTGCCAATCAGCCCGATGCTATTGAACTGGCTGTATCCAGCTAAAAAAAACGTGCAAAAAACGACTGTAGATAGTAATCGCAACATGATGTTTTCTTTACTTTGGTGATGAAATTTTTATTATTGTACAACTAACACAAAGTTAGGGTATTTTTTTTATCTTTGAGCAATTTAGTAAAAAAATCAAAAATGAAACTTGCATGAATTTCAACACCTTCCAGTTGGTTAGAATGCCAGTGGCGCTGGTATTCCTGGCCCTTATGCCAGTTTTTTTGTATGGCCAAAGGACAATCACCGGGACAGTGACGGATAAGGCCACTGGAGAGCCGCTCATCGGTGCCACTGTGGTTGATAAGGACAACTTCTCATTAGGCACCATCACCGATTTTGACGGCAGCTTTTCTTTGAGGATTCCAGAGGCCACCACTGCTTTACGTTTTAGCTATACGGGCTACAACACCATTGATTTGCCCATTGCTGGTGTAGACAACCTCATGGTCGAACTAGACGCGGGCAAAGTGCTAACTGAAGTCGTGGTAATTGGCTATGGCACGGTGAGAAGAGAAGACGTGACGGGTTCTTTGCAGACTGTCGACTCCCGGGACTTCAACCGGGGTGCCATCACCAGCCCACAAGAGCTTCTAGCAGGGAAAGTGCCTGGAGTAGCCATCACTACTGGCGGCGGCCCGGATGACGCATCTCAAATCAGGATTAGAGGAGAGTCCTCGCTGGGCGCTTCCAACGACCCCCTCTTCGTGGTAGACGGGATACCGCTAGATGCCGGCGGCGTATCTGGCAACCGTAACCCCCTGAACGTCATCAACCCCAATGACATCGAAACTATCACCGTGTTGAAAGATGCTTCTGCGACAGCTATTTATGGCAGCCGGGCAGCGGGTGGGGTCATCCTCATCACCACCAAAAAGGGTGCTGCTGGCGCTAAGCTCAAGGTCAGCTATAGCGGCAATGTATCTTTGGGGACACCATTTAATATGGTAGATGTGCTGAGCGCAGATGAGTTCAGAGCGGTGATGACGGAGCGCTTCCCCGATCAAGTAGGACTAATGGGCGAAGCTAGCACCGACTGGCAATCGGAGATTTACCGTACTGCTTTTGCCACTGACCATAGCGTCAGCCTTACTGGTTCGGCGGGGATCATCCCCTACCGAGCTTCGATCGGATACACCACGAAGGAGGGCTTACTTAAGAACGACGTTTTCAACCGCTACACCGCCGGCATTAATCTATCGCCCGGCTTTTTAAACAATGCACTTCAAGTCAATATCGGTTTCAAAGGCATGTTGACGCAGAACCAATTCGCCGAGCGCGGTGCCATCGGCGCTGCCCTGAGCTTCGACCCAACCCAGCCGATCCGTGACCCAGACAGCCAATACTCCGGCTACCGGGTTTGGACCCTCGCCAATGGAAACCCCAACTCCTTGTCGCCCTCTAACCCGGTTTCCCTGCTCGACCCCAACCTCCGCGATGACCAGTCCACCGTAAAGCGTTATATTATCAATGCTTCTGCGGATTATCGCCTGCCTTTCCTGCCTGCCCTGCGGGCCAATCTGAATGTAGGTTATGACTACTCTTTCGGCGAAGGCGCCGTCATGATCCCCGGAGAAAATACCGTGGCTTTTTCATTTGACCCGATAAACGGAGGCGGCCTCGACAATGAGTACAGCCAGAAGCGCACCAATGAAGTAATAGAATTCTACCTTAACTACAAGACTTCCCTGGGCAGCCACGACATCGACTTGATGGGCGGCTACTCCTGGCAGCATTTTTATAATGAAAATTCCTTCCGCAACTCCAACGCAGCCAATACGCCCTCAGAAACTGTTGAACGGAAGAACATCGCCAACGAGCTTTTTCTGCTATCCCTATTCTCACGGGCCAACTACACTTTTAAGAACCGCTACATCTTCACTTTCACCCTCCGGGGCGACGCCACTTCCCGTTTCGCATCGGAAAACCGCTGGGGCTTGTTCCCGGCAGTAGCCACCGCAATCAAGATTATCGACAACGATAACGATCGCTTCAACAACCTCAAGCTGCGGGCGGGATGGGGTGTCACCGGGCAACAAGATATCGGCAGCTTCTACGTCTATCAGGCACGCTACCAGCTTAGCCTGGATAATGCCCGCTACCAATTTGGTGACAGCTTTATTAATACCTTCCGGCCAAATGGTTACGACCGCAATATCAAGTGGGAGGAAACGACCACGACCAATATCGGCTTTGACTTTTCGATCATCAAAAACCGCCTGTCTGGCTCACTCGACTTGTATGAAAGGTCAACCAAGGACTTGCTGAACTTTATCCCCGTGCCCGCTGGTACCAACCTGACGAACTTTATCGAGACCAATATCGGCAATATGATCAACCGGGGGGTAGAATTGGCCATTTTCACCTCTCCGATTTCCACCTCTAAGATCAGGTGGGATCTCGGTGCCAATATCGCCTACAACTACAATGAAATCACTAGATTGACTGCGACAGAAGACCCCGATTACCAAGGTATTTTCACTGGCGGTATCGCCGGCGGCGTTGGCAGTAATATCCAAATCCACAGCGTGGGCTTTGCGCCCCGCTCTTTCTATGTCTTCGAGCAATTGTACGACGAGAATGGCAACCTCCTGGAAGGGCAATATGCCGACCGCAATGGCGACGGCATCGTCAACGACGATGATAAATACCGCTTTGAAAAGCCGGCGGCCGATTATATCCTCGGCCTGACCAGCAACATGAACATCGGCAAGCTCGACTTTTCTTTCGCCGGGCGCGCCAATATTGGAAACTACGTTTACAATAACGTCGCCACCGATATGGGCTACTACCAACGGCTCTTCCACCCGACACTCTACTTGCAGAACATCCACCGTTCTGCCGTTGATAATAACGTCACTAACCAGGCCGATGTAACTTTTAGCGACCACTTTGTGACCAACGCTTCTTTTTTCCGGTTGGACCACATCACCGTGGGCTATACTTTTGACCAGGTGCTTGGAGATTTCCTTCGGGTTTATGCCACGGTGCAAAACCCCTTCGTAATCACTAAGTACGAAGGCTTAGACCCGGAGATTGGCAATGGTATTGACAATAATTTCTATCCCCGCCCGCGAACATTCTTGTTTGGGGTTAGTGTTACCTTTTAAATAGATCACTCCTATGAAAATGAAGAATATAAAATCGCTGGCGTTTGTAATCGCCTTGACTTTCGTCGCCACTGGCTGCTTCAAAGACTTGGATACGGTGCCGCTGGATCCGCTCGAACTCACTTCCGGGGTCGTTTTTGACGACCCCACCGCCTATAAAAAGGTGTTGGCAAAACTTTACGCCGGCCTGGCTGTCTCTGGGCAAGAAGGCCCCTCCGGCCAGGCTGATATATCGGGCATAGATGAGGGCTTCGGCCAATATCTGCGCGGTTTCTGGTATCACCAGCAACTGACCACTGATGAGGCGCTAATCGGTTGGAATGACCAGACTATCCAGGATTTCCACAACCAAAGCTGGACTTCAGGGGACGGCTTTATCTTCGCCTTTTACAGCCGCATTTTTTATCAAATATCCTTATGCAACGAGTTCCTCCGGGAGACCACTGAATCACGGCTCAATAGCCGCGGCGTCAGTGGGCAGTTGCGTACAGATATCGCCGGCTTCCGCGCCGAAGCGCGCTTCCTGCGCGCCCTTAGCTACTGGCATGCCCTGGATCTCTTCCGCAACGTCCCCTTCGTAACCGAAGAGGATGCCGTTGGGGCCTTCTTCCCCCAGCAGACTAATGCCAATGGGTTGTTCAACTATATCGAATCTGAATTGCTGGCCATCGAAAATGAAATTGCCGCGCCACGCACCAACGAATACGCCCGCGCCGACCGCGCCGCAGTATGGATGCTGCTGGCCAAGCTCTATCTCAATGCGGAGGTATATATTGGCCAAGCCCGCTACAGTGATTGCCTTAGCTACTGCGAGCGCATCATCAATGCCGGCTATTCTCTGGAGCCCGAGTACCAACATCTCTTCCTGGCCGATAACGACCGCTCCAACGAGATCATCTTCCCCATCGCATTTGACGGCATCAATACCCGTACCTGGGGCGGTATGACCTTTATCATCAACGCTGCTATTGGGGGCAACATCAACCCCACTGACCAAGGCATGGCTGGCGGCTGGGGCGGCACTCGCGCCACCCGGCAGTTTGTAGAAAAGTTTCCTGATAGCGATGGAGGCCTGGTTGCTGCCCCCAATCCGGGCGCCACGGCCAGCTATCCTAAGATTTATGTACCTGGCTCGCATCAGGGCAATGACGCAACCGACACGGGCAACTCCCTTTCCTCTCCTCAGCGGAACAATATTTTTGAGGGTTACAAGTACTTCCCTGACGCGGGTACCACCATCCGCTTTACCAGGATATCCTCCAACACCGCCCCTATTTATGGCGACACAGATGGCGACGGCAAGCTTGAAATCAACGGAGCGGCGATCGTCGTACCCGAGGCAGGCCTGCATTACATCCGCGTCGATTGGAATACAGGGCAGTTGACTTATCAAATCGTGCGCCGCGATTGGTCTATCACTGGCAATGCGGTCGCTTCGGGACAGGCTATCCCGATGGCTTGGGACGCCAATCTTAAAGCGCTTAAGGCGAACCTGGAAATGGTGCCTGGCGGCTTCAAGTTCCTCAGCAGCGATCCGAGCGTGAACCTTGGCGATAATGGCGGAGACGGTATCCTGGAACAGGATGGCGCAGAGGTGCTCAAGGTAGCGGAAAGCGGGAGTTACCAAATCCTGCTTTTCCTCAATCAACCGGATTATACCTATCAAATCAATTCCACCTCCTTCGACCGTCGGGGTATTTTCCACCGCCCTGGGCAAACTTTGGATATCGACGACGTGACGCTCTTTACTCAGGGCATCGCCGTCAAAAAATTCAAAAATATCCGCTCGGATGGGACTCCTGGCTCCAACGCTACTTTCCCCGATACGGACTTCCCGATGTTCCGCTTGGCCGATGCCTACCTCATGGCCGCCGAGGCTATCCTGCGGGGAGGAGGCGGTAGCCAAAATCAGGCGGTCGAATATTTTAACCAGGTCCGCACCAGAGCTTATAAAGGCAGCGCCGGCAATGTGTCTGCCGCTGAACTTACCCTCGATCTCATCCTCGACGAAAGAGCCCGCGAGCTGTACTGGGAATGCCACCGCCGCACCGACCTCATCCGCTTCAACCGCTTTAGCCAGTCTGACTACCTCTGGCAGTGGAAAGGCGGCGTACGCGACGGCGCTTCTGTGCCGGTCTTCCGCAACATCTTCCCCATACCCGCTGCTGATATCAATGCCAATCCGAATTTGGAGCAGAATGATGGGTATTGAGTAGGGATTTGTTGATCATATCAATCAAGGGGGCTTGGGCGCTATATGGCACCCAAGCCCCCTTTGCTTATATAATCCTCCCATGCCCTAATTTCGGGAAGTCCCCCCTCGCCATCCCCAAGACTTCCCGAAAGTTATTGAGGTACGTCAACCACGCCCCGTTTAGGGGCGCTTGTAGTGATCGTGAAAAGCCAGCACGATTTCCGATTTTGGAACCCCATGCCCTTCGAGCACACCAACGATATCGTAGTCAGTGGCATCTTCTTGCACCCAAATCTTGCCGTCTTTAATATCCAGCTGAAAAACATCCCCCCCTACAACCTCCCAATATCCAGCCCCCAGCGCTTCAGCTCTGCTTCAAACCCCTGCCAGGGGCCGGCAAAAAAGGCATCAACCTGTTGCTGGAAGGCGGCTATTTCCTTGGCCACATCTCTGATTACGGCCTGACCAGTGGGCGATGGGCGGTGGAAGGCCGGGTTGGGCGCTTCGAAAGCTGGCGAGAAGTAGATGCTGGCTTGAAAGATCCGGCTCAGCAACTGGCTGGGGTTGTCGTAGATGCCCTGGATATCATCGCCGGGTTTGACGATGAACTCCAGGGAATCTATCGCTGCCGTGAGCGCTTTAGCCTTGCCCTGGTATTCCTGCTGCGCGGCTTCGTCTTTGATTTGATCTTTAGCCAGGTTGCCGATGGCCGCCAGGCGTTTTTTGGCGCTAGCCAGCCGGTCCATCCGCTCCGTGACGGTATTGACTTGCACGCTCCAGGCGTCCCATTCGGCATAAACAGCCTGGATATCGGCCAGGTTGACTTTCATGCGCGGATCGGGGTGTACCGTCACCAGCGTAGAATCCTGGAAGGTGCCGTACTTGACCACCACCTTGTAAATGCCTGGCAGCACCGGCCGGCCCGGCGGCGGCGGGGCGTCCTTTTGCTCGGGCTTCGGCATGCCCGGCAGGCGGATGCCGTCGCGCTCCAAGCCCCAGGCGAAGCGGTTCATGCCCTTTTGCGCGGCAGCGCGCAGGTGGCGGATGGTCTGCCCGCTCTGATCGTAGATCACGACTTGCAGCGTATCAGACTTGGCGCCTTCGCCTTTTAGTATTTCTTTGACCGAGAAGGTGATATTCGCACCATAGGGACGGTTTTCGCCCTTGTACATGGCGTTGCCGGTAAAGCGGGTGCCATCGGCTTCCTTGTAATGCGCCAGATAGGCATCCGGCGCGGGGTAAACCTTGAGCGGGGCGCCAACTGCTTGAGCGCCTTCCTGCGCTAGTGCCCGCAACGGGCGGATGTCGTCCAGCACGTATGCGGCCCGCCCGAAAGTGCCGATGACCAGGTCGTGCTCGCGGGCATGGATTTTCAGGTCCATGGTGGGCACTACGGGATAGCCTGCCTTCCACTTCGACCAGCTCTTGCCTTCGTCAATGCTGACATACAAGCCAAATTCGGTGCCGAGGAACTGCAGTTTGGGCTCGATGGGGTCCTGCACCCAGGAGAGGCAATAGCCCTCTACTTCGCCCTCGCGGGTGAGCAGTTCCCAGCTTTGGCCGTAGTTGCGGGTGCGCACCAGATAGGGCTTCCAGTTGCCCCGCCGATAGTCGTTGATGACGGCGTAAGCCTCGGCGGCATTGAAGGGGGAGGCATGAACTTGCGGGATCCAGCAACTGTCGGGCAGGCCGCGGATCACGGGATAGACATTCTTCCAGGTTCGCCCCCCGTCGCGGGTCAATTGCAGGCGGCCGTCGTCGGTGCCCACCCATATCAGGCCCTTTTCCTTGGCGCTGGGCGCGATGGCCAGGATGGTGCAGTGGTTCTCGGCGCCCGTCACGTCGTAGGTCAAGCCGCCGCTTTTCGCCTGCTGCTGCTTGTTGGGGTCGTTGGTGGTCAGGTCTGGGGAGATGGTCTCCCAGTTCATGCCGCCATCGGCAGAGCGGTGCAGGAATTGGCTACCGTAGTAGATAACCTGCGGGTCGAAGGGGTCTTGGGCGATGCCCGCATTCCAGTTGAAGCGCAAGGGGATGCCGTCGGGGTGGTAGGGCTTGGCCCATTGCTGCGCGCCCGTCTCGAAGTCCACCCGCAGCAGATTGCCCCCCTGCCACATGAGGTAGCCGTGGCGGTTGTTGTGCTTCTCGACGACGACGTCGAAGCCGTCGCCAAAGCCGATCTCCGCCCACTGGTGGTTGCGGATGCCGCCATTCTGCCAGAGGTAAGCCGGGCCGCGCCAGGTGCCGTTGTCCTGCATGCCGCCGAGCACGTTGTAGGGGATGTTGTCATCCACTTCGATGTGGTAAAACTGGCCCAGGGGCAGGTTTTCGACAAACTGCCAGGTCTTACCCCGGTCGCGGGTGATGGCCAGGCCGCCATCGTTGCCATCAATCATGAAGCTGCCATCCCGGGGGTGTATCCACCAAGCGTGGTGGTCGCCGTGGATATTGTCCCAGCCTAGCAGGGTCGAGAAGGTCTTGCCGCCATCTTCGCTGACGGTCACGTTGGAGAAGATGTTGTACAGACGGTTTTCATTCTGGGGGTCCACCTCGATGTCGTAATAGTAGAATGGGCGGTCGCCGATATTCTTATCGGCGGTTTTCTTCCAGGAGTAGCCGCCATCCTCCGAGCGGTACAGGGCATTCTTTTTCGATTCTACCAGGGCATAGACCACCTCCGGCTTGCTGCGGGCGATGGCCAGGCCGATCTTGCCGACGGGGCCGGCGGGCAGGCCCTGCTGCTCGCCAAGGCGCTGCCAGGTGTTGCCTCCGTCCACGGTCATATGCAATCCGGAGCCTTCGCCGCCGGAGTTGAAAAACCAGGGCCAGCGGCGGTAGCGCCACATGTTGACGAATAGCTTATTGGGGTTGGAAGGGTCCGCTACCAGGTCGGCGGCGCCGATGCGAGGGTCAAGGTAGAGGATTTTCTGCCAGGTCTTGCCTCCATCGGTCGTGCGGTAAACGCCCCGGTGCTCGGAATCTGCCCAGGCATTGCCCAAAGCACTGACGAAGACCGTATTGGGGTCATCGCGGTGGAGGATGATGCGGTGGATGTTGAAGGTCTCCTTGAGCCCCATGTACTGCCAGGTACGCCCGGCATCCAGGCTGCGATAGACGCCCGCGCCCGCGTTATGGCTATTGCGGGGGTTGCCCTCGCCAGTGCCGACCCAGATGACATCCGGATTGCGCTGGTCAATGGCGATCGCCCCGATAGAGGCGACCCCAACGGTATCGAAAATCGGCGTCCAGGCCACTCCCCCACCCTGGCTCTTCCACAGCCCGCCTGAGGCGGTGCCGATGTAGATTTCATTGGGGTTCTGCAAATTGACATCAATGGCGGTCACCCGCCCGCTCATGCCTGCCGGGCCGATGCTGCGGGCTTTCATGCCGTCAAAGAGGCTCATGTCTAACGGCTGGGCTACGGCGCCCCAGCCAAGCCAAAGCAATGCTACAAGGGTGGTAAGGGAATGCTTCATTTTGCTTGGATTGATGTATGGTTGTTGCGTGGTTTAAAGCGCAAAGTTCGAAAAATAACGCGAAATTTAGTACGCTTATCGTCCTGGTGCTACCTCGGGTCGGTCACAGTCCTGCATCTTGATCTGCGCACGGCAGCAGACCGTAGCGAGCAAGGGAAGTGGGAAGTCGCGAAAGCAGGAAACGCTCTTGTCCCCCGTGTCCGTGGTGTCCCTAGCGTCCCTAAAAGGGATAGCCGAAAGGGGGCCACGCCGATACAAAGACTAGCATTGGGCTTCGAACCGATTCAGCTAGCGACTTCCCTGGCGGAGTCCGTGATCCACTCGCTCCAGGAGCCGGGGTAGAGCAAGGCTTCGCCCAGACCAGCATGCTGGTAAGCCAGGATATTGAAGCAAGCCGTCACGCCGGAGCCGCAGTAGAAAGCAGTGTGATCCGGCGGCGTATCGCCCAGGGCATCCTGGAATCGGCGGCGCAGTTCCTCGGGCGAGCGGAGCTTGCCATCCGGGGCGATATTGCCGGGGTGCGGCAGGTTGAGCGCCCCGGGGATATGCCCCGCCACTGGGTCAATCGGCTCCACTTCGCCGCGGTAGCGCTCGGGCGTGCGGGAGTCCACCACCCGGTATTCCGGCGAGCGGCGGATTTGATCCACCGTTGCGGCATCTACCCACATCCCAGGGCGAGGCTGAGGGGTGAAGACCGTAGGCTGCGGCTGTGGCACTTCGGCGTCAACGGGATAGCCAGCGGCCTGCCAGGCCTGCCAGCCGCCGTCCATCACCGCGACGGCCTCGTGGCCCAGCCAGCGCAGCATCCACCACAGGCGCGCGGCGATGCCACCCGCCATGTCGTCATACGCTACGACCTGGGTATCGGCGCCGATGCCCCAGGCGGCAAAGCGCGCTGCCGCAACCTCCAGGCTGGGCAGGGGATGCCGCCCGGTCTGCCCCGGGCGGATGGGCCCGGATAAATCTTCATCGAGATGGGCATATAAAGCGCCGGAGATGTGCGATTCGGCATAAGCGCGCTGCCCGGCTGCGGTATCGGCCAGGCTGAAGCGGCAGTCTATCACCAGCCAGCCGGGCTGGCCGAGATTGGCGCGGAGGGCTTCCGCGCTGATTAGGGTGGTATAGGGCATATCGTCAAAGTTTATTAAGCCGCCCGAAAGATATGATTTTGAATTGAAAAACAGCATCTCTGGCAAAATTGCCGCAGTTTTCGTTTAGCCGCCAGCACAAGGCCCCGATCCAATAAAACAAAGCACCCTCATATTCCATTATTAAAAGAAAAACCATGAGAGCAATCTTCCTTTTTTTAACCTTCAGCCTGCCGAGCCTGGCGCTCCTTGCTCAAAACGAAGAACGCTACACCCAGGACTTCCGCTTCGCCCGCGGCCTGTATCTCACCATCGAGGACTGGAAAGCCAATAAGCCGCTGCGGCCTGAAGATATCATCTTCGACGCGGATTATACTTCCCCGCGCTATTTCCAGTACTTGCTGGGGGCCAAGCAATTCCGCTACAACCGCAATAACGAAATCGTTTATGTAAACACGGATGATATCTTTGGCTACGCCAACGGGCAAGAGGTTTTCTACTCCAAGCAGTACCGCTTTGAGATTATCGGCAAAATCTGTCTGCTTCAACAGATTGATATGGTCGACCGCTACACTTCTTTCCTCAACCCCGGAGAGCAATACCAGGCGACCCGCACCGAGGGCACGGGCAAACTGTTCGTGCTCGATTATGAAACAGGCGATTTTACCCGCTTCAAACCCAAAGCCGTTGAAAAACTCCTCCAGCGCGACCCTGAGCTTTTTCAGGAATACAAAAAGGCAAAAGGCAAAAAAAAGGACAAAGCACAGAATTTCATTAAGGAGTATAACTTCCGGCATCCCATCTTCTTTCCGAAGCGTTGAGGATCGCTAAGCTACCTTCTGCCCCGACTAAATGGACGGACACTACATCGAAATACTGCCCTCCCGGAAAGCCGTCGAGCCGATAATGGCGTTGATGACATAAGGGGTGCCCTGATCCATGCAGGCCATCGCCTCGGTCAAGGCAGCTTCGTATTCCTGTAGCGTCTCCACCCTTCGGCCCTGCCCGCCAAAGGCCTGCGCGACGAGGTGATAATCCGATTTAGGCAAATCCGTCGCCGTCGCTGCGCCCAGTATCTTGACCTGGTCGCGGGCGATCTGCTCCCAGGAGCCGTTGTTGCCGATGATGGCACACACCTTCATGCCATATTTTTTGAAGGTATCGAATTCCATCATGCTATAAGCTGCGCTGCCATCGCCATAGATGATCCAGATGTAATCGCCGGGATGGTAAATGGCAGCCCCCAGGGCAAAGCCTCCGCCTACCCCCAGGGTTCCAAAAGCACCGGGATCAAGCCAGCCCAATGGCTTTCGGGGGCGCAGGGTGTAGGAAGCGGTGGCGGCAAAGTCGCCCCCATCGGCGATGAGCACCGAGTTGGCAGGCAGGCGTTTTTCCGTGGCGAGGAATAGCTCGACCGGGTTGATGCCTGGTGTCGGCTGAGCAGCCATCTGTTGGATCTCTGCTTCGCGGGCAGCTTCATTTTCATGGAGGGCGGCTTTCCACGGCTGCCAGGAAGGCCAAGTGCCGCCTTCTTCCGCAAGCGCGATAAGGAACTCGCCTGGGTCGGCCAGGATTGCTCGCTGGGGCGATAGGTTCTTCTTCAAATCCGGGCGATGGCGGCTGATGGCGATCTTGCGCGCTTTGCGCCCGAGGTGGCTGCCGTAATCTAAACGAAAATCGGCCGGCACGCCGCAGAGCAGGATGAGATCGGCACTGCGCAGGGCTTTCCGGCGCTGATGGCGGTATTGAACTTCGTTGGCATGGCCGGCCAATCCGCGTGCCATACCGCTCAAGTACACAGGCACGCCCAGGCTTTTTATGGCCTCCGAAAGGCGCTGTGCCTGCTGGGGCAGCATCATCGCCCCGCTGCTGATGATGGCTACTGGGCGCTCAGCCCGGCGCAAATCTTCCGCCACGGCTTGTACCGCTGACGGCTTGACGGCCGGCCACCGCCCTGGCTCCGCTGGCGGCAAGGGGTAAGCCGCCATCCCGCGAAAAAGCTTGTTGACGTGGCGGTTGATATACCATTGCAAAGCTTTTTCGGACAGGCTCTTTCCACCCGTGTTCTTGTGTCCGTACCATTCACGCACGGTCGATTCGTCGTAGAGCAAATCCACCGGCAGCTCCAGGAATACGGGGCCTGGGGTGCCGCTGCAGGCGATCTGCAGGGCTTTGTTGAGCATGGGCGCGATGTCGCGCAGGCGCTTGGCCCGCCCGGCCCACTTGACTAAAGGCGTCATCAAGGCCATCTGGTCGATGTCTTGCAAAGCGCCACGCCCGCGCAGCAGGGTGGCCGTAGCCCCGCCTAGCAGCAGCACGGGCGACTGGGCCATCTGGGCATTCTTGAGCGCAGTGACGGCATTGGTCACGCCGGGACCAGCGGTCACGGCTGCCACCCCAGGCCTACCGCTGAGCCGGGCGGCAGCATCGGCGGCAAAGACAGCCGAGGCTTCGCCCCGCACGTCGATGACCTGGATGCCGAGCTTTTCGGCTTCTACATAAATCGGTGCGATGTGCCCGCCACATAAGGTGAACAGGTGTTCGATACCGTATTGCTGCAAGATTTTGGCGATGAGGTGTCCTCCGTTCATACTAGCGATGATTTCGTTTTGTTTTTCCTCTGACATCTTTCGGGAAGTCTTGGAGCCGGCTTGGCGAACTTCCCGAAAGTGGGGGGGCAAGATACGAATTGCTCGCGAAACTCAGCGCGACAGCAGGAATTCCCGGAATAGCTCGAGCTCTTTCAACTCTTGCTCGACGAAACGGGCGAATAGCCGCTCGCCCACTTGCGAGCGTAAGGCGGATATCCCCACATCGATCAAACGGATTCCAGTAGAAGTCAAGAAGATATTGTCGAATCGCTCGCCGGGCATATCAGACGGGCGCCGCAGGTCGCGGTGCGCGAAACCCTCGCGATGCAGTTCCCGCAACTCGTCTTCGAATACCTCTAGCCACAGCTCGCGGCGCTCGTACTCGTAGGCCCGATAATCCATGGGATACAAACGCTCCATGACCAAGGCTTCCGTCCCCTCATCCAGTACATCGAGGCGAAGGAAGCGCACCACCAAGCTATTGATAGCATTCGCATACTTCATCTTTTCCGCTTCCGAGCCGATGTCGGAGCGGGTATCGCCGCTGAAGAGCTTGGCCGCCTCCGTCTCCGATAAGGCGATGACGGTGTTGTTGGCGCCGGAGGAGAGCGTGCGGGGGTAGCGTTTTTTCATGGCTCGATTTTATTGATCAAACAAAGTCCCCGCTCTGCCTGGCGGCACCACGCCCAGGTGCTTGTAGGCTTTCTCGGTAGCCTCGCGCCCGCGGGGGGTGCGCTGGATGTAGCCCTCCATGATGAGGAAGGGCTCATGCACCTCTTCGATGGTGCCCGCCTCCTCGCCTACGGCGGTGGAGATGGTGGTGATGCCTACTGGCCCGCCTTTGAACTTGTGGATGATGGTGGAGAGTATCTTGTTGTCCATTTCGTCCAGGCCGCCTTCATCTACATTGAGGGCGGAAAGGCCGAAGTGGGCAATCTCCAGGTCGATGGTGCCATTGCCCTTGATCTGGGCGAAGTCGCGGATGCGGCGCAGCAGGGCGTTGGCGATGCGGGGCGTGCCGCGGCTGCGGCGGGCGATCTCGGCCGCCCCCGGATCGGTGATGGGTGCTTTGAGTATGCCAGCCGAGCGGTGGATGATGCCCTTCAGCGTCGCCACATCGTAGTAGTCGAGGTGGCAGTTGATACCGAAGCGGGCGCGCATCGGGGCAGTGAGCAGGCCCATGCGGGTGGTGGCGCCCACCAGAGTGAAGGGGTTGAGCGCAATTTGAATGCTGCGGGCGTTGGGGCCGCTATCGATCATGATGTCGATGCGGTAATCCTCCATGGCGGAGTAGAGGTATTCCTCCACCACGGTGTTGAGGCGGTGGATTTCGTCAATGAAAAGCACGTCGCCCTCCTCCAGGTTGGTGAGCAGGCCGGCCAGGTCGCCAGCTTTTTCCAGTACCGGGCCCGAAGACATCTTCAGGCTGGCGCCTAGTTCATGGGCGATGATGTGGGAAAGGGTGGTCTTGCCTAAGCCGGGCGGGCCGTGCAGCAACACGTGGTCCAGGGCTTCGCCCCGCTGTTTGGCAGCCTGGATGAAAATCCGCAGGTTTTCCACGATTTTGGCCTGCCCGCTGAACTCCCCCAATGCCTTGGGCCTCAACGTCTGCTCCAACTGCTCTTCCTGTATATTGCTTGGATCCAGATCCGGATTTTGCATATTGCTGATTTATCTTGCTGCCAAAGTTAAGAGGATTTCCCGAAATGCTGTACTTATCGGCTACCCGACTATTTTGGATTTGATTTTTTACCTGCGGCAAGGAGATTTTATTACCTTTGTGCTGCTTTTGAAAAACGGCCCCCAAAACCATTAAAATTGCGCAAGATTCGATCCTGAAATTAAAACGACAATATAAAATGAGTGGAAACAAAGTAAGTATCGCAAACGGCAAATTGATTGTGCCTAACGATCCCATCATCCCTTTCATCGAAGGAGACGGCATCGGCCCTGATATCTGGGCTGCCTCCGAGCGCGTCCTTGACGCTGCCGTTGAAAAAGCGTACGGCGGTACGCGCAAAATCCATTGGAAAGAAGTGTTGGCCGGGCAGAAAGCTTTCGATGAAACAGGCGAGTGGCTACCGGACGAAACCCTGCACGCCATCGAAGAATATCTGGTCGCCATCAAAGGCCCGCTGACTACCCCGGTGGGTGGCGGCATCCGTTCGCTGAATGTGGCGCTGCGCCAGAAGCTAGACTTATACGCCTGCGTACGCCCCGTACGTTGGTTTACCGGAGTACCCTCGCCGGTGAAAGACCCCAGCCAGATCGACATGATCATCTTCCGCGAAAACACGGAGGATATCTATGCCGGTATCGAATACCTGCATGGCACGGCTGAATTGGCCAAGCTGAAAAATTTCCTGATCGAAGAAATGGGCGTAACCCAAATCCGTTTCCCGGATACGGTCTCTCTGGGCATCAAGCCCGTTTCGGTGGAAGGCACTGAGCGCCTCGTCAGCGCCGCTATCGACTATGCACTTGACAACAATCTGCCCTCGTTGACGCTCGTGCACAAGGGCAACATTATGAAATATACCGAAGGCAAGTTCAAGGAATGGGGTTACGAATTGGCCGAGCGCAATTATGGCGACAAGGTCTTTACCTGGGCACAGTACGACCGCATCGCTGCCGATCAGGGCACAAAAGCGGCTAATGAAGCCCAGTCCGCTGCCCTGGCCAAAGGCGCCCTCCTCATCAAGGACTCCATCGCCGATGCCTTCCTGCAGCAGATACTGACTCGACCCTCAGAGTACTCGGTCATCGCCACCCTCAACCTGAATGGCGACTATATCTCCGACGCCCTGGCAGCCCAGGTGGGCGGCATCGGCATCGCGCCAGGTGCCAATATCAACTACCATAGCGGCCGGGCCATCTTCGAAGCGACCCACGGCACCGCGCCGAAGTACGCCGGCCAGGATAAGGTGAACCCCAGCTCGGTCATCCTCTCTGGCGAGATGATGTTCCGTTACATGGGCTGGAAGGAAGCGGCCGACCTCGTCCTCAAAGGGGTGGAAGGCGCGATTTCCAACAAGCGGGTCACCTACGATTTCCACCGCCTGATGGAAGGGGCCACGCTGCTGAAGTGCTCGGAATTTGGCACGGAGATTATCGACAATATGTAATAGGCGCAAGCCTTGAACGGATACGACACAAACGGCTGGAGGCGCGGTGGCGCTTTCAGCCGTTTTTTTTAGACTTGTTGCGATGGGAATTGGCGAGACAAGCTCTGTTAAATAGAAGCTGCCTCATCGCTTCAACACCCGCCCCCGCGCCAGC
>CAYSPJ010000103.1:0-17970 GCA_964432875.1 uncultured Phaeodactylibacter sp. | reverse complement strand
GCCTACTGCCACTGCCTACTGCCTACTGCTACTGCCTACTGCTACTGCCTACTGCCACTGCCTACTGCCTACTGCTACTGCTACTGCCTACTGCTACTGCCTAACTGCCCACCGCCCATCCATCGCACCCTTGGCCTCAAGTCGCCCCCGAGCCCCGCTAATACTCCAGCAGCGCCCGGAACAACTGCTCATTCTCCTCGGGCCGGCCTACGGTGATGCGCAAGCAGCCCTCGCAGCGAGGCGCCGAGGAGCGGTCGCGCACGATGATGCCGCGCTGGGCCAGGAAAGCATAGACCGCCTGCGGATCGTCCACCTGTACCAATAAGAAGTTGGCATCGGAGGGGTAGATGCGCCGCACGAACTCCAGCCCGCTGAGATACTGGGCCAGCAGGGTGCGCTGTCCGAGAATTTCCCGTACCTGTGCGCCTTGTTGCTCCGGCTCGCCTAAGGCTTGTAGAGCCGCCTCCTGGGTGAGCTGGTTGACGTTGTAGGGCGGCTTCACCTTGTTGAGCAGCCCGATGATCTCCTCCGAGGCAAAGGCCATCCCCAGGCGGATGCCGGCCATGCCCCATGCCTTGGAAAGGGTCTGCATCACGATCAGGTTAGGATACTCCTCCAAGAGCGTCAGGCAGCTCGGCTGGCTGGAGAAATCGCTATAAGCCTCGTCCACCACCACGATGCCCGGGAAGCCGCTGGCCAGCTCGCGGATGGCTGCCAGGGGAAAGCTATTGCCCGTCGGGTTGTTGGGGCTGCACAGAAAGAGCAGCTTGGCGCGCTCATCCGCCGCCTGGAGGATATCACTGACGGCAGGCTGGAAGCGCTGGTCGAGCAAAATGCCCTGCACCCCGACATTCGCGATATCGGCCGAGACTTGGTACATGCCGTAGGTAGGGGGCAGGGTGAGGATGCGGTCGCGGCCCGGCTCGCAAAAGATGCGGATGAGCAGGTCGATGGCCTCGTCGCTGCCGTTGCCCAGAAATATCTTCTCCGGGGCGATGCCCTTCAGCGCGCCAATTTTTTCCTTCAGTTTCCACTGCAAAGGATCGGGATAGCGGTTGTAGCCCGTATCGTAAGGGCTTTCATTGGCATCCAGGAAAATATCAGCCCGCCCCTTGTACTCGCTGCGTGCCGAGGAGTAGGGGGTCAGCGCCAGGATATTGGGGCGTACTAAGTGGTTGATGGTCATGGTTATTAGATTGCGTATTGCTGTTTAGGTACTGGGTAAAGCATCGAGCTACGAGCCGCGAGCTTCGAGTTGGGGCTGCGTTATTGAAATGACATTTTGTCTATCAAGGGCTAGCCCGTTCTTTAACGGCCTGGCGCTTATCGCGTTTGCAGCCCTACTCGCCCTCCAGCCTTAAGGCCACCGCCCGGCGGTGGGCTTCCAGCCCTTCCGCTTCGGCCATAGCTTCCACGGCGGGGCCTAGGGCTTGCAACCCGGCGCGGCTCAAGCGCTGGAAGGTGATTTTTTTGACGAAATTATCCAGGGAGACGCCGCTATAGACGCGGGCGAAGCCATTGGTCGGTAAGGTGTGATTGGTGCCGGAGGCGTAGTCGCCGACCGATTCGGGGCTGTAGTTGCCCAGGAAGACCGAGCCGGCGTTGATGACCTGCTCGGCCATCTGCTCGGCATCGCGTACACAGAGGATGAGGTGCTCCGGCGCGTACTCGTTGATGAGGCGCAGGGCGGCTTCCCGGGAATCCAGCACGATGGCGCAGCTGCTTTCCAGGGCTTGCCGGGCGATGTCGCGGCGCGGCAGCACCGCCAGTTGCTTTTCGGTCTCCTGCAGCACCGCATCGGCCATGGCTTCCGAAAAAGCCACCAGCACGACCTGGCTATCGGCCCCATGCTCAGCTTGGGAGAGCAGGTCGGCGGCAACGTAAGCGGGCACGGCAGTCTCATCGGCGCAGACCAGCACTTCCGAAGGGCCGGCCGGCATATCGATCGCCGTGCCCCGGCGGCTAGCCAGTTGCTTGGCCGCGGTGACGTACTGATTGCCCGGCCCAAAGATTTTATATACGGCTGGGATGGCCTCCGTGCCGATAGCCATGGCGGCGATGGCCTGAGCCCCCCCCACCTTGAAAATCTGAGTGACGCCCGCCAATTGAGCCGTGTAAAGGATGGCGGGATGGACGCTGCCGTCCTTTCGGGGCGGAGTACAGAGCACCAGCTCGCGGCAGCCCGCGATACGGGCCGGCACCGCCAGCATGAGCACCGAGGAGAACAGCGGCGCCGTGCCGCCGGGGATGTACAGCCCCACTTTTTCGATAGCCACGCTCTTGCGCCAGCACTCCACGCCCGGCATGGTCTCCACCACTACCGGCGCTTCGGCCTGGCTGCGGTGGAAGTGCTCGATATTGGCCTGAGCCAGTTGGATGGCGGCTTTTAAACTTTCGGGCAATTGCGCGGCCGCCGCCGCGATCTCGGCAGGGCGGACGCGCAGCGCTTCCAGCCGCAGCCCGTCGAAGCGTTCGGTGTAGTGGCGTAGGGCCTCGTCGCCCTTTGCCTGTACTGCTTCGAAGATGTCTTCCACGGTTTTTTCCAGATTCGCCGCCTCCAGGGCCGGGCGCTGCAGGAGCGTAGGCCAGAGGGAGAGAGCGGGATTGAGATAGCGTTTCATGGTTTTGTGCTTTGCCGGGCTCCGCCCGGTATTAGTTCATGTGGCCCTTTCCGGGCTTTCATACTTGGGTCCATCCCGCTCTTACTGCGTTGGGGCGGGATGCGAGCAATCGAGCTTTTTTACAAAATCATCTTTTCGATGGGGATGACCAGGATACCCTGGGCGCCGGCCTGCTTCAACTGCCCGATGATTTCCCAAAAACGATCGTCTTCGATGACGGTATGGATAGAGCTCCAGCCTGCCTCGGCCAGGGGCATAACGGTGGGGCTTTTCATACCTGGCAGAATCTCGACGATTTTCGGGATGCATCCGTCGGGGGCATTCATGAGCAGGTAGCGGTTGTTGCGGGCTTTCAGCACGGCTTTGATGCGGAAGGTCAATTGCTCAGCAATGGCCTGCTTTTCTGGCGACAAGTTTGGAGACGCCGCCAGCCAAGCTTCCGATTTGAGTAGCACCTCCTGCTCTTCCAAACCATTTTTGAACAAGGTGCTGCCCGAGGAGACCAAGTCGCAAATCGCGTCGGCCAGCCCGATATTGGGCGCGATCTCGACCGAACCGGATATTTCGTGGATTTCGGCCTCGATTTGGCGCTCCTGCAGGAACTGCCTCAGAGAGTTGGGGTAGGAAGTGGCAATGCGCTTGCCGTTGAGGTAACTGTGCCCGCTGTAAGCGACGCCCTTGGGCACCGCAATGGAAAGACGGCATTTAGAAAAGCCCAGGGGCAGTAGCAGCTCGGCTTTTTTCTGCTTTTCGATGACGGTGTTTTCCCCGATGATTGCCAGATCTGCCACCCCATCTTGGAGGTATTGCGGGATGTCGGAATTGCGCAGATAGAGCACGTCCAGAGGGAAGTTGCGGGCCGGCGCTTTGAGCTGGTCTTTGCCGTTATCGATTTTAATGCCGCATTCCCTCAACAGCCCGAGAGAGTCATCTAACAGCCTCCCGGACTTTTGCAGGGCTATTTGCAGGCGGTTTTCCATGGCAAAACGAGTTTGATTTTTTGATAAAAGGAATAAAACAACGCAAAAGGCGAATGGTTACACTTTGACCAAAGAAGCCTCGCTGCCGGATAGTAATGCCCCCAGGATGAAAGATTCTGAGCAGAGGAAGCACAAAATTCGCTAACTTTACACTTTGTTAAGAGGCTGGCCAGTTATTAAACCAGGGCACCTCCAATAATCATTAATCATTAAAACATTCATCCAATGAGATATCTATTGCCTTTTGCGCTGGGCATGAGCCTGCTGGTTTTCCAGGCTTGTGGCGACGGCACCTCTTCTGGCCAGCAATCTGAAGCAGAAAACGGTAGCGATACTACGGATATAGCAGGATCGCCAGCCCTGCCTGCCAGCCATGACTGCCAGCCTGGCGGAGAAATCCTGGAAGGCAATCAGTTCTGGTCTCGCGATCTCGAGCTTTTGCTCGTCATCAAAGCAGACGAAACCACCCTTGATGAAAACTTAGGTGCCAGCCACCGCATCCTGGAAGTTTATGACACTAAAGACTGCAGCCTGGTTCAGCGCCAGGAATTGCCGGTGAATGTCAGCCCAGATTTCCCATACTACTTGGCCGAAATCAACTACAATAACACGAGCAAACTCATTGCCGTCAAAGGCTTTAGCAATATTTACCTCTACGACCTGGGCAACCGCCAGCTCTTGCCCCAGATTCAGGCTCAGTTTTTAAAAGCGCGCTATGCCGTGGATGCCCAGTCGGGCATGATCCAGCGGTTGGAGGTCTGGGAGGATTACCTGGTCGGCTATGCTCAGGACTATGGCAGTTTCGCTTTTGATCTGAGCCAAAGCGGCCAGCTAAAGCCAGTGCTGCCCTTTGCCGAATACGAGCGAGAGGAGCAATTCTACTCGCTCTTCCTCTTTGCCTCCGGCACGGGTTATCAGGTTATCTTGCCTGATTACAATCGCGAGGCAAATGAGTTTTCCATCAACCCCGCTTTTAAAAAACCGCTGGAACTCAACCTCGATGTAGCGAAGAGCGCCCGCAACAACCGCTATCTAATCTTGCGCCAGACCGACGAGGCCCGCACCCCTCATGCCTTCGACCTGCTCAAGCGCCAGCGGGTGGAGCTGCCAGCCAATATCGCTTCTCAGCAAACGCAGGCGATTTTGGCTTGGATGCGGCAGAACCAGTAAAGGGCGAACCGACACAGCAGGGATGCCCCGTCGGCAAATAGGCCCAAGCGCCTGCTCGAAGTGATGCGGTGCAATAAGCGGCACAGCCATATCAATACCTGCTGTGCTAGAGCGCAGCCGTTGAGGGGAACACAAAGAGCATAAATAAAGCCATGCTTCCCTAAAGAGGAAACATGGCTTTGCTAAAAGAATATAGAACGGCTTTTGCGGCTAGATCGAGAAGTCGATATGCTTGTCTTCTTTTTTGGTGCAATCTTCATCGATGCAAGCCTCTACTTCCAAATGGAACTCGGTGCCAGCCGGGAAGCTCGACAAGTCAACATCCTGGACGAAGACGATTTTCTTGTCGTGGGCATGCTGGTCAAAGTCGATGATTTTATTGTCGGAGTCCCCATGAGCATACAAGACGATTTCCACTTCGTGGTTTTCGTCGGAAGCCTCGATTTCAATGTGGATATGCACATCTGCCGAGTTGGAAATCACTTCGTTGGCTTTGGGTTCGAGGATGTTGATGGTGATTTTGTTCTCATCATCATCATCATCTTTATCACAGCTTGCAACAGTAGTAGCCAGGCCAACCGCCAGGAGGAGGAAAAATAGATTCTTCAAGAATTTCATGTCTGATCAATTTTAAATTATGTGAAAGTTGATGCGGAATAAGCTTTTTAAACGCCATGGCTAGCTGCGCGCGGGCAAATCCGCCCGTCACGCTACCCCCCAATAAAGCCGCCACTAGGAGGCAGCAACTCCGGGAGAGTTGGATCGTATTAGCCATGCAGCGTTGAATCATCCCGAAAGCAGCATCGGGAATACAATCAGCAGTACCGCAGGGGCGGCCCGCGCTTTCTTACCCGAGAGATGATTGGAGTGACAAACAGGAGAGCAACTGGTTTGAGCTGTTTCACCGGTGGGGCCGGTGCGCTGAAATTGGGTTTTAGTTGCCCTGACTCAAGAAATTGTGCGTAACAAAACAGACAGAGCGCACATTCGTGGTGTTGGTATTCTTCGCTGTGCAGATGGCGCTCGCCATCTTGGGCTTCACATTGGGGGTGTTCGTGCCTTTCCAAAAGGAGGTGGGCATCTTTCATTGCCAACGGCAACAAAAAGAAGCCTAGCAAGCCCAAGCTTGCTAAATGCCGATAGGTGAAAGATTCAGACACTAACCTCATTTTATTCACTTGCTCAAATGCACAAAGGTAGCGCAAAGTTTATGAAAAAGATTTAAAATGCAATATTGTTGCATTAAAAAAGCGTGAGAAACGGCCTGTTTTTACTATTTTTGACAAAAAAATGTCAAAAAACCGCTTTATGCAGCACTATACACGCTATGCTCTTTTTGCCGCTTTGCTCCTCATTTCAGGTTATTCCTGTACCAAAGAACCTAACGAGCCCGCAATCAACAATCTGCCTGAAATCATCAGCCCGGCGGAAATACAAGCTTTTGCCGATTCCCTCTTTGTACTGAACTTGCAAGTAGAAGATTTGGATGGTGACCCGGTCACGGTAGAAGTCCTGGGCCTGCCGGGCTGGCTGAGCTTCAACGCTGCTACACTGCGCCTACAGGGCACTCCGGCCCGCCAGGACCAGGGCGAACACCGCCTTACCATTATCGCCGATGATGGCAAGGGCCAGCAAAGCAAAGCACTCAGCATTCAGGTAGGCATCATTTATACCTTGCAGGAAAAACTCGCCCAGGAGCTGTTGCGGCGTTTTCAGCTCACCACCCCCGGCCTGCTAGGCGTATCGGCGGCAGTAGCTACCCCGGAAGGCGAACTGCTCACGGCAACAGCGGGCAATAGCAACCCCTGGGATGGTGAGTTGGCGATGCCCAACCACCGCTACCGCATGGCCAGTGTCACGAAAGTATTTACGGCCGCCCTGGTGTTGCGCCTGGTAGAGGAGGGCTACTTCCAGCTCGACGACAAATTGTTCAGCCACATGCCGATACCCGTCATGCCCTATGGCAGCAATATTACGATCCGCCAATTGCTCAGCCATACTTCTGGCTTGGTGGACCACCTCAATAGCAATGATTTCTTCGTCGGCAACTGGATGCACCGGACCTGGACCAATGAAGATATTTTCCAATACGCCGCTGGTAAGTTCCCTTTATTCCCACCAGGCCTGGGCTATGCTTATTCCAATACCGGCTTTTACTTCCTGGGGGCGCTCGTCGAGCATGTCACGCAGATGCCGCTGCAGCAAGCTTTCGAGCAGTGGGTTTTTCAGCCGCTGGGGTTGCAACAAACCCTCTACGACGATTTTAGCAACCGCACTACTTTCATTGATAGCCTGGCCCGCAATGAGCGCTCTTATGAGTATCACCTATCCGCGGCGGGTGCCGCGGGTGCCATCGTAGCGACGCCCCGCGATATCGCCCGCTTTGGCCGGGAGGTCTATGGCGGCACTTTCCTAAGCCCGGCTTCGGTTAGCGCGATGATTACCGATTACGGTTTTGCAGCTGGCGGCGACCACTACGGCCTGGGCACCCGCCTGTGGAGCGACCTCAACATCATCCACTATGGCCATACCGGGGCTTTGATGAACTATCGCTCCATACTGATGTACGTGCCAGAGCACGACCTCTGCATCGCCCTGGCTACCAACTCCCCTCATACTAATTGGTTCGGCCTCGTGAATGGGATACTGCTGGAGGTGGTGAACCACTACAAATAAGTACGCCATGCAATAGTATTGTTAAAGTTGAAATAAAATCGAAACAATATTATCGGCCTTCCGTTAGAAAAGCTGTATATATGCGGCTGATTCTGGAAAAGAGCATTTTTCAGCAAGTTGATTTTATTAGTTTTACCCTTGGAATAACAAGACAGACCTGTTTTATGAAGCACATACACTGGCGCTTGGCTACCTTCCTGGTGATCCTGTCCCTGCTGATTTTTGCGGCTACGGATCCGTTTAATACGCCCCCTATTTTCCTGGCCCCTACGGAGTCCAATTTACAAGCATTTACGGAAAAAGAATTCAGCCTGGAAATCCGGGTCGAAGACATTGACGGTGATATCGTTGAAGTCAACGCCTATAATTTGCCAGATTGGCTGGAGTACGACCCTCTCCTTGGCACACTCCAAGGCTTGCCGGGCCGCCTCGATAAAGGCGAATATTATTTTACGCTCAAGGCCGATGATGGGCGGGTCGTGCGCGCTAAGATGTTCAGTTTGAAGGTTGATTATGGCCATTCGGTAGAACAACATCTCGAAGAGGCTTTCTCTTCCCTCTGCCTTTCACATCTGAAAGGATCACTGGGCGCCTCCGCCGCCGTAATGACTCCCGATGGGCAGTTGAAAACGACGACCTTTGGCAAGGCCAACCCCTGGAAAGCTGAAGATGTGACGCCCGAACACCGCTACCGCGTGGCTAGCGTCTCTAAACTCTTTACTTCCGCCCTGGTGCTACGCCTGGTGGAAGAAGGCTATTTTCAACTGGACGATACTTTGTACCATTATTTGCCAGCCAGCGTGCCTTTCAGCCGGGAATTTACCATCCGCCAGTTGCTGAGCCATACCGCAGGCGTAGTCGACCACCTCAACCACCCTTCTTTTTATCGCGGCAATTGGAAATATCGCCAGTGGTCAGACCAGGACATTTACCGCTTTGCCGCCCAACGCGGTGCCCGCTTTAAGCCGGGGAAGGGCTATGGCTATTCTAACACGGGCTTCTACCTGCTGGGTAAACTGGCAGAAGCTGTGCTCAAAAAGCCTTTGGGCGAAGCCTACAAAGAATACATCTTTGATCCCCTGGGGCTGGAGCACACTATTTATGATGATTTCAGCAACCGCAACAACCGCATCGAAGGGCTGGCGGAAAACGCGCGCGCTTATGAATACCACCTCTCTGCTGTGGGCGCCGCCGGCGCTATCGTGTCTACTCCCAGCGATATGGCTCGCTTCGGCAATGCCTTGTATTCAGGCAAGCTGGTTACCGAAGCTTCCCTCCAGGAAATGATGCAGGACATCGGTGCGGCTTATGGCGGCTCTCATTACGGCTTGGGGATGCGCCTGTGGGACGATAATGGCATCCAGCACATGGGCCATACGGGACTGCTCATGGGCTATCGGGCTATCCTCATGTATTTGCCTGAATATGAAACGACCATCGCCTTGGCTACCAACGACCTCCACTACAAATGGAAAGAAGTGGTAAATGGGGTTATGCTGGAAATGGCAGATTACTACCGCTGAAGAAAACTTGCGGCGGTCTAGAGCCTATACTCCTGCCCCAACTCCGGTATCTCCACCTGCCCGAAACCGTGCTGGTTTAAGAACCCTTGGAAAGCCTCCTGGCTCTCCAGGATGCCGTGTACCAGGAACAACCGCTGTAGCTTTTGCTTCTGATTAGAGAGAAAGTCTAACAACTCCAGGCGGTCGGCATGGGCGGAGAATGAATCCATCACTTCAATCCGGGCTCGCACTTGCATCGTTTCATGGAATACCCGTACCTCTTTGGCCCCGGCTCGCAGCGCCCCCCCAGGGGTATCAGGCGAGCAGTAGCCGACGATGAGGAAGGTACAGCGCGGGTCCTCGATATTGTGGTAAAGATGGTGCTGCACCCGGCCGGCGTTCATCATACCAGAAGAACTGATGATAATGCAAGGCGTATCCGAATCATTCAGCTTCTTGGATATCTCCACATCCCGGACATAAGTCAGACCATTGAAGCCAAAGGGGTTATCATCAGTGAGCATGTATTCGTTGAGTTCCCGGTCGAAGCATTCCGGGTGTGCCTCAAAGATGGCGGTAGCGTTTACTGCCAGGGGGCTGTCAACATAAACCGGAATGTGGGCAGGTAGCCTGCCGGCGGCTTCAAGCTGGTCCAGGACATGCACGATCTCCTGAGTGCGCCCGATGCTGAAAGCGGGGATGATGAGCTTGCCGCGGTTATCCACGCAGGTCTCGGTGATGATTTCCAGAAAATGCTCCAGCTCATAAGTCTTTTCATCGTGCTCGCGGTTGCCATAAGTTGATTCGCAAATCAGGAAGTCCACCTCCGGCATGGGCTGCGGATCGCGGATGATGGGGCGGTTGGGGCGGCCGATATCGCCAGTGAAGCCAAAAAGCCGCTCGCGCCCTTGCTCCTGGATGCGTAGGGTGACGCTGGCGCTGCCGAGGATGTGCCCGGCATCGATGAAAAGCACCTCTACATCTTTGTGGATGCGGAACCAGCGGCCATAGCCGTGGCCGTCGAATAAGTTCCAGGCTTTCTCCACGTCTTGAGTGGTGTAGAGCGGTTCCCGCATGTTCTCCTTTTTGCCCTGTTTGCGCAGCCGTTTGTTGTGGAAGGCGGCATCCGATTCCTGGATGCGGGCGCTGTCCTGCAGCATAATCGAGCAAAGGCTACGCGTAGCGTGGGTACAGTGGATTTCGCCCCGGAAGCCGTCCTTCACCAATTTAGGGATACGGCCGGAATGGTCGATATGCGCATGAGACAAAATCATGCAATCAACTTCCTTGGGTTCGAAAAACCAGCGCTGGTTGAAATTTTCCATGCTTTCCTCCCTGCCCTGGTAAAGGCCACAGTCCAGCAAAATTTTGAAACCATCGTCGAGCGTGAGCAAATGGGCGCTTCCAGTCACTTCCCGGGCAGCACCACAAAATTGGATTTTCATAGGCAATTATAGCTTGGTATATTCCTCGGCAAGATAAGCAAAGATTTTTAGACTTGTTGCGATGGGAATCATCGCAGGCTAAATAGTGTCTGTCTTTATAGTCCGATAGCTGCGTTACGCTCGGCCCCAAAATCCTCATTTACGGCCAGTAAACTCCGGTTTTGGGGCCTTCGCAAGCCTTGCTCTCGAACTCTAAAGACCAGACACTCGAATAAATGGACGGACACTAAATAGCCTCTATTGTTTGACCAACTTAATCCTCTCCAGCCCATCGAGCGCATCATCATAATTGGGGGCCATGCGCAGCGCTTGCTCATAATCGGCTCGCGCGCCGGCCAGCTTGCCAAGCATCTCTTGCGCCAGGCCCCGGTAGTAGTATGCCGGGATGAAGGTGGGCGATACATTGATAGCGATATCGAACTGTGCTTTGGCTGCTTCCAGCGAGTCCATATCCATGTAGATGAGGCCCGCGTTAAAAAATGCGTCGCGATAATGAGGTTCAATAGCTGCGATGCGGCGGTACATCTCAATGGCACCAGCCAGCTCACCTCGAGCTGAAAGATAATCGGCGCGGGCATGCAAGGCATTGACGTCTTCGGGGGCAATGCGGACGGCGTTGTCGAAATAACGTGCCGCCAGAGGGTCGCCGATGGCCGCATAAAGATGCCCAAGGCTAAGCCAGGCATCGATGAGGTCGGAGTCAAAATCTACCGCTTTTTGGAAGCTGTTGATAGCGCGGATGGTATCGCCTTGTTCTTTAAAGTTCATGCCAAACCAGAAGAAAGCCTCCGCGTTCTGCGGGTCGATGCGCAGCACCCGGTCAATGGTCTTCATAGACTGGTCGTACTGCTTCAGGATATATTGGAATTCGCACATTTTCAGGAGCGAAAGCGTGTTTTCCGGTTGCAGTTCGATGGCGCGCTCCATGGTCTTCAAAGCCAGGCGCGATTTGTAGTAGTCCAGGTAAACATCAGCCAGCAGATAGTGGTAATCGAGGTTAGTAGAGTCTATGCTCAGGGCTTGGGTGAGGTCGCGGATGGCTTCATCAAAGCCGGCGTTTTCGTAGAAAATACGGCCGCGCTCGGCATATAGCGCCGCATCATTGGGTTTGCGTTTAATCTCTGCCGTCAGGCCATCGATGGCGGGGTTGCCAATCAGGCTTATTTCATTTTGCGCCTCATCCTGGCTGCCTTGGTCATTCTTTCCGCCACAGGCGGCAAAAAGGGCGCTAAAAACAATAGAGAGGGCCAAGAAAATTACTACTTTAGCTTTCATAACAACTTTTGGTGTGTCGCGGTTAATAATATAAAGAGCGGGCAAAGATACGAAATTTGAGGGCAAAATGAAGCCTATAACGCAAGCAGGCCGGGCATTGGTGCCCCCCTGCCTAAAACAGATTACCGATGAAGCTATGGCCCATATTGCTGTGTTGCCTGCCCTTTGCCCCACAGGCCCAGGATTGGGGCTGGGCAATCCCCCTGGATGGCGCGGGGAATGAAAGCTGTAATGCCGTCCTGGCGACACCTGACGGCCGGGTAGTCGCCGGCGGGGCATTTGACGAGGCGATTTCCATCGATGGATGGCAGGCCGTTTCACAGGGGCGGGCCGACCTCTTCCTGGCCGTTTTTGGCCCTGGGCAAGACCTGGAGTGGGCCATCAGCGCCGGCGGTTCACAGGACGATGAGATTACCAGCCTGGCCATCCTACCCTCCGGCGATATCGCTTGTGCGGGCGCCTTTTGGTTCGAGCTGCAACTGGCCGATACGCTACTGGTGAGTCCGGGCGACAGCCCCCGCTCGCTATTCGTTGCCCTGTTTAGCCCGCAGGGGCAGCTGCGCTGGGCGCGCAGTTTTAGCGGAGCAGGCATCAAAGGGCTGGGCGGCATCGCGGCACGGCCCGATGGCCGCCTGGCCTTAGCAGGTTTTTTCGAGCGCACGCTGGACCTCGGGGCCATCACCCTCGAATCGGGTACGAGCAGCGGCGCTACCTTTGCCTTCGTAGCATTAGTGGATGAAGATGGTGAAACGCGCTGGGCACAGCAGGCGGGCTTCAGCGGCGATACCCGGGCCCTCGCCCTCGCTGTTCTGCCCGATGGCGGCATCGCCATCGGCGGGTTTTTCAATGCGATCACCCTTTTTGGCAATAACCAATTCATAGCTAACACTTCCGACCGCGACGGCTTCCTGGCTGGCTATGATGCCGAAGGGGAGCTGCGCTGGGCCCGTAAAGCCGGCGGGGTCTTTGACGAAGAAATCCGGGCCCTGGCCAGCGATGCAGAGGGCAACATCTACGCCACCGGCCTCCTGGTAGGCGTCATGACGCTGAGCGATGAGCTCGCCATCCAAAGCAGCACCGGAAATTCCGACTTTTTCCTGCTGAAATACAGCGCCGAGGGCAACCCGCTCTACGCCCGAGCCTTTGGCGGCACACAATTGCAACAAGGCCTGTCCATTGCCGAGCAAGACGGGCAGCTCGCTATCAGTGGCGGTTATCAGGGGGCGATGGCTTTCGATGGCTTCAGCGCCAATAGCGCCTCCAACCTCGATGCTTTCGTCGCTGGCTTCGACGCAGCCAATGGGCAAGCTCGCTGGCTGGCTACCGTGCCGGCGGGGTTCTTCGCCTTAGCCAGCAGCGTCGCCTTCGGGGCAGCAGGCGAAGTTTATGCCTGCGGCAGCTTCGGCCAATCGGCTGTTTTCAACAGTGCCGCCTGGGCCAGCATCGGCAATACGGCTGGCTTCCTGGGGCAGCTCAGCACGGCTTTGACCCCAGTGGCTGCCGCTCCTTTGCCTGCCGATTTACAAGTGGCGGCCTTTCCCAACCCCACCCGCGGCCAGTTGCAGTTGTCGCCCCCAAGCTCTGGCTACCGCACCATCCTCTTTGACCCATTGGGACGGGCAGTTTTTGCCAGCCAGGGCCAGCACCTCCTTCTCTTGCCGCCGCTGCCGCCAGGGGTCTATACCCTTTGGGTACAGGAGGGGGCGCGGCAGGCGCGTTTGAGGGTGGTGGTGTATTGAAGAGCCATGCAAGCAGAAAGGCCGTCGAGCCCCAATCCTGGGCGCTTCACGCCCCCCACGCCCCCGCTTGGTGCAAAATGGGCAACTGCCCGCTATAAGCCTGGGTGATATTCTCTTTAGTGAAAGCCGTCCCCGTCGGCCCAAATGCAATGAGGCGCTGGTTGATGAGGATGACGCAGTCGAAGTATTTGGGCACAGAGGAGAGGTCGTGATGGACCACCAGGAGGGTTTTCCCCTCGCTGGCCAAGCGCTTGAGGATTTGCATGATCTTCTCTTCAGTGGTGGCATCTACGCCCACGAAGGGCTCGTCCAGCAAGAATATCTCGGCTTGCTGGCAAAGGGCACGGGCCAGGAAGACCCGCTGTTGCTGCCCGCCGGAGAGCTCGCCGATCTGCCGTTTGCTATACTGCTCCATGCCCACCTCGTGCAAAGCCTCCATGGTCAGCTCGTGATCGTGTTTATCGAGGCGCTGCAGGAGCTTTTTGTGTGGGTAGCGGCCGGTTGCCACAATTTCAGCTACCGTGGCGGGGAAATCCCAGTCCACTTCGGTCTTTTGGGGCAGATAGACGACCTTTTTGCGCTGCGTTTCGATGCTTTGACCCTCCACGAGCACCTTGCCGGCATTAGGCTTGATGAGCCCCAGGATAGCCTTGAATAAAGTGGATTTCCCGGCGCCGTTGGGGCCCAGCAGGCCGTAGATTTTCCCGCTGCCGATTTCCAGAAAAAGGTTCGTCAACGCCCGTTTTTTGCCGTAGGAGACGGACAGCCCCTCGATGGTTATGGTTTTTTCATTCATGTTTTTTGGCATTATCCGTTTAATTTGCGGGCTACCAGCAGAAAGCCGCCGAGCAGCACCAAGCCAATCAAGCCGTAGAGCAGGAAAGTACGGCCAGTGGTGCCGGGCTTATCCTCCAGCTCATCATCGGAAATTTTCTCTTTTAGCGCCGCTACAATCGTGTCGGTATTGTGTTTTAGCATATCCAGATAGGTAGGAGCAGGGCTGTTTTTGCTGCCGATAGAGTCAGAATACAACTGCCCTCCAATCCTGACGCGGTTGTCTTTGGCGATTTGCTGCAACAGCTTGGGGTTGACGCTCGTCTCGATGAAGACTGCGGGCACCCCGCTTTCCTTGATGGCTCGGCTCAGGCGCAGGATGTCAGCGGTTTGGGCTTCGACATCGGTAGAAGTACCCAGCAGCGCCTGCACCTCTATGCCGTAGCGGCGGCCGTAGTAGCGGAAGGCATCGTGGGAAGTGATGAGCACCCGCTGCTGCGGCGGTATTTGCTCAATGGCCTGCCGGATATAGCCGTCCAGGTCTTCTAGTTGCTGCCGGTAGGCCCGGTAGTTAAATTCGTAAACCGCTGCATTGTCCGGGTCTAATGCTTGCAGTGCCTTTTTGATATTTTCGATATAAACCAGGCCCAGGCTGGCATCCATCCAGGCGTGCGGGTCGGTAGCATTTTTATACTGCGCGCTTTCAATCGCCTGGATGCCCTGAGTGATGGTCGCGACTTGGGCCTGGGGGCCAGCATTGGCGATTAAGCCATCAATCCAACCTTCAAAAGTGAGCCCGTTTTTGAGGACTAGCGCGGCTTTGCCTGCCAGTTGGGCATCGGCTGGGGTGGGCTCGTAGGTATGCGGGTCGCCGCCGATCGGAACGATAGACCGCACTTCAATCAGATTGCCGCCGATGTTTTCCGCCATGTCGGCAAAAATAGAGGCACTGGCTACCACCAGCGGCCTTTCCTGGGCGGCCCCCGCAGCAGCTAAGGCTAGCCCCAGAGCGAGAACGATGGTCCTGCTTATCATTGCTGTTACTGTTTTTGTACAAATAAATTTTGGCATACCTTTTTGGACAGGGTTTGCCCCGGGCTGCCATTGATTTCGATCTGGAGGGATTCGTCGTATTCAAAGCGTTCCAGCACCTTGACGGAGGTGCCCAGCACCAACTGCTTTTGCGCCAGATATTGTAGAAAGGCCGCGCTATGGTCTTGTACCCCCACGATGACACCCTGCTCGCCTACCGCCAATTCCAGTAGCGGGATTTGCTTGCGGAAGGCAAAATTGCCCTCGGCATCAGGTATGGGGTCGCCGTGGGGGTCAAATTTGGGGAAGCCCAAAAACTGATCGAGCCGCTCGACCAGAGCAGGGGATTTAATATGCTCCAACTGCTCGGCAATCTCGTGCACCTCATCCCAGGTGAAGCCCAGCTTATCGACCAAAAAAGCCTCCCACAAGCGGTGCTTGCGGATGAGGTGGGTGGCAATGCGGCGGCCTGCCTCGGTCAGGGTTGCGCCTTTGTATTTCTCATAATAGATCAGCTCCTTTTCCGCCAGCCGCTTGATCATATCCGTCACCGAAGCCGCACTGATATTGATTTCGCTTGAAATAGCATTGGTGCTGGCAGGCCTGCCGTCTTGCTCAGATAGCTTGAAAATAGCCTTCAGATAGTTCTCTTCCGTGTGTGAAATTTCCATGTAAAAAAAGGGTTTTCGTGGCAAAGATAATATTTTTTTAGGCTTATCTAAAAATATTTTTTGATAAAACGCAAGACTGGTGATTTTGTTTTGCGCGAACACTTGCTTGGTGGGGGTGAAGGGGCTTGAAGCCGAGGGTAGCAACCAAGGCTACCCGCCTAACTTTGGAGAGGGATTGCGCGGCCGTGTAAGGTATGCGGTGTAAGAACTTACAAAAAAAGGGGGGCTTTAATTTAGGGTGGCGGCAAGGTGGAGGGGAAAGCCCGCTGGCGCTAAAACAAGGCAAGTTCGGCCTGATTGCTATCTCGGTAGAAATAGAGCCGGGGCGGGTAGCCCGTATGGTGGCCATGCTTCAGGCGCTCTGCCAGGATCAGGTTCTCAAAAAATCGCCCCGAACTTATAATACGCTCTTGCCGCGGCCCGGTGAGGCTGACAATCGGGAAAAACCGCGCCAATTCCTCCGAGTGTTGCCGTATTTGCCGTTGAATGATCATGCTTCCATGGTTTGCTCACTGCAAATTCACATAAACTTCACTGATTGATCTGCATAAATCCTGCTAATTGATTTGCATGATTTACGCTAATCGATTTGCATAAATGTTGCTGATAATCCGTGGCTCAGCCTGGCGGCGGCTTTGGTACCGAAACCAGGAGTTGATGCCAGGAGCATTCAAACTCGACTGGTTGTAGGCGCCTTGTGAAGCCTCCAAAGTACCGCTCTAACCCACCAACCCCAGCCCCCGCCGGATACCCGCCAGCAACCCTGCCTCATCCACTTCGGCCGGCTCGCCGAACAAGCCCTTGGCATCAATAGGCGTGAGGAGGTAGCGGCCGTTTTCCTGGAGGACATCCAGCCCGCGGCCCAGCGCCTGGCGGGAGGCCACGCCCAGCTTGGCGTAGTAGGCAGCCGTATCGCCTGCCGCCCAAGCTTCGTAGGGCAGCTCTTGCCCGGAGTGTTTGAAGCATTCCTGCACCGCCTCCAGCAGGACGGCATCAGCCACCTCGAGGGGGAGCGTGAGGAAAGGCTCGGTGGCGATGCCCAGCCCATCAACCGTCTGGCCGTTGGCGTGCATCCGGATTTTGTCGCTGGCGAAGATGCTGAGGTATGGCATGGCTGGTTGTTTTATAGCTCAATGATTTTGATGGGAATATGGTTCATTGCAAAACGACATCAGCCGCTCCCAATACGGGCGCTACGAGAACGGCGAGGACCTGCGGTTCAGTAGCCTGCTGAAAGTCCTGAAGGCGCTAGTGCCCCATGAATGAAGTTGTTGAACATTAAGCCGCCGCCATTTCGCCGCCAGGCAAGGCGCGAAGAGGGAGCATAGCCGAAGCTACGCGACCGATGAGCAACGCAGCATGGCGGTGAAAGGGCAAGGCTTGGGTGTGCAAGAACTTCGTTCATGGGGCACTAGATATTTCTCTGGCGGAGTTTTTTAGCGAAGGCTTTGAGGGATGAGCCTGGCCTGGCTCTGCCTAGTGCAGTTGGCAGTAAATAGTAGGGCAGTTGGCAGTTGGAGCGAAGCTGGTACATCCCGGACGAGCGCAGCGAGAGCGGGAAGGCAGTTGGCAGTAGTGGTGCTGTCTTGATTATCAAGATACTACTTCTGTTTAAAATAATCGGTTATTTAATGCCGTCAGCACTAGCAATGGCATCAGCGCCGGGCAATACTTTTGTCATCGTGGGGGGTGTTTTATCCCAAACTGGCCAAGCAGCTGCGGTTGTTTTGAGGGGGATGTACTTGCCCTCTGGGCCGCAATTCCGCAGTCGCCGCCCAACCCCTGAAAGCCACAAAAATGGCAGACCCCCACCTCCGCTGGCCGGGCATAGCTCAGGACGGTTTTAATCAGCGGTGGCAATCGAAGCGGTTTTTCCTGGCTTTTTTGAATGCTTTGCACAGGTTGATAGAGCAAGCTCATCACTTTCAGGAACAATCCGCTACAGCAAGCCCCCCCACTGACCAAAATCATCGCTAGCCTTTCCATTTAAGTTTAATTTTGCCCGGGATGTATGGTTTACGCCCCTAACCAAAACCGCACCATGGAAAAGACCACCGGAAAGAAAGATGCTCTCCGCCAACAGGC
>CAYSPJ010000102.1:0-18134 GCA_964432875.1 uncultured Phaeodactylibacter sp. | reverse complement strand
CCCCCCGGGCACTTCCAAGTGTGTGGATGGTGTAATCTGAAAACGCGAGGGCAGATGTCACCTCAAGCGCTTGCGTATGGATGGCGTAATCTGAAATGGCTTGGAGGGCTCAGGCATTGATGGATATAATGCTAGGGGGAGCTGATGGTTTGGATAGTGTCTGTCTTTATAGTCCGATAGCTGCGTTACGCTCGGCCCCAAAATCCTCGACTTCAGCGTAGGGCCCCTTACCCCACGCTTCGTGGAGTAAACTCCGGTTTTGGGACCTTCGCAAGCCTTGCTCTCGAACGCTAAAGATCAGACACTTGACTAAATGGACAGACACTTCTCAAACCCCGGAGCGGAAATATCCGCCCAATCCTTTACCTTTGCCCCTTCACTAATCGCGAAAGCCATGAAAAACGCCATAGAGACCATCATCTTCGACTTAGGCGGGGTGCTCATCGACTGGAACCCCGAGTACGTTTTTCGTCAGATTATGCCCGATGAGGAGGAGCGGGGCTTCTTTTTCCGCGAGGTCTGCAATCACGACTGGAACGTGCAGCAGGACGCGGGCTACCCCCTGGCCGAGGCCACGGAAGAGCGGGTGCGCCTTTGGCCGCAATACGAAGCGGAGATCCGCGCCTACTACGGCCGCTGGGAAGAGATGCTGGGCGGCCCCATCGAGGAGACCGTCGAGTTGTTGCGCCAGCTGCACGAGCGGCAGGAACACCGCCTCTATGCCCTGACCAACTGGAGCCACGAGACTTTCCCGGTGGCCCGCGCCCGCTTCGATTTCCTGCAGCTCTTCGAGGGCATCGTCGTCTCCGGCGAGGAGAAGCTGATCAAGCCCGACCCGCGCATCTACCACCTCCTCTTCGAGCGCTACGCGGTCAACCCCGCCCAGGCGGTCTTCATCGACGACAACCGCCACAACGTAGAGGCAGCGCTGGAGCTGGGCCTGCAGGCCATCCGCTTCGAATCGCCGGGGCAGTTGAAAGGGGAGTTGGGGGCGCTGGGTGTAGTCTAGCTAGTAGCCTATAGTGATGCGGGGCGACATGAAGCAGCAGGTAAGAGCCAGGGACTGGGGCTGCCTGAATAATAAGCGTGCTCACGGTTTCATCTCTCTGATGCGCAACTTTGATAGTTCCAATACTGAAAACTTTCCCCAGAGCCGTCCAGGGATTTTTTGAATGACGTCTAAAACCTGAGTAGCTTTGGTTTCGCTGGCTTCTGCGGGCATCCGTAGCAGCAATATTCCGTAGCTCGGCTTCTTAAGCCGGTAGGTCAGCTCGCCGAAATCTTTGTCTTCGGTGATAAGATAGGCTTCCAGTCGGCGAGCGGTGGCGAGTACTTCTTCGTCAGGACAACCTGGAAGCTCTTCTAAAATAGAAAAGACCTCAAAGCCTGCTCGGCGTAGCGATTCGATGATGAGGAAATCTACGCTTTCATCAGCAACGATCCTCATGCAGCTGGCAATTCGTAAACTACTTCATTCTTGATGGCATCGGCGGCGAAAGCCAGGCAGGCCAGAATCTGCTCTTCTTTCAAATGAGGGTATGCCTTTAGCAGTTCAGGGATAGTCTGCCCGGCAGCCATTTTTTCGAGGATTAAATCTACGCCAATACGGGTGCCACGGATGGCGGGCTTGCCATAGAGTACCGCCGGGTCGGAGGAGATGTAGGTTGTCCAGTTCATGTCTCAATCGTAATTACTGACATTCTCTTCGCTTCAAACACAAATATACGTAATACTGCCTAAACCTGCAAGTGCCTTCCTTAAAGCGGCTCTATTGCAACGAGCCTAATCGCTTTCCCGATGTCAGAACCCTTGCCAGCGCCAAGGGTCATACTGCGGCATCACCCCCGTTTCTTCCAGTTGCTTGATGTTGACCCACCTGATCTGGTCGAACCCCTGGCGGGTGGTATCTATGGCGCAGAGGAAGCTCCGCTCCGCCAGCCCTTCTTTTTCGAGCGCTTCGGCGAGGTGCGTCAGCCATGTTTGATGAAGGCTAGTCAAGGCATAGATGAATACCCGGTTGTCGCGCCCTTCCAGGAAGCGTCGTTTTAAAAAGCCCATTTCGCTCAAGGAAATAAATTTGTTTGCGCCGCTCAATTTGATTTTATGGCTAAAGAAACAGGCAGCATTAAAGTCATGTGATATTCCAGCAAAAAAAATCATATCCTCCTCATAATCTACAGTCAGCCGCTCGCCTTGCCCGGCAACGACCGGATACCTAAGAGGGATTTCCGTTTCGGTAAAATATTCCCTAACCCAATCCCGGTTTTCTTCCTCCACTTTTTTACCGACAAAGTGTATAATTTCCTCGTCGCCGTATAGAAGCTTCATTTCCTCGTCCTCGTCCTCTTTATATAACAGGAGGCTGTCGTTGCGAAAGGCGTAGGAGAAACGAAAGCGACAATTGCCGTGTTTCCCCACTTCCAGATATTTCTTGCGGGTATTAATCTGGACGGGCCAACCAGGCCGGGCCAGGCTGCCACGGTTCCAGACCGCTTTGCCATCGCGCACTTCCAGCGTGTTGAACTCATCATACAGCATGCAGGTCGTGTCTTGGGGCAGTTTTGCTCTGACAGGCAGGCCATCTGGTGGATGTATCTCGGTTTCCTCATTGAATTGAAGGGGTTTAAAGAGGAGTGAATTCTCCAAATACCACACCCCTTCCCAGTCCGGCTCGGGCTGGCGGTGGCAGCTGGACAGCAGCAATATTAGCGCGAAAAGCGGGGCGGACCAATGGAGTTTCATCGGAAATGATTTAGGGCCAAACGGTTTGCAGGGCAAGATACAAAAAAAATGTCAACCGCAGCAGGCGGGAAAGGCAGCGTAGCGGGCAAATTTTGAAACCTACACATTGCCGCTACCAGAAAAATATACTTACCTTACTGGCCAAAATTTAATAAAAAAAAACCGACACCACATGACGGAACTCAACTGGATCATCGTACTCAGCACCAGCCTCATCCCTTTGGTGGTAGGCTTTGCGTATTACAACGACAAAACTTTTGGCAAAGCTTGGATGAAACATGCCGGTCTGGACGAGGCGCAGCTGCGCCAGGGCAGCATGGCGCGCATTTTCGGTTTCACCTGGCTATTAGGATTGCTATTGGCCATATTTATCATGCCCATCGTGCTGCATGCCATCCACGTGATGTCGCTGGTGGCCGATGCGGGGGCGGGCAGCGCGGCCCAGGAGGATGCGGCTGCTTATCTGGCTAAATACGGCGGCAATTTCCGCACTTTCAAGCACGGCGCTTTCCATGGTTTCATGACTGCTATCGTCGGCGTTTGGCCCGTGGTGGGCATCAATGCGCTATTTGAGCGGCGGGGCTGGCGATATACGGCCATCCACGTCGGATATTGGGCGATTGTTTTTGCCCTGATGGGCGGGGTGATATGCGCCTTTGCATAAAAACAGGCGGACTGAAGTACGCCCTAAAAACCGACCTTTAGCGCCGCACACAAGACAAGCACATGTACAAGCAACTACTCTTCGCCACCTTCATCGGCCTGGCGATTGCCGCCGCGGCCCTTCTGCCCATCAGCAACCAGGCCAGCAACTTCCATACCAAAGCCGAGTTGGAACTGCTGCGGATGATTCTGGATGGGCCCATCGACTCTTCCATCATCTTCCCGGTGGCCAGCACCTGCTCCGGTTGCCACGGCTACGATTCCAGCCAAAATGCCCTGGTGGACTTTTTTGGCAATGATGTGAACATGCACGATCAGTGGAGCGCTACCCTGATGGCCAATTCGGCCAAAGACCCTTTCTGGCGCGCCAAGGTGAGCCACGAGATATTGGCCAATCCCGCCTTCAGCGCGGAAATCCAAACCAAATGCACTTCCTGCCACGCCCCGATGGGGCATTATACCGCCATCTTGCGCGGCCATGAGCACTATACCATAGACGACCTGCTGGAAGATGCCGTGGGGCTCGACGGCGTCTCCTGCTCAGCTTGCCATAAAATCAGCGAAGAGCAGCTCGGGGAGCTTCATTCCGGCCACATCAATTTCGATACCAACCGCGTGGTCTATGGGCCCTACTTCCTGCCCTTCGAAGCGCCGATGGCCGAGTTTGTAGGCATGACCCCCGTTTTCGGCAAACACATCACCGACGCCGGCTTGTGCGCTTCCTGCCACACGCTCATCACCGAATCTATTGGCACCGACGGGCAGTTTACTGGTACCACTTTCGTGGAACAGGCCACCTACCACGAGTGGCTCAACTCGGCTTACGAAGAACAAGAGGTCTCCTGCCAGGCCTGCCACATGCCCCGCCTGGAAGAGCCGGTCGTCATTTCCTCCAATTACCTTTTCCTGGAAGCGCGCTCGCCTTATGGCATGCATACCCTGGCGGGGGCCAATACCTTCATGTTGCAATTGATGAAGGAGTACCGCGAAGAGCTCGGCCTGAGCGCCCTGCCCGAGCATTTCGACCGCTCCATCGCCGCCACTTTTGATATGTTGCAAAACCAATCGCTCCATACCCAGCTGGATTGGCTGGGGGCAGAGGGCGATACCGCTTATTTCCAACTGAAGCTGACCAACCGCGCCGGGCACAAACTGCCCTCCGGCTATCCCGCCCGCCGCATGTTCGTCGAGTTTGTCGTGCGCACCGCAGCAGGCGACACGCTTTTCCATTCCGGCCGATTCAACAGCAATTACGAACTTGTGGATGAAAACCCCGGGGTAGAGCCCCATCACCACATCATCAACCGCCCCGAGCAGGTACAGATTTACGAAATGGCCGCGGGCAGCCAGGCCGGAGATTTTACCGTGCTGCTGATGAATGCTCATACCATGCTTAAAGACAACCGCCTGCCGCCGCTGGGCTTCTCTGCCGCCCATCCGGTCTACGACACGACGCGCATCGTGGGCAGCGCTTTGTCCGACCCCGACTTCAATTATGCCAACGGCCAGGAAGGCTCGGGCGGTGACGTGCTGCATTTTCACATCCCCACCCAGGCTTATGCCGGCCCGGTGGAGGTTTCGGCCCGCGTTTACTACCATGCCCTGCCGCCCAAGTGGTTGGCCCCTATTTTTACGGTATCCAGCCCGGAAATCGAATCTTTCCACCAGATGTTCCAAAGCATGGACAACGCCCCTGTGCTCATGGCGGAGCGCCACCTGGAAGCGGAATTCCCGCTGCCCAATACGGCCCGGTCTGCCTCCTTGCGCGACGCCCGCCTCTTCCCCAACCCGACTGCTGATGGCACGGTCCACCTGGTGTTGCCCGCAGGCGTGCGCTTGCTGGAAACGCGCCTCTACGACGCTCAGGGTCGCCTGATCCGCCGCTGGGCCGGCCCGCTCGATTCCGTCGCTTTGCCCCAGCCTGGCTTGTACTTCCTGCGCATGGCTACGAGCGAGGGGGAGTGGGTGGAAAGGGTAGTGAGAGGCCGGTAACAGCCCCCCTCAAGCTGGTAAGCAACTCCTAGCCCTGAAGATGCGTACCAGCCCGCAGCGCGGGAGCGATGAACTCCTGACTAATGAGCCGCGCCTGCGATTATCTCTTGACGGCCTTCCCAACCCAGATTTCCGCTCCCGCGGCCAGCTGGAGATAATACAGCCCCGCTGGCAGAGCCGACATATCCAGGCGGAAATCTTCTGCTTCGCCGGGGACCACAGCCTGCGCCACCGGGCGGCCAGTAGCATCCAGCACCCGCAGAATAGCCGCTCCCTGCCGCTGGGCAGGCAGGAGCAGCACCAGGGCGCCATCCGTCGGGTTGGGCGCTACACGCAGCAGGCCTGCGCCGGACACGGCCTCACGGCTGCCGACCACCACCTCTACGCTGACGGCGATGCGCTCGCTGACACACTCGAAGCTCGGCGCCTGGATCTGCCAGTCAAAAAAGTAATAGTAGCGGTCGGACCCCAGGCTGGAGGTTTTCAGCGCAGCCAGCTCCCCCGCTACATAGGGGTATTCGATGCCCGTGCTCGCGCGTTGCAAGCGCGGGCTGGCGTAGCCAAAAATGGAGTCGTTGTGCGCGGTATTGGTCGTCAGGAACAGATCGGTGCCGGGCAAGACTTCAAAGCCCAGCTCAATGACCTGCTCGCCTGCCGGGATATCCACTGCTTTGCTTTGTAAAACGGTGCCCCCGGCATCCTGCAATTCGATCACGCGGCTGCCTTCAGTATCCGTATAGACTTTGACGGTATGCAGCGTAAACGGGCTAAAGCAATCAAAAACGACGCCCGAATTGAACTGGTTGCCGCTATAGGCGCTGCCCTGGTGGGCGGCCATGCCCACGGAAAAGGACGTGCCGGGGTATAGCTCCACGTTCTCGGCATAGAAAACCGTATCCGAAGCGATGGGCGTCATCAGCACATTGCCGGCCGCCAGCGGTTCGCCCCCGGCCGGCCCGGCATACCAGAATACATTGCTGCCGCTGACTGCCAGTATAGCCAGCTCATCGACCTGAACAACCGAGTCTATTTCGGGAGCAGGTGCGGGCAAGACTGCCACGCTCACTGGCGGAGAGGTAAAGGTTTCGCATAGCCCTTGTACCGTGACGGTGTATTCGCCGCTCTCGGCCACTACGATGGAAGCCTCGTCCTCTCCAGTGGACCACAGGTAGCCCGCTGCCTCTGAGGCGACCAGCACGACCGAGCCGCCGGCGCAAAACTCCAGCTCGCCTTCGACGGTGATGAACGGCATTTCCACGGGGTTGACCACGATGCTCACATTGGGTGATACCCCCAAGCAGGGCGAGCCGTCGGTGATGGTCACGTTGTAGCTGCCCGCCTCCGTCACCGCAATGGACTGCGTCGTGTCGCCAGTGCTCCACTGGTAGAGGAAGCCCTCAGGAGCGTAGAGGTAGACCGTGTCCCCGCTGCAAATCGTGCTGGGGCCCTCCTGGATGATAAAAGCCTCCGGTGAAGTGCAGGCATCTTCGAGCAATTCGATAAACTGGTTGGCAGCCACCTCTTCGTATTGGTCTACGATGCCGCTGGGCCAGCGCACGATGAGAGAATCGGCCCGTGCGTTTTGCCCTAGGCCAAAGTGCTGGGCAAAGGAATTCATGATGCCGTAGCTCTCGCCCGCGCGCACTTCGCGTACCTGGACGCCCCAGGGGCCGTAGAGCTCCAAGCGCGCGCCAATGCCGTTGCGGTTGCTCTGCTGCCCGATCAGGTTTACGGTCAGGAAGTTATTGCCACTGGCCGTCGTATTGAGCCATAGCACGTCGTCGATATTGCTGGGGGTAGTATAAACCTGGGCGTAGCCAGCGTAAATGTCCAGCCAGCCATCGTGGTTGAGGTCGCCGATGGCAAAGGATTCGATCCAGTTGTTGTCGAAAAGGCCGGTGATTTCGGTAAAGGTTTTATCGCCATTATTGCGAAAGAGGTGGTGGCGGGTGCCCGCTACCAGCAAATCGATAAAGCCATCGTTGTCAAAATCGCGCATGATGGCCTGGATGGGCAGCCCCTGTACGATGATGCCGCTGGTAGCGGTGATATCAGTAAAGACCCCGCTGCCGTCGTTTTCCAGCAGCATGCTGGGCTGGTCGTGGTTGGTGATAAAGCAATCCAGATCGCCGTCGTTGTCGATATCCATAAATTCGGCCGTCCAGGATTGAGCCCCGATTTTGAGGTTGTAATCCGCGGCCATTTCGGTGAAGTTGCCGTTGCCATCATTGACGAAGAGGGCGTTGATGCGGCGGGGGTCGGCGGGGTTATTGACGCCTTGGCGGCATTTGGCGATGTAGAGGTCGAGGTCGCCATCGTTGTCAAAATCAGTCCAAACGCTGCCGTAGTTGCCAGAATTGTCAGAAGCCGGCACGGTAGTCATGTCGATCCAGTGGTCGGCGGGGATGAGGTTGCCGAGGCTATCATTGGCCCAGATGCGGCTCTCGGCATCGTCGTGGCAAGCAAAATAATCGACGAAGCCATCGTTGTTGATGTCCACCAGATTGGTGGCCTGCACGAACATATTAGGGCCGGGCAGGGTGCTGATGGCATAAGAACTGCCTCCATCTTGGGTCCGGATCAACTTGACGCCATCGTAGCGGCCGCCAGCGAGCACTTCGTTGAAGCCGTCGTTGTCCAGGTCGGCGATGCAGATGCTCCACTGGCTTTGGTTGGCGATTGGCCCGAGGCTATCGCTAAGGAATTGAGCGCCCCCGGTCTGCTGATATTCGATCATCAGGTTGCGCCCCTGCGCCAGGCGAACGATATCGTCCAGTCCATCGCCGTTCATATCCGCCACCGCGATGGCGACGCCGCTGCGGACGTTGGGGTCGGCCAGGCGCTCGTTGGCGTTGGTAAAGCTGATCTGCCCCTGTGCGAACAGCGGCATGAAAAGGGCGAGAGCGATAGTTGCGTAAATTTTGGACATCTTCCGGTTCGTTTTTATGGCAGCCCTGTATTGGCGAGCGCTTTGTTTTTGATAATCCCATTTTTTCGGGCACGAAATGTACGGCCTTCTTGCCGGGCGGCAAAACGTGTTGGGAGAATATCCTGAAAATTGTCGGCTGGATTCAAAATGCGGGGGCTTGCAATGAGGGGTAGCGATTGGGGTGATGCAGCGCGGAGGAGGGATCCATGGCGCGATAGCGCCTCAACGCCAAATTCGCTGGATGGATTGATCAGCTGTATAGCTATCAAATATTTCATCGCGACTGATAATATCCATTTGCTCCGATAGTGCCTGGGAAAAAAGCAGTCGATCGAAAGGGTCTTTATGATGGTAGGGAAGAGTCCTCAACAGAAAAGTATGTTCTATCTTAATCGGAAGTACTTCCATGCCATTTTCCCATACTAGCCTTTGCAAATCTTCCATCGAAAAATCCATGTCGAGCTTGCCGATACTCAGCTTGATAGCAATCTCCCAGAAATTCACTACACTCACATAGCATGTATTACCAGGGTGCTCAACAGCCTTTCTGGCCTTGTCGCCAAAATCTACATTGCCATCAAAAAACCATATTAAGGCGTGCGTATCCAGCAAAATATTCATTCGGGCAGATAGTCATTAAAGTGATCGAGAGGCGCGTCGAAATCGGCTGACATGCGGAATTTTCCTTTGGCGCAACCGAATTGAGGAGATTTTTTAGCGGCTGCCTCCTCTTCATGGAACTGTTTGCTTAGCAAATATTCCAGATAGCTGAGCAAGTCTTGTTTGAGTTGCTCAGAATTTAGCAAAAATAACTTAGAGTATATCTGTTGATCGGTCATTTCTATCTGATGCTTTTCGGTCTTTAACAACTTCTTTGCCAAAGTAGTTCGGCGACACACTATTTCTAACGTGAGATTGGCGGCCGAGGCAAAAGTCGGAAGCCAAGAATTGCTACTCAACCCTGAGGGCTGCAAAATGTACAGCCTTCCTGTAGGGCAGCTAAGCAGGCCGGAAGAATTTCCTCGGAATTGTCGGCTGGATTCAAAATGTGGCCCCAGCGAGACTTGCCGCAGCTTTGCAAAACTCGCCAATTTTTCGTATATTTGCAGGGACACCAAATACTGACCGAACGATGAAACATTCAATCTTGTTAGCCCTCGGCTGGATTCTTGCCTTCAGCGCTTGCCAAAAGAGCCGGAGCATCGATGCCGTGCCGGGGCTGTGGCGCGTGGCGAGCATCCAAGCCACGGGCGAGAGCCAACAGTTGGCCGAAGCGGAATACATCCTGAACTTCTGGGAAGACGGCAGCCTGCAATTCCGCTTGGATGTCAACGACTGTGGCGGGAATTACCAGTTGCCCGCCCCGGGGCGCATCCGGATCGACAGGATCATGTGTACGCGCATCTGTTGCGATTCCCCTTTCGCGATACAATTGACCCAGCTCCTGCCGGCCATGGATGGCTACGTGCTGCAAGGGAATCAGCTGACGCTTAGCGGAGCGGAAGGGGTGGTGCGGTTGGTGCGGTAGGAGGGGCAGCACATTTCTGATGCTCCGTCGAAAAAACTTCGCCCGATAAGAATCTGAAGCCTTATTTTCGAGTTATTATTATAAAACCGTGCCGCATGTCAATTGTCATATCAGATCATATCATCCGCCAGACCAATTTGAGCGAAGAAGAATTCCGCATCAAGTTGGCCTTGGTACTATTCGAGAAAAATGTTTTCACGTTCGGGCAAGCCCGCCGTTTTTCAGGCTTGCCTATCGCGGCTTTCCAAGATTTGCTGGCTAAACATCAGATTGCCATGCACTATGATTGGGACGATTACCAAGAAGACCTCAAAACATTGGAATCTATCAACAAGTGATGGTTGTCGTATCTGATACAACTGCGATAAGCAGCCTGTTCCGCGTTGGCAAGCTCGATTTGCTGCAAGAGTTGTTTGCTGAAGTCATCCTCCCAAATGCTGTATTCGAAGAATTGACTGCATTAGAAGCTCATGGTTACGACATCTCCAAGATTCGAGAAGCTTCATAGATACAGGTGCGGCAGGCTAGCAATCTGACAATGGTTCAAACCTTGAACAACACTCTTGATCTTGGCGAAAGCGAAGCCATTGCTCTTGCCTTGGAAACTGCTGCAGATATTCTCATCATCGATGAAAAGCGAGGACGGCTAAAAGCCCGTGAATTGGGCATCCCCACAGTTGGGCTTATTGGCATCATCTCTTAGCTAAAAAAAGCTGGGCATATTGATGCGGTCAAGCCTTTTTTAGATGAACTCCGAACAATCGGCTTTTGGATAGACCAAAATTTCTATAACAGGATACTTGCTTCTGAGGGGGAATAAACCACCTTATCCCCCCCTGAACCTGAAAACATATATCACCCTCCCCCGGTGACAAAAGTCTTCCCCCATCTCCTGCCTTTTCCCTATCATCGCGCAGTTTTGCTAACGAAATAAAACCAAACCAATATGCCTCACCGATTCAAGACGATGGGCGAGCAGGCCGGGCGGCGCTCCTGGGCTGAGCCCTGGAAGATTAAAATGGTCGAACCCATCCGTATGACGACCCGAGAAGAGCGCGAGCGCGCCATCCGCGAAGCGGGTTACAACACCTTTCTGCTGCGCTCGGAAGATGTTTATATCGATTTGCTGACCGACAGCGGCACCAGCGCCATGAGCGACCGCCAGTGGGCAGGCATGATGCTGGGTGACGAGGCCTATGCCGGCAGCGCCAACTACTACCATCTGGAGCAGGCCGTGCAGCAATATTACGGCTACCGCTACCTGGTGCCCACCCATCAGGGCCGCGGCGCCGAACACCTCATCAGCCAGGCTTTCATCAAGAAAGGGCAGTACGTGCCGGGCAATATGTACTTCACCACCACCCGCCTGCACCAGGAACTGGCCGGCGGCATCTTCGCCGACGTCATCATCGATGAGGCGCACGACCCGGAAAACCTCCACCCTTTCAAAGGCAATATCGACCTGAATAAATTGGAGGATTTAATCAAGAAGCAAGGCGCTGAAAACATCGCCTACGTCAGCCTGGCCGGTACGGTCAATATGGCCGGCGGGCAGCCCGTGAGCATGGCCAATGTCAAAGCCCTGCGCGCGCTGTGCGATAAGTATGGCATCCTGCTGTTGTTGGATGCTACGCGCATGGTGGAAAACGCCTACTTCATCCAACAGCGGGAAGAAGGCTATGCTGGCAAGCCTGTGGCCGAAATCCTCAAAGAATTTTGCAACTATACCGACGGCGCCTGGATGAGCGGCAAGAAAGACCACCTGGTCAATATCGGCGGCTGGCTGGCAGTCAATGATGAAGAGCGCTTCGACGAGCTGCGCAATATGGTGGTGGTGTACGAAGGCCTGCATACCTATGGCGGCATGGCCGGCCGCGATATGGAGGCGATGGCCATCGGCATCCAGGAATCCGTGCAGGACGACCACATCCGCGCCCGCGTGGGCCAGGTGCTCTACCTTGGGCAGCTGCTCATCGACTGGGAAATCCCCATCGTACTGCCAGTGGGCGGCCACGCCATCTTCCTGGATGCCCGCCGCTTCTACCCACACCTCCCGCAGGATTCCTTCCCGGGGCAGACGCTGGCCGCTGAGCTTTATCTCGACTCTGGCATCCGCAGCATGGAGCGCGGCATCGTCAGTGCTGGCCGCGACCCGCAGACCGGGCAACACCGCCATCCCAAGCTGGAGCTCACCCGCCTGACCATCCCCCGCCGCGTTTATACCGAGGCGCACATGGACGTAGTGGCCGAGTCGGTACAGGAGGTCTATAGCCAGCGCGAGGCTAGCAAGGGCCTGAAAATGGTGTACGAGCCCAAGCGCCTGCGTTTCTTCCAGGCGCGCTTTGAACCCTTATAGTTCAGGGCAGCCAAAGGCGCATGCTGCACGGCATTTTAGCCCAGGGTAATCCCCCGCGTAAGATGTCGAATAAAAAGCAGCGGTTAAGGGATGAAATCCCGGGCCAGGTTTTGGCTTTGGGGTTTCATCCCTTTGCCCCTTGGCCAAGCGGCAGTTGAAGCCTGGCGCGCTCCTGTTTTTTAGTTTTCAGCCCACCTTGCTTCAAAGCCCGTTTGCGCAAAGCAGCATAAGCGAAAAAGTGGTCATTTCGGCTCGAAGGATAAAACCTGAACAAGCGCTTATTGGCACCTTGCTACCGGGAGGGCAGGACGGCCCTTTTGGCGGGATTGCCGACGTCCTGGCGGTTATTGTCGAACACTGCTTCCGTTTTTCTCGGAAAACACTATTTTTGCCGCGCAACATAAAAAACGAATAAAATGCAACCTAATCACTTACGCTTGCTAATTTTCCTCTTCGCCCTCCTGCTAACGCCCTCCTTCTGCCTGAACGCACAGGAGGAGAGTAAAGAAGCCACGGAAAGTAAAGAAGAGGCAAAAGACAGCAAAAAAGGCCCGAAGGAAAAGGGCTATGCCGATTTTATCACTGAAAAAGCCGTGACGGATAGCGGGCTTTTTATCGTGCATAAAGTCGATGAGAAATACTATTTCGAATTGCCGTTGGGGCTCATGGAGAAAGAAATCCTGGTCACCAGCCGTATTTCAGGTTATGTGAAAAACCTCAGCTTTGGCGGGGCGGGCATGCGCTCGCGGCCCCAGCAAGTCATCCGTTGGCAAGCAAAGGACAAACGCATCCTGCTCCGTTCGGTGTCTTACAATAACGTAGCCACTGAAGGCAAGCCGATTTATGAATCAGTGCGCAACAACAATTTCGAACCCATTATCATGTCTTTCGAACGCTTGGCTTTCAATAAAGACAGCTCAGCGGCCTTGATAGACATCAGCCCGCTCTTTACCACCGACGTTGCGATGATCGGCCCGCTATCGGACGGGCAGCGCCGACAATTTGGCATTAAAAGCCTGGATGGCAAACGCAGCTTCATCAACAACATCAAGTCCTTCCCAGAAAATGTAGAAGTGCGCCATCTGCTGACCTTTACTGGCGATAAATTGCCCGACAACCAGGTTACGGGCACGCTTTCGGTAGAGATGAACCAATCTTTTATCCTGTTGCCGGAAAAGCCCATGCAGCCGCGCTTTTACGATGCGCGCGTGGGTTATTTCTCCTTCCAGCAAGTCGATTACGGGCTGGACGAACAAAAGGCTGCCAAGCGCCGCTATATCACCCGCTGGCGGCTGGAGCCCAAAGACGTCGAAGCCTATAAGCGGGGCGAGCTGGTAGAACCAGTCAAGCCCATCGTCTATTACATCGACCCGGCTACGCCGGAAGAGTGGCGCCCGTATCTCAAGAAAGGCGTAGAAGACTGGCAATCGGCTTTTGAAAAAGCCGGCTTTAAGAATGCGATCCTGGCCAAAGACCCGCCCAGCGCGGAAGAAGACCCCGATTGGAGCCCGGAAGACGTGCGCTACTCTGTAATCCGTTACGTAGCCACCGAAATCCAGAACGCCATGGGCCCGCACGTGCACGACCCGCGCACCGGCGAGATACTGGAAAGCGATATCATCTGGTACCACAACGTGATGAACTTGCTGCGCAATTGGTTCCTGATCCAGACTGCCGCCGTCAACCCGGCAGCGCGCAGCGTCAAATTTGACACCGAAGTCATGGGTGAGCTTATCCGCTTCGTAGCTGCTCACGAGGTGGGGCATACCCTTGGCCTGCCTCACAACATGGGGTCCAGCGCTGCTTATCCAGTAGATTCCCTGCGCAAAGCTGGCTTCGTACAGCGCATGGGCGTCGCGCCTTCCATCATGGATTATGCGCGCTTCAATTACGTCGCTCAACCAGAAGACCAAGGCGCTGGCTTGTTCCCTGCAATCGGGCCTTATGACGATTGGTCGATCATCTTCGGCTACAAATACATCCCCGAAGCCGATTCGCCCGAAGCCGAAGCCCCCATCCTCAACAACTGGGTCAAAGAGCGGGCGGACAACCCCCTCTATCACTATGGCCAGCAGCAGTTTGCCGTCGTAGATCCTAGTGCGCAGACCGAAGACCTCAGCAATGATGCCGTATTAGCCAGCCAGCTTGGCGTCGCCAACCTCCAGCGCATCACCAGCCAGCTCATCGAGTGGAGCAGTGAGGCGGGCAAAGACTATACGGAACTGGAAGAACTGTACGGCCAGGTTATCGGGCAATTGCGCCGTTATACGGGCCATGTGGGCAATAATGTCGGCGGCGTTTGGAAGAAAAGCAAAACGGCCGATGAGGAAGGCATAGTTTATACCCATGTGCCCAAAGCCCGGCAGGCGGCAGCGGTGAATTTCATCAACCAGCAGGTTTTTCAGACTCCAGCTTGGCTGCTCCAAACCGATATCCTGGCCCGTATCCAGGCCGCCGGCACCATGGATAATATCCGCAGCCTGCAGGAGTATGCCCTGGGGTTGTTATTTCAAGCCAACCGCCTCAACCGCGTGTCGGAAAATGAAGCGCTCAACGGTGCGGCAGCGTATAGCCTCAAAAACTTATTTGACGATACCCGCCAGGGGGTTTTCCAGGAGGTTTATCAGGGCAAGAGCATCGATTCCTATCGCCGCAATTTGCAGCGCGCCTATATTGCTCAAATGGGCGATTTGATGCAGCTCAGCGCCAACCAGCACGATCGTTCAGATATCAAAGCCATGGCCCGCGCTACCTTGGATAAATTGAAAGCAGATATCAGCAAACAAGCTAAGCGGCATAAAGATGAGGTTTCGCGTTTTCATCTGCAAGATTTAATTGCCCGTATCGAAATGATCGAAGAAGGCAAGATGCCTGCAAAAACGCCAGCCCCAACTGCGCCCAGCGCCCTGGAGCACAACCACGGCCCCGCTTGTTTTGAATAAGTCAATGCTAACCCCGGTGCCGGATGAGGCATGTTTATCCGGCATCGGGGTTTATTTTATCCACCTCATACGCCCTGTGGGTATAAGAAGTGAAATTTGCATTTGAGCTTCAAGCGGCTCATAACTCGCAACTCGGAGCTTTTCAGGGTAAAGCTTTTCCAAAAAATTCATCTCCACAAAAAACTTCCTCTCCTTGCGGGATATACCTATTGACAATTCATCGCCAAGGCTGCTGCTCTACATCGCAAGATGATTTTAACAAGCGCTTGGCTTAGAGTAGAGGGGAGACTACTTCCCGGCAATAAAAAATGTTTTTTATTTTTAATTCTAAAAAAAAACAGCTTCCTTTGCAGGCAAATAAAGGAATCCAGTGTTGTTATAAATGTTGGGTTCGTTTATCAGGCTTATTTCGGTAGGATTAAGCGCGAGTAAAAAACGGTCCTTTTCTACCCCCAGGGCATTTTTCCCGCCACTTAGCTACGTGGCGCTTCTTCTAAAGCCTGCGGCTGGGTTGAAAATAACGTTTCGCTCATCATGCTGACCTTATCACAATAAGTTTATAAAAAACATAAAATGCTGCCGATATGAATTTCTCTTCTCTATCACCGGATGAAATTCGGGACCTTCTAAATCAATACCGCTCTAATCAGCGAAAATTAGAAGTACAATTACAGTACAACAGCCTTATCCTTCAACAGCTGGAACAGTATGCCAGTGCTGCGCTGGAAGCCTTAGCTGATGCGCCAGTGCCGTCTTTGGATGCTATCATGAAAGAAGAGCCAGTGGCAACACCCAAGCCGAGCGGCCGAGGTGGGCGCCCGCGCAAAGAAGCTACGACAAAAGCCCCAAAAGCCGAAGCCAGCCCGGCGAAGGAAACTGCTCCCGCAACTGAGCCGGAAAAAGCCAAAGCACCCGGCAGGCCCGGCAGGCCGCCAAAGGCCGAAAACGCTCCCAAAAAAGCGGGCAGGCCGCGTAAGGCTGCTGCTGAAGAAAGTATCGCTGCGGTTGAAGCGCCTAAGAAACCGGGGCGCCCAGCCAAAGCAAAAACGACGGCTGATGCACCTAAAAAGCCCGGCCGCCCAGCTAAGGCAAAAACGACGGCTGATGCACCTAAAAAACCCGGCCGCCCAACTAAGGCAAAAACGACGGCTGAAGCAAGCACCACGACAGCTGAAGCGCCTAAAAAGCCAGGCCGCCCAGCTAAGGCGAAAGCTGCGGCTGAAACTAGCGTAGTTGCTGCTGCCGAAACGCCAAAAAAAGAGCCTAAAAAACCGGGGCGTCCCGTTAAAACAAAACCCGCCGCTAAAGCTACTGCTGCTGCGAAAACCCCAAAGGAGCCCCAAAAACCAGGCCGCCCGGCAAAGGAAAAACCTGCCGCTGCAGCCGCCCCTAAAAAACCAGGGAGGCCTAAAGCCGACGATGCCTTGTCGGAATGGGATGAATTCATCCTCAATAGCCTCCAGGAGAAACAGCACTTCCTGACAACCCCTAATCTCGTTGCTATCGCCAAGGCTAACCCGCAGAATAAGCTCGGCGAAGCCCAGACCAAGGTGCAGCTCAACCGCAGCCTGCAAAAATTGATCTTCAAGAAAGATTTGATTGTCAAAGTGGAGAAGCCGGGCCGCGGCCACTACTATGCCCTGACAGAATGGGTAGACGAAAAAGGGGAACTCCCCAAAAAATATGCTCGGGATTAAGGGCATAAACTTACAACCTGAACCCGCTTAAATCCACTGCTTTTTTGAAGCATGATTTGAATCCGCCTGAAAACGGCGGTGCTGAATTTCAGCGCCGCCGTTTTTCATAGGGGCGCATTTCAGGATAGATGAAAGTTTTTTGCCTTGCCCCTTGCAGGCAATCTAAAAATAGACTAATTTTGTAGCCTGAAAAAAAGGCAGCAGTCAGGCTGTTGCATTTATGCGGGAATAGCTCAGTTGGTAGAGCATCAGCTTCCCAAGCTGAGGGTCGCGAGTTCGAGTCTCGTTTCCCGCTCATAAAGAATCAGTGAAAATAAGCCCTAAGGCTTTATAAGCTTTGAAAGTGCGAAGGTGAGCATCCCCTCAGGAGTGCTCACCTTCGCACTTTTAATAAGTGCTTATACCGGGGTTATTTGATGAAGATGGTTGCACCTTGTCTATATTGCAGTGTTTTTCGGGAAGTAACTACCATGAAAATGTTAAAAAAGGCTTTTGGTGTCTACCGCGAATCTTTCGGCGGCTTGTCGAAAGAGGTGTGGCTGTTGTCGAGTGTGATGCTCATTAACCGGGCAGGCAGCATGGTCATCCCATTTCTAGCCGTGTACCTCACCCAAGAGCTGGGCTTCAGTTTGGGCAAGACTGGCTGGGTAATGAGTGCTTTTGGCGCGGGCTCTGTGCTCGGCGCTTATGTGGGCGGTCGGCTTATCGATCGCATCGGCTTTTATTTCACGCAGTTCTGGTCGCTCTTCATCAGTGGCTTTGCGTTCATTGCGCTGGGCTATGTGGAGTCTTTCTATGGCATTTGCTTGGTCGTCTTCATCACAAGCACTATCGCGGATGCCTTCCGGCCGGCCAATTTTGCTGCCATAGCCGCTTACAGCCATATCCGCAACCGTACGCGCGCCATAGCGCTGCTGCGCATGGCTATCAACCTGGGCTGGGCATTGGGGCCTGCCGCTGGCGGCATGATCGCCCTCGGCCTAGGCTACGGCTGGCTGTTCTGGATTGATGGCCTGACCTGCATCGCGGCGGCCCTTTTTTTCCGTTGGGCGCTCCCTATCCGGCACCTGCCGCAGGAAGAAAGCGAAGAGGAAGCTAACCTGCCCGTGCACAGCTCGGTATTCCGCGATCGGAAATACGTATTTTTCCTGTTCTTGGCCTTGCTCAATGCTATTGCGTTCATGCAGCTTTTTTCCACCCTCCCCGTTTTCATGCGGCAAGAAGTCTTACTGGACGAAGGGCAAATCGGCCGGCTCATGGCAGTCAATGGGCTGTGCATCGGGCT
>CAYSPJ010000101.1:0-18214 GCA_964432875.1 uncultured Phaeodactylibacter sp. | reverse complement strand
GCTTTCAGCGCTTCGATCTTATCCGAAATCTTCAGGGCCCACACCATCTGCTTAGGCGAAGGGTAGCCTTTGTAGAGCGCTTTTTTGCGCGCGATCATCAGGCAGCCCCGTTCGTCGTAGGAGAGTTTTTTCTTGTAGCCCTCTTGCAAAGAGAGGTCGATGTATTCCTGCCACTCATCGGCCGAGATGGCCTCGAAGTCAGACTTAAGCATTTCCAAGTCGGTCGGGTCGGAGAGGTCGTATTCTCTGGACATGGTTTACAAAGTTTTAGATAAAAAAAGCTAGTATTACCGGGCCCAAAGATACATTTATTGCCGCAATCAGGCATCATGTTTCAGGTCATTCATGATATTGTCCAGGGTCCAGTGCACCTGTGTTTCCATTGGCGCCTGCCGGGCGGGGCAGTCCAGGAGCTGACAGATGCGGCAGTTGCCCGGCGGGTCGCAGGGGTCGAGCTGGATAAAAAACTCTACCGGCACATTGCAATGCTGCTGCATCAGCGCTTCCAATTTCTTGACCTCCGCATAGCCCTGGCGGGTATCCAGATACCAGGGCACCGTCATGTGGCAGTCGATATGGAGGGTAGCGCCATATTTGATGACCCGGAAATTATGGATGTCGATCCAAGCATCATGGCGGCTTTGTTGCAGCTTTTCAACCAGGTTTTCGATGAGGTAGTAATCGGCCTCATCCATAATGCCGGCTACGGACTGCCGCAGCAGGCGGAAGCCGGCCCGGAGGATGATGCCGCCAAAGAGCAGGGCCACGATGCTATCCAGCAGCGCCAAGCCCGTGAGCATCACCAGCCCCAGCCCGATGACCAGCCCGGCCGAAGAATAGGCGTCAGATTTCAGATGCTGCCCGCTGGCCTGCATGACGATGGAGTTGTGAGATTTGCCCCGGGCTTCCAGCACGTAGCCGATGGCGAAATTGGCCACTCCAGCGAAACCCGTCAGCAGTAGCCCCAGGTCGAGCCGCTGGATGGGTTGGGGGTAAAACAGGTTGTAGCCCGACTTGCCGATGATGGCCAATCCGGCCAGGAAAATCAGGGCCCCTTCAAAGCCGGCCGAGAGGAACTCGATCTTGCCATGGCCATAAGGGTGGTTGCGGTCGCGGGGTTTGGCAGAAAGCGCCAGGCTATAGAGCCCAAATGCCGCCCCCGCCACGTTGATGATGCTCTCCAGCGCATCAGTCAGGATGGCGTTGGAGTTGGTGAGGAACCAGGCGATAAATTTTGCCGCCATCAAAGCGATACCCAGCACCAAAGCGATGAGCAGGATGGAGAAGTTGCGATGGTTGGAAGTGGACAAGCAGTTTGTTTTTAGCGGCAAAGCAAAAATCCAGTACAAAGATAGGCAGATTAGGGATAAATTCCTTCTATTTGCCAGAGATAATCACCGCTTATGAGCAAGGTCAAAATAGAAGCCAGTTGGAAAGCCGCACTGGAAGGCGAGTTTGAACAGCCTTATTTTCAAGGCATCGCCAATTTTCTACGCCAGGAAAAAGCGGGCGGCAAAGTGGTCTATCCGCCAGGTCCGCTCATTTTCAATGCATTCGATACGACTCCCTTCCCACAAGTCAAGGTAGTGATATTGGGGCAAGACCCTTACCACAACCCCGGCGAGGCCATGGGGCTATGCTTTTCTGTGCCCCGGGGCGTAAGGGTGCCGCCTTCGCTACAAAATATCTACAAAGAGCTACAGTCCGACCTCGGCTGCCCCATCCCCGGGCACGGCGATTTGACGGCCTGGGCAAAGCAGGGCGTCTTCCTGCTCAACGCCATGCTTACCGTCGAACACAAAAGCCCTGCTTCTCATCAGAAGATCGGCTGGCAAACCTTTACCGATGCGGTCATCCGCAAGCTCTCGGCGCAGCGCACGGGGCTGGCCTTCATGTTGTGGGGCAACTTCGCCCGCCAAAAGCGCAGCTTGATCGACGCTTCGCGCCACCTCATCCTCGAATCAGCCCACCCTTCGCCTTTTTCAGCGACGGCCTTCTTCGGCTGCCGCCATTTTTCTAAGGCCAATACCTACCTCCAGCAGCAGGGGCAGCCGGAGATTGACTGGTGTTTGGAGTGAGTTTGGAAGCTGCGCGGATGTGAACGTATGACTCCCAGTTCGTCCCCTTATACCACCTTGTCGGCGCAGGAAGAGCTGGCGAAGGCGTCGGGTTTGGCTTTAAAGACGAAGCCCATGCCAAGGATGTAGCCCATCGCCTCCTTGAGCGCCACATTGGACTGGAAGTGCGGGTCGGTATTGATATCGGCATGTACCTCCAGCGCCACCTCGTGCTGGTCTAGCAAGTCACAGAGTTGGTAAGCGATGTCGATGGATTTAGCCACCTCCAGGATCATGCGTTCACGCAAGCCCATTTTGCCATTTTCCCGAGCATTGGAGATGTACATGAAGCCGCCTTTCTTTTCCCGCAGGAAGACGATGACCGTGGCAAATTCCACGATGCCATTGCGCACTTGCGAGTCTGAACCGATGCAGACTTTGAGTTTGTGGCCGAGCCTTTTTTCCCGCAGGATGGCCTCTTCCACCGCTGCTTTGATGGGCAGCTCGATGCTTTGTCCGTTAAGTTTTCGCCATTTCATTGCTTTAGCATATTTTTCCCAAATTTAAGAAAAGAGCAAACCTGGAGGGTATGGGGTTGAAAGAATTAAACCAAATTTAATTTTAAATTAATAATCGCTTAAACGCGAGTAGCGGCGAGAAAGGTTCCCTAGGGGTGTATTTTTTTTGGGGAGCAGGCCTTGGGGCATCCAGGCGAACAATATTATTTGCCCTCAAGGCCCGAATTATGGATGGCTGTTATCATGTGGTTGGCGAAACAACTCGGCCAGGCGTTGCAGTGGCTCCCGCTCGATAAGGTGTTTGCCGTCAAAAGTATGCTCCTGGAATTGCAAGCCGCTGCGGAAGATGAGCTGGCGCTGCTCCGCCATGCGGGCTGGGCCCAAAAATTGATCTTTAGTGCCGTAAACATAATGCAGGTCCTTATCGGCAAAATAATCCAGCCGGGCGTGGTAGTCCAGGTCTTCCGGCACCGAGCCGGCCCATAATGCCAGATGATGAAAACGGGGGAATGCCCGCATAATCCAACGCAACTGGGTGGCGCAGCCCTGTGAAAAGCCGAACAAAATGACTTTGACTTCGGGAGATAAAAGGTGCAGGTATTGGTTGTAAAGCAGGGAAAGGTAGTTGCAGAAGTCAGCTATCTCATCCAGGCGGTCTTCGCTAGTCATCCAGGAGGCGACCGGTTTGCCGCTGAAGCCGCCCCAGTAGAAGCGCGACAAGCCTTCCGGCGCCAGGATAAAGGTGTCCTCTGCAGCGATGTGCTCAAAAGCTTGGATAAAATCCTTGGCAAGCTGCCCGTAGCCATGGCAGGCGATCCAGAAATAGCGCACCTGGGCGCCGGCTTCCCCCAAGGTGCAGTAGTGCGCAGTGCGCGGCACGATGATGTGTCGAGTGTCCACGTTGAGCTGTTTCTACTGTTTCCCAAAAATATCCTTCGGCCGATCTTTGAGGATAGGGGCGGGCATCGGCGGCTCGTCCGAAATCTGGTTGAACACCTTATCGACGTGGACCCAGCTGCCTTTTTGGAGCTGGTAGCCTTCGTAGCTGCCATCGGGGTAGTAGTTGGGGCCTTCGCCATAGGTGCCGCTCAGTTCGATCAGGTGGTCAAAGATGACCAGATTGAGATCGGGGTCGTAGTTGCAGCGGGTGCTCGCCTCGGCAGCATATTGCCGCAGGATGCGGTTTTTGGTAGTGCCATCCGCATGGGCGAAGACCGGGGCGCCAAACACGGGCTCTCCGCTGCTAAATCTCAAGACATCGATGATCTTGCGCTTGCGGAAAAAACTGTAGCCATCGAAGCCGAAGAGCAGGTAGGCTGGCATGCCATCTGCAGCGGTGAAGCCATGGATATTGTAATATACCGCCCCATGCCAATTGTCGGGCTTGAGCATCATTTGCTCCAGGTCGCCCTGCAAGTTGAAAGAGCGGTCGATCAAGGGGTAAAGCTTCAAGTCCGGGCTGTTCATTTGGATGGCCCCGTAGTAGCGGTAGTCATCTTTGTCCACGTACAACTGCCAGCTAAAGATGCGGAAGCTGCTATCTGCTGGATATTGGATCGAGACGGATTGAAGCCGCTCGAAGGGGTAGTGGAAAGCGTTTTTTACCTTTAGCGCCCGCACCAGCCTGGGGATCATCTCCCGGCAAGCGCCAAAGCGATATTCTGCCAAAGAGTCGTTGACTACAGCATAAGCCAGCAGCGCCAAGCTGTCTTCCATCAACTCCAAAAAAGCCTGGTCTTCCTCCGCGATTGCCGCTTGGTTTTGGGCGGAAAGGGGGGCTGCTGCCAGCAGAATAATGGCGAGAATCCATAAAACCGGCTTCATAAGCATCCAATTATGATTTAGAGGATTATACAACGGCAATGAAACGTTGGGGCGCCGGGGCTTATTCTATGGATGGATTTCCATTTTTTGCTTATTTTTCGCGCCGGACGAGTTGATCTGTGCAACGCTTTTAAAAACGAGGCTTATGCCGATAGTGATTGTTTTGCTGGGGGTGCTGGTTTTGCTGCTGCTGATAGCCGGCGCCAAGCTCAACCCCTTCATCGCCTTCCTCATCGTCGCCCTGGGCGTGGGGGCCGTGCAGGGGCTGCCGTTTGCTGATAGCGTCCAAGCCATTCAGCGCGGTATCGGCGGCACTTTGAGCTCCTTGGTCATCATCCTGGGGTTTGGGGCCATGCTGGGCAAGCTAGTGGCCGATAGCGGCGCAGCCCAGCGCATCACTCAGCGGCTCGTGGCGGCATTTGGGCTGCGGCACGTGCACTGGGCCCTGATGATCACCGGCTTGATCGTGGGGATCCCGATGTTTTACACGGTCGGTTTTGTGATTATGGTGCCGCTGGTCTTTACCGTGGCGGCCTCTACCGGCTTACCGCTATTATATGTGGGTTTGCCGATGCTGGCCTCCCTCTCCGTAACGCACGGCTTCCTGCCGCCCCATCCTGCCCCGACGGCTATCGCCAAGATGTTTGAGGCAGACCTGGGGCTTACTTTGTTGTGGGGCCTGGCCATCGCCATCCCGGCGGCAGCCCTGGTCGTGCCCTTGTTCTCCCGCCTGGCTCGCCGTTACAACCCGCAGCCGCTGGAAGAATTCTACCGCCGGGAAACGATACCGGAGGACCAACTGCCCTCCTTTAGCATCAGCATGCTGGTCGCTTTGTTGCCGGCCATCCTGATTGGGCTTGCCGCGGTGGTGCGTGCGGCGCCCGGCGGGGAAGGCTGGCTAAAACAGGCTGCTGCCGTATTGGGCGAGCCGACGCTGGCCATGCTGTTGTCGGTACTGGCAGCGATCTACTTCCTGGGTATCCGCCGAGGCAGGAAAATGGATGATATTTCAGCCAGCCTGGCCAAAGCCGTCTCCAGCATCACGATGATATTACTGATCATCGGCGGGGCTGGCGCCCTCAAAGAAGTGCTGGTGGACAGTGGCGTGAGCAGTTACGTCGGAGAACTGATGAGCAATTCAGGCATCTCGCCCCTGTTGCTGGCCTGGCTCATCGCTGCGGCTATCCGCGTGAGCGTAGGCTCGGCTACCGTGGCGGGGCTGACCGCAGCGGGCATCGTGCTGCCAGCCGCCGGGCAGAGCGGCATCGCGCCGGAATTGATGGTGCTGGCTATCGGCGCTGGCAGTATCTTTTTTTCCCACATCAATGACAGCGGCTTTTGGCTGTTTAAAGAATATTTCAACCTTTCCATCAAGGAGACCATCTACACCTGGTCGTTGATGGAGAGCAGCGTCTCGGTGGCCGGCCTGGCTGGCGTCTTGGCACTGCATGCAATCATCTGAAACAAGGACTTATGGAATGGTATCAAATCGAAAATGAAGCGCAGATCCCCAGCCCGGCTATGCTGCTGTATCCGGAGCGGATCCGGGAGAACATCCGGCGCATGATCGCGATTGCCGGTGGCGCGCAGCGCCTGCGCCCGCATGTGAAGACGCACAAGCTGCCGCCAGTGGTGCAGATGCAGCTCCAGGCAGGCATCAACCGCTTCAAGTGCGCTACCCTCAGCGAAGCCAAGATGTTGGCCGAGCAGGGGGCGGCCGATGTGCTGGTGGCTTTCCCGCTCTACGGCCCTGCCTGGGGGCAATTGTCCGAGCTGGCCCGCCGCTTCCCTCAAACCACTTTTTCTGCCCTCATCGATCATCCTGCCCACGGCATGGAGGCCGCCCGTGCGGCCCGCAGCTTCCCGCAGCCGCTGGGCGTATTTCTGGATTTGGACGTGGGCATGGAGCGTACCGGCACTAAACCCGGCGCGGCAGCCCTGGAGGCCTGTCGGCAGCTAGTTCAAGCGGAAAGCCTCCAGCTGCGCGGCCTGCACGTTTACGATGGCCACCTGCGCCAATCGGGCCGCCAGGAGCGCGAAGCCGCCTGCCGCCGCGCCTTTGAGCCAGTGCTGGCCATGATCCAAACCCTGGAGGGCGAGGGCATCGAAATCGGCGAATTGGTTTGCGGCGGCTCGCTCACTTTCCCCATCCATGCGCAATACCCGGAACGGACGCTCAGCCCCGGCACTACGCTGCTCTGGGATGAAGGCTACGGCTCCAATTTCCCGGATTTGGATTTCCTGCACGCCGCAGTGGCCTTCACCCGGGTGGTCAGCAAGCCAGGCCACGATAAAATCTGCCTGGACCTGGGGCATAAAGCCCTGGCTTCGGAGATGCCGCCACCGCGGGCAGCTTTCTTCGGCATTGCCGTTTATGAAGCGCAGGTGCATAGCGAAGAACACCTTGTGCTGGCTTGCGCCGAGGCGGGGCGCTTCTCCCAGGGCGATTGCCTCTATGCCATCCCTCGGCACATCTGCCCGACCATGGCTTTGCACGACTGGGCCTGGGCTGTCGAAGGGCATGTTGCAGCTGAGCAATGGAAGATAAGCGCCCGGGGACGGGCAATCTGAGTTTTAAAACTGCGGGTGCACCCGCTGAAAAAAACTATCGATAATGACTGGAAAAAACATCGCCATCGGCGCCGACGTGGGCGGCAGCCACATCAGTTGTGCCGCCATCGACCTGGAGCGCGGCGCCCTCATCCCCGGCACCGGCCGGCGGGCCGCCGTGGATAATACCGGCTCTGCCCCAGCGATACTAGCCCAATGGGCGCAGGCTTTGAATGAGGCCATCGGGCTGTTGGATGCGGAGCGCATCGCGGGCATCGGCTTCGCCATGCCGGGGCCTTTTGATTACCCCAAGGGGATTTCTAAAATGCAGCATAAGTTTGCCGGCTTATTTGAGGTTGACATCCCGCAGGCGCTTCAGGCCTTGCTGCCGCTGCCGCTGCCGATGCGCTTCCTCAACGATGCGACCTCCTTCGCCGTGGGCGAAGCCTGGCTAGGGCAGGGTAGGGGGTATGAACGGGTGCTGGCCGTCACCCTCGGCACCGGCTTTGGCTCTGCTTTCATCGAAGGGGGCGCACCAGTAGTGGAGCGGGCCGACGTGCCTAAGCTGGGCTGCCTGTGGCACCTGCCTTTTGAGCAAGGCATTGCCGATGAGTATTTCTCCACCCGCTGGTTTGTGAAGGCTTACCAGGAAGCGACGGGCAAGGTGCTGCCCAATGTAAAAGCGATTGCGGAAGCCTGCCCTACAGATGTTGCTGCCGTCCACTTGTTTGAGCGCTTTGGCCGCAACCTGGCCGCCTTTGTCGGCCCCTGGCTGAAAAGCTTCCAGGCCGAGGTGCTGGTGATGGGAGGCAATATCGCCGCTGCATACCCCCTCTTTGGCTCAGCCTACGAGCTGGCGCTGTATGGACAGGGCCTGGCGCTGCCAACCCTGACCTCCACCCTGGGCGAAGATGCGGCCATGGCCGGCAGCGCCCGCCTCTTTGCCCCGGGCTTTTGGGAAAAGGTGGAGGGGCAGTTGGCTAAGATGTGAGTATTGATTACCTTGCTGGCCTAAAACCGTTCAAGATGAAACCAGCTTTTGACCAACATCTACAAAAAATGGACCAGGAGCTCCAGGAGCTGTTGGATATGCTCTCGGCCCACAGCCATGATGCCCTCAACCGCAAGCCTGCCGATGGCGGCTGGTCGGCCCTGCAGGCCATGCATCACCTCATCCTTTCGGAGGAAGGCTCGCTGCGCTACGTCAAGAAAAAACTCAGTTTTAATCCGGACTTGAAAAGAGGCGGACTGATCCATCGGCTGCGCAGCATCATGCTTGCCGTGACGCTCTGGCTCCCCGTTAAATTCAGAGCGCCAAAGGGCGTGAGCGGCGAAGCGCTGCCCGAGCAGTCCGATTTTCAGGAGACGGCCCAGCGCTGGCAAAATTGCCGCCAGGAGCTACGGCAATTCCTCGAGGGCTTGTCCCCGGAAATGCTTCGCGCCGCCCTCTACCGCCACCCCCGCGCCGGCCGGATGACGCTGATGGGGATGCTGCGCTTTTTCCATGAACATTTCACGCGCCACCGCAAGCAGATCGAGCGGGCGGTGCAGGGCTAAGCTCCCATTGAGGATGACCAACAATTAGCTCATTATGAACATTGACCTGGGTTTGATGCGCTTCAAGGATTTGCTGAAAATCAAGCGGGAAAACGGCAAACGCTTGATCTTTGACCCCATCCGGCGCAAGTGGCTCGTACTGCAGCCTGAAGAAATGATCCGCCAGCTGGTTTTACACTTCCTGCTAGAGGAGAAGCATTACAATATCGCGCGTATTAATCTCGAAAAGGGTTTGAAAGTCAATGATTTAGGCAAGCGGTTTGATTTGTTGGTCTATGACCAGGGCTTGCAGCCTTTCTTGTTGGTAGAGTGTAAAGCGCCCCAGGTAGCCATCAATCAGGACGTCTTCCGGCAGGCTTCCTGGTACAACCTGCCGCTCAAAGTACGCTACCTGTTGGTTACCAATGGCATTGATGCTTACTGCTGTGCATTGGATTACGAAAACCAGCGTCATGAATTTTTAGAAGAGGTGCCAGATTTTGTCTGAAGCTGCCGTATGTTTGCGGCAGATTTTGTACTTTTGAAAAGCAAAAAACAGTTCTGACCAAATATGACTAAAGCAACCATCCTCATTACCGGCGCCAGCGGCCAAATCGGCACCGTGCTCGCGGACGAATTGAGCAAGCGCTATGGCGCGGAGGCGGTACTGCAAACCGATATCCGCCTGCCTGAAACCGCAAGCGGGCAGTTTGAAGTGCTCGACGTGCTGGACGCCCAACAGTTGGCCCAGCTCATCAAAAAATACCAGGTGAAGCAAGTTTACCATCTGGCGGCCATCCTCTCCGCCAAAGGGGAGCAGAACCCCAAATGGGCCTGGGAGATCAACATGGCCGGCTTGTTCAATATCCTGGAAGCCGCTCGCGAATTTGGGCTGCAAGTGTTCTTCCCCAGCTCCATCGCCGTCTTTGGCGGCATGACGCCCCGGGTGAATACGCCCCAATATGCCGTGCTCCAACCCGAGACTGTTTACGGCATCAGTAAGGTGGCGGGCGAAAGCTGGTGCCAGTACTTCTTCCAAAAGTACGGGGTGGATGTCCGTTCAGTGCGCTATCCCGGCATTATCAGCTACCAATCTTTGCCCGGCGGCGGCACGACCGACTATGCCGTCGAAATCTTTCACAACGCGGTGAAAGGGGAGCCTTATACCTGCTTCCTCCAGGACGACGCCCGCCTGCCCATGATGTACATGCCCGATGCTATCCGCGCTACCCTGGAACTGATGGAAGCGCCCGCCGAACAAGTGCGCATCCGCACGAGCTACAACCTGGCAGGCATGAGCTTTACCCCGGCTGAACTGACGGCAGAAATCCGCCGCCATACCCCGGATTTCCAGGTCGTTTACCAACCCGATTTCCGCCAGGCTATCGCGGCTTCCTGGCCGGAAAGCCTCGACGATACGCCCGCCCGTGAAGACTGGGGCTGGGCCCCGGCCTTTGGCCTGGAAGAAATGACCCGGGATATGCTCGAACACCTGCGGGCGCATTACCAGGTGGAGGTTTGAGCGTGGGAAGCCGAGGGATGAGCAGGTGGAAGCTGTAAAATGACAACAAAAAAACAAACGCATGTATAAAAATGTAGAACCCGCGCTCGAACAAGAACTCCAGGGGATCCAGGAGGCAGGCCTTTACAAGGTGGAGCGCATCATCACCAGCCCGCAAGCGGCTGAGATTACGACCCAAAAGGCTGGCGAAGTGCTCAACTTCTGCGCCAACAACTACTTGGGGCTTTCGTCCCACCCCGCCGTCATCGAGGCAGCTAAGGCGGCTATCGACAGCCATGGCTTCGGCTTGTCTTCCGTGCGCTTTATCTGCGGCACCCAGGACATCCACAAGGAGCTGGAGCGCAAAATCTCGGAATTCCTGGGCATGGAGGATACCATCCTCTACGCCGCCGCCTTCGACGCCAATGGCGGCTTGTTCGAGCCCCTGCTCGGCGAAGAAGATGCCATTATCTCCGATGAGCTCAACCATGCTTCCATCATCGACGGCATCCGCCTGTGCAAGGCTCAGCGCTACCGCTACAAACATAGCGATATGGCCGATCTGGAAGAAAAGCTCCAAGCCGCCCAAAGCGCCCGCCGCCGCATGATCGCCACCGATGGCGTCTTTTCCATGGACGGCGATATCGCCCGGCTCAACCTCATCTGCGACCTGGCAGACAAATACGACGCTATGGTTATGGTGGATGATTGCCACGCCACGGGCTTCATCGGCAAGACCGGCCGCGGCACCCACGAATACAACGACGTCATGGGCCGGGTGGATATCATCACCGGCACCCTCGGCAAAGCCATGGGGGGGGCTTCTGGCGGCTTTACTGCTTCCCGGCAGGAAATCGTGGATATGCTGCGCCAGCGCTCGCGGCCCTACCTCTTTTCCAACACCTTGGCACCAGCCATCGTCGGGGCTTCCATCACAGTCATTGATTTGCTGAGCAGCTCCACCGCCCTGCGCGATAAACTGGAGGTCAACACCAAATACTTCCGCGAAAAAATGACCGCCGCCGGCTTCGATATCTTGCCCGGCCAGACCCCCATCGTGCCCATCATGCTCTACGATGCCAAACGCGCTCAGGAATTCGCCAACCGCCTCCTGCAGGAAGGCATCTACGTCATTGGCTTCTTCTACCCGGTGGTGCCCCAGGGCAAGGCGCGCATCCGCACCCAAATTTCCGCGGCCCACGAGCGCGAGCATTTGGAGAAAGCGATCGAGGCTTTTATTAGGGTGGGGAAGGAGTTGAATGTCATCTAACAGTCGGAAAAGCTGCTCCCGGCTTAAAGTTTGTGGCGGACGAAGCAGGAGTTCTCCACATTGCTCAAGGATGAGCCGATGTGGTGGTCGTTAAACTTCTGCTCCCCTTCGTGCGGTACGGTATGTGGCAATCCGCGCAGGAGGTGACCCGCTTGGCGTGCATGCAGAGGGCGTACAGCTCGTAGTCGGGGAGCTGAGCCTTTAGCTTGCGCGCCTTGCTCAGCGGGTGGAAATCGGTGGTCATCTGGGGAGAATGCTGCCGCTTCTTGCAGCAGCTTCTCCTTATAGCCCGATGCCTCCGGCCGTTGCCAAACGACTTCGATTAGCTCGCCAGCCAGATTTTACAGTGTAACGATTCAGCATGACGTATGGCACTATTGTCTTCCGTGTTGTGGCAATCATTGCTTTGCTACCCCTTCACCGCCCCTTTCGTCCGCTGCCTGCCGCCCAATTGCAGCCGGAAGTAATAATTCCCTGGCGGAAGGCCATTGGCATCGAAGCGGAAATCATGCTGGCCGGCGGGCAGGCGGTTGTTGACTAAAACGCGTATTTCATTGCCCAGGCTGTTGAAGACGCTGAGGCGGGCCCATTCGCCCTGGCTGTAGAAGCGGATAGTCGCCCCTTCCCGGAAAGGGTTGGGGAAAGCTTGCAGCTCGATTTCCGGCTCGAGAGGCCGTGTCTGCCCGGTGCCTACCGGCGACTGGCAAGGATCCAGGATGGGGATATGCTGAAACTCTTGGTGCAGCAAGCTACGCACCTCCGCTTCCGGCACCTCGAACCAATCCATGAGGATAGAGCCATATACATCGCGGAAATCGTATTGCATAGGCACGCCCTCCTGGGGCTCTACCTCCTGCGGGATTTCAGGGTTGTACCCGATGATGCCCGCGTTGACGCATTTGCCGGCCACCAGCAAGGGGGCAGCCGAGCCGTGATCGGTGCCCAGGCTGCCATTGGAGCGGATCTGGCGGCCAAATTCGGAGAAAGTCATGGTGATGACGCGCTCGTCCAGCCCTAGCTGCTGCAAGTCGGCTTGGAAAGCGGCGATCGCCTCGGAGAGCTGGAGGAGCAGCTCGGCGTGTTCGCCATTGGTGGTATCATTTTCCTGTACTTGGTTAGCATGGGTATCAAAGCCGCCGATATTGGCCACATACACCTTGGTATGCATGCCGCCCGAGATGAGCAGGGCGATATTTTTCAATTGGGCAGCCAGGCGGTTGCCCTCGGGGTAGGCAGCCAGGTTGTTGCCGCTTTCCGCTGCTGCCGTGATGACACTGCCATAGGCATTGGTCTGCGCGATAGTGGTGCGCAGGAAGGTCAGCTCCTGGCCATAGGGCGTAGCAGGTACCTCGCCCGGTTCGCTCTGGGTAAGAGGGGCTAACGAAAATGGATCGTTGAGGGTAAGGCTGAAATTGGCAGCCGTGCCTTGGCAGGTTTCCGAAACGATGCTGCCGATAGTGATGGCAAAGGGGTGGGGCACCTCGGCATTGGGATACCCCTCGGGATAAGCCGGGTGGCCAGACTGCAGGAAGCGCCCCAGCCAGCCCGTCTGCCAGGTCTCGGTAGCCGGGGAGCCGCTGGTCCAGATGTCCGTAGAACGGAAGTGGGAGCGGTTTTGGTCGGGATAGCCGACGCTTTGCACGATATTGAGCTTCGCATCTTCGTACAAGCTGCGCAGGCCGCCCATGGCCGGGTGCAAACCGACGGTATCGCTCAGCCCGAGGATGTTGTTTTCCGGGATGAGGATATTGCTGCGCGTATTGGCCAGGCGGTCGTACTGGTCTATAGGCAATACGGTGTTGAGCCCGTCATTGCCCCCATTGAGCTGGATGAGCACCAGCACTCGGTCGCTTTCTTCGTTGATGGTATTGAATATCGACTGCCGGGGCATAGCCGAAAGGCGGAAGCCATTCAGCAAGATCGGCAAACTGATGGCCGTGCCGGCAGCCTGGATAAATTTTCTCCTTTTCATGCCAAGAGCTTTAAGGGTGTGTTAACTTAGGTGAAATTCGGGCATGCTGAACATGGCTTGCAGCAATTGGTTGAGCTTGGCCGCGACGGATTGCGCCAGGGCAGTATTGCCGGGGTTGCTCAGATGGTCGCTGTACTCTACGGTCCACTCGTAATCGGGCAGCCCGGGTATGAGTATCTCTTTCAGCGCGGCCTTTTGCCCCTCGGTAATTGGCTGCGGGAAAAGGATACGGCTGAATTCCTCGATTACCGCATTGGGGTCCAAGGGGTTGTCGAGGGTGGCGACGAAGGGCAGCGGGTTGATCCGCACCCGGAACCCGTCGACTACAAAGCCCGTGCTTACCATGGTATCCGTCAGTTTCATCCGCTCGGGTAGGGTAGTGGCGTTCACCCACATCCGATAGTAGAGCGGCTCCTGATGGTAAGCTTTCCAGCCGGCTACGCTGGGCAGCTCGTAGTAATCCATCTGCTGCAATATGCTAGAGGCGAAAAAGCGGAGCATGGCGTTGTAAATGCGCGTCACATCCGGCGGCATCGCAATGGCAAAAGGTTTTGCCGCCGACACGATGAACGCCAGTGGGTTTTTAATCATCGGCCCCACGTTCAGTATATCGAAGAAGTGGGCGCTGCCCAGCAATGCCTCCAGTGCCGGGCGGATGGCGTAATCATTGCTGATGAGTACTTGCGCCATCGGCTCGATGACGTTTTGCTCCACTTGATCATCGATGACGTAATAGACAAACCAGCGGTAGAGCTTGCGGCAGATGAAGCGGGCCGTTTCGTCTTTTTGAAAGATGATATCGATCAGGTGGGCGTACTCCTGGGCCCCCATATTGGGGATGACGATGTTGTCGAAACGGTGGGACAGTTGCTTTTCGCCCAGGTCGTGCCGGTTGTTGGTGTAATAAGATTCCAGGGGCACATCGGGGTTGGTAGCGTTGAAGCCGCGGTCGCGCCAGCCCGTGAGCACCCGGGCCATGGCACCGATGTCTTCCTCGGTATAGTGGGTATAATCGCCCGGGCCTGCTTGCGGGCCTTTGCCGATAGTAAAGAGCTCGAGCAGCTCGCGGGCGTAGTTTTCATTGGGCGAGTTGCTAGTGTTCTGATTGCCATTGAGGAAGCGCAGCATGGTGGGGTCGATGGTCACGGCTTTGACCAGCTCGCGGAAGCTGCCCCAAGCGGAGGAGCGCAGCAAGGTGGCATGGACATAGCGGAACTTGGCATCGTTTACATTGGCTACGCCAAAGTGGTTGTGCCAAAAGAGGGTCAGTTGTTCGCGTATCGAAACGCCCTCCTGGAAGAGCTGCTGCATCGTCCAGGCCCGCAAGCTCTGTATGCGGTAGGGCCGCAGGTTGACGGTAGTAGAGTAGGGGGCATTTATCCAAGTTGAGCCGATGGGCACCGCGGGGTCATTTTGATTGCTGTGGTTGAGCGGCGGCTCGGGCAGTGGCCGCTCTACAAAAAGCTGTTGCAAGGTGGTGGCCAGCCCCAATGCGGCAGCCGTTTTGATTTGTTCGTAAGACGGGCCGAACATGGCTCGCCTCAGCAGATGGGCGGCTTGTTCATAAGCCCAGGGGCCCGTATACGGCTCCAGGCCTGATTGTACGATGGGCAGCGGCGGTGCTGGCGCTTTGGCTGGCGGCCGGCCCAGCAGGCTGGCGATGGTGGCTCTTCTATCCATAAGCTGAAATTATTCTTATATGTAGGATGATGCTGTTTTGGACTGATGGGTTGCCTGATGGTTTAAAGCGGGTTCAACTTTATATTTTTAGCAGGGAAAAGCCTGGAAAGGCACTTGACTCGCCCCATTTCCCAAAAAGTTATATCTTGCAAAAGAAAAAATCTACTCAAAGATGAAATATCATGCGCTCTTGTGCCTGGCAATCCTGGTTGGCCTGCTGGGCGGTTGCCATCAAGCGGCCGAAATGCCAGCGAAAAAAACCGAAACCGGCGCCAGCCAGGCCATGGCCGAATGGGCTTTGGTGCGCTCCTATCCCGATGGGCGCATCTGGTCGCGCAACCTGACGCTCGCTCACGAGCAGCGGCAGTTGGAATTGGCCTTCCGCAATGGGGGCAATGAGCCAGAGTGGCAAGCCCTGGGCCCCAAAAACTTCGGCGGGCGCACCATCTGCCTGGCTTTCCATCCGACAGATCCAGGCATTATTTACGCTGGCTCGGCATCCGGCGGCTTGTGGAAGACTGCCACCGCAGGGCAGGGCGTCCAGGCCTGGGAGCGGGTGCCCTTGGGGCATCCGGTTTTGGGGGTGTCCGCTATCGCCATCAACCCTCAAAATCCAGACGAGTTTTATATCGGCACTGGCGAAGTGTATAACTATACTGCCGCCGCGCCAGGTGTTTACGACCGCCTCACCCGGGGCAGTTATGGCATCGGCATCCTGAAAACCACCGATGGCGGGCAGAGCTGGCAAAAATCGCTCGACTGGAGCTACGGAGAGATGCGCGGCGTGTGGGATGTGGTCATCAATCCCCAAAACCCCAACACCGTTTTTGCAGCTACCACCGAGGGGCTTTACCGCAGCCATAATGGCGGCGCTGCCTGGGAGCTGGCCCACGATTTCCCCATGGGGGTCGATTTAGAGCTGCATCCGCTCGACACCAACATCCTCTTTGCCACACATGGCGGTTACCTCAGCCCCGCTTCCGGCATCTTCCGGTCAGATGATGGCGGCAGTACCTTTCAACAGATCCCGGGCTTGCCCGATTTTACCGGCAAGGCCAAATTGTCGATCAGCCCGTCCAACCCGGACATCATGTACATTTCGCTAGCGGATGCCTTTGCCAGCATCGGTTTGTTCCGTTCACAAGACGGCGGGCAGAGCTGGGCTAATGTCAACGGCTCCGATGTCGCCAAGTACCAGGGCTGGTACTCCCACGATGTGGGCATCAAAACGGACGACCCCAACACCATCATTTATACCGGCATAGATGCTTTTAAATCTACGAACGGCGGGCAGTCTTTGACCCAAAAATCCAATTGGTCGGCCTGGTATCTGGAACAGACGCCCGTGGGTGGGCCAGAGGGGCCGCCAAACTATGTCCATGCTGATATCCACGGCGCTTATTATTCGCCCTTCAACCCCAATACGATCTTTTTGGCTACCGATGGCGGTATTTTCGCTTCGCTTGATAATGGCGAGAACTGGGAAGGCCGCAACGGCGGCTATCAAACCCAGCAGTTTTACGCCAATTTTTCCAACTCGAACCTCCGCCCAGACTTGGCGATGGGCGGCCTGCAGGACAACGCCACGGCCATCTACCGGGGTGACGACGCCTGGGACCGCGCCATCGGCGGCGATGGCATGTGCACGGCAATCCACCCCTTGAATGATAACATCCTCTTCGGCTCTTTCCAGCGCCTCAATATCCGGCGCTCGACCAATGGAGGGCTGGGCTTCAGCGGGCTGAATATCGCTTCGGCTTCCAGCGAACAGAAAAACTTCAATGGCCCCTTTGTGCTTTCGCCCCTAAACCCCAATACGCTATTCGCTGGCGCTCAACGCCTGCACCGCTCGGCCGATTTGGGCAACAACTGGGCGGCTACTTCCAACGGCTTTGTTGATCAGGCTTCCGGCAACCCCATCCTCGCCATCGCCGTCTCGCCTTTGGACGAGGATTTGATCTACGTCAGCACCGCCCCGCTGCTTGGCCCCAACCCGCGCGTTTACCGCTCGACAGACGGCGGGGCTTCCTGGCTGCCGATGAGCGGCTTGCCCGACCGCGTGGCCATGGGCATCAGCTTTGATCCCCAAAACGATGATATCGCCTATGTCGTTTTTTCGGGCTTCAATACCAGCCATGTTTATAAGACGGAAGACCGGGGCGACACCTGGCAAGCTATCGACAACGGCTTGCCCGACGTGCCAGCCAATACCATCGCCGTGGACCCGGATCTGCCTACCGACCTCTACCTGGGCAACGACCTGGGCGTCTATGCTTCCTTCGACGGTGGCCAAAGCTGGCAGCCTTATTCCATTGGAGTAGCCGATGCGGTGATGGTTTACCACCTGAGTATTTCGCCATCCAACCGCAAGCTACGAGCTGCTACCCACGGCCTGGGCGTTTACCAAACGGATCTGCGCGATGAGGTCAGCAGCCAACGCGAGCCGCTGGCGCCAAGGCTGCTGCAACAAAATTTCCCCAACCCCGCACAAGAGATGACGGCCATCGCTTTTGCTTTGCCTCAGGCCGCTCAGGTAAAGCTGCGCCTGCTGGATGCCCAGGGCCGAGAAGTGCGCCTGCTGCAGCAGGGGCTGTTGGCCGCTGGGCATCATCAGTTAGACGTCAGCTTGCATAGCTTGCCCGCCGGGGCTTATGCTTATGTGCTGGAGGGCCGCTATCAAGGTGGCAACCGGGTATTTCGCGAAGCGCGGGTTTTGGTCAAGCGGTAGCGGCTTTAATCGCTGCCGCCCTCTGCCAGTATCTTCTGCTTTTCCCGCTCAAACTCTTCCTGGGTGAGGATGCCTTCATCCAGCAATTTCTTGAGTTCGCGTAAGCGCTCGGACTTTGAGGGGGCTGGCGCTTGCGGCTCGGTGATAGCCGGGGCTGGCGCTGGTTCGTAATACTCATAATAGGGCAGGGCGGGGAACAGTTCGTACATGCGATAGGGGCGGTATTTCATCGTCCACAAAAATGGGACCCAGAAGAAAACTCCAGCGACAATGGCGCCGACATCAGCTTCTTCCGAGCGGGAGAAAGCGGTGTGTAAAGGCTCGTAGCCTTCTTTCTCCAGACGCACGAAGTTGGTCATGCCGGTTATTTTAGTATCGCTGTAGGTGTAAGGCGTCAACCCCATGTACTCATCGTTGATATACAACTTGGCGCCCGGAGGCTCGGAGCTGATGACGGTGCTGCTGACGCAACTGGAGAGGAAAACCAAGCCTGCCAGCATGAGGGCCAAGGCTTGTTTGGAAGGGTTTGCTTTCATAGCGCGAAGTGTTTAACTGGTTTGATAATGCTTCAAATATAA
>CAYSPJ010000100.1:0-18939 GCA_964432875.1 uncultured Phaeodactylibacter sp. | reverse complement strand
TTGCACTCCGTCTTGAGGTGGCTCAGGCAGAAAAAGCACTAAGCAGAGCCAGGCAAGGACGCGCAAGATTATGACTAAACTGACATCAACAAATAAACGCATACTACTACTTTTGCTGGTAGTCTCCGTCGGCACTCAGGCAATCGCGTAAAATAAAGGTGTACCTGTCAGCCGCTGCGCAGGCCTGCGCAGGGGAGCATTGGAAGCACGGCGCGTTACTCTTCTTTCTCCCCGACAAACCAAGAAGCCACATAAGCCGTAAATGTGACGAAAAGCCCCGCCCCCGTGGTCATGAGCAGGGCAGCAACGATGCGCCCCTCCGATGTGACCGGGAATTTATCGCCATAGCCCACGCTGGTAATGGTTACATAGGCCCACCACAGTGCATCTTCCGCTGTTTTGATGTTGCTATTGGGCGCGGTCTCCACTTGCAGAATGGCGATAGCGGAGAATATGACGAGCAGCAAAGCAATGATGGAAACCGAGATGAAAGTACCTTGCGCTTTGTCCTGGAATACATGCTTCAGGATCGCCCGAACGGAACGGAAAGCCCGCAAACCCCTCAGCAGCCGGATCAGGCGATAAATCCGGCCGACCCGTAAATAGCCAACGGCAGGAATACTAGACAACAAGTCAATCCATCCCGATTTCATGAACTGCCATTTACGCTCGGCCTGTGCAAAGCGGATGATGAAATCGAGGATAAAAATGCCGCAGATGAAATGGTCAATGTATTCGAGCAAGCGCGAGGTTTCCTTAGGCAAGTCGTACAAGGCGTCCACCGCCAATGCCCCCAGAACATAAATCGTAAGGAAAATGATGATGATGTTGAGATAATTCAGCTGGTCACTGCCGCTGCCTTCACTTCTTTCAGTGGGGATGTCGCTTTGCTCCATTTTACTTTTTACTTTTTCCTTTTTTAAAACACCCCCTCATCCTCTCCTATCCCCCAATCCTCCCCTCCAGCACCCCCAGCGCCCGCTCCAGATCGGCCTGGCTGAACCCGAGCTCGTACTCGGTGCGCACCAGGCAGGGCAGTTGGTGGGGCAGGAAATCGCTCGAATCATCAATAATGACGTAGCGCTCCGCAGGGTGCTCCTCCAGCCATTTGCCGATGTAGTGGCCGCGGGAAAGGTGCCCGAAGCGCCCCGTATCCATGATGTCTATTTCAGGCGGGATGACGCCCAGCAGCGTGCCGGGCAGGGCGCGGGTTTGCCACATCTCCTGCATCGCCTCCAGGCCGGCGAAACGCCAGGCCGAGCTGATGGCGATGCCCGCTCCGGTGGCTTCCACCAGCCGCTGCAAGCGCCCCACGCAGCCGGCATCGAACAGCAGCCCGAAGCGGTCGCGGTCGGTATAGCCCTCCAGCAGGCGGGCTTGGCCCGGCCAGGGGTTGGAATAATCGCCAACGTTGAGCACGCCGTCGAAATCGAGGAAGATGACTTTCATGGAGCGAGGGTTTATTGGTTCAAGAACGGCGCGGGGGCGGGCAAGGTTTAATCATGCCATCCCCCTTTCCAGCCTCTCCTTCCAAGCCTCCCAGTCTGGCATCTCCTGGGCGAGGAGGGCGAAGAAGGCGGGGCTGTGGTTGGGGTGCGCCAGGTGGCACAGCTCGTGTACGATGACGTATTCGATGCAACGGCGGGGCGCTTTGATGAGCTCGGTGTTGAGGATAATCTTGCCTTTGGGGGTACAACTGCCCCAGCGCTTGTCCATGGCTTTCACGGCAATCTCGGAAGGCGCGACGCCGTATCGGCGGAAGCGCTCGACCCAAGGGGCGGCGAATTCGCGGAATTTCAACTCGGCGCGGCGGCGGTACCAGTCCGCCACCAAGGCGGGTACGGCCGTGCGCTCGGCGGTATACACCTCTAGGAAGCCGCGCTGGAGCTTGACAGCATTTTCGGCCGCCGGGTAAATCTTGAGCCGGTACTGCCGCCCCAGGTAAAGGTGGCTCTCGCCGCTGACGAAGCGGCGGGGCGGCGTCAGCGGCTCGAAGGAGAGGAAGTAGCGCTGCTGGCGCAAGATCCAGGGGGCGCGGCGGCGGATTTTTTCCAGGATTTTTTCCAGGGCCGCATCCAGCGGCGCCTGCACCGTCACCCGGCGGTCGGGGTGCACGGTGATGCCCAGGGACTTGCGGGCCCGGTACTCCAGATGGAAGGCAATGTGTTGCGTGCCGAAGGCGATGGTGTATTCCATGGTCAGCGGTAGCGGAGTTTGGCGATGTCGAGGTATTGGGCGGCGATGTCCCCGATTTCGCCGAAGGAGAGCTCCAGCCCATCCCGCCCGCGGATGTGGTCAATGAGGAAGTCGCCGATGGCGATTTCCATCTGCCCGAGCAAATTAGACTTGTGCTGCCAATCCACCTTGGGCTGGCCCTGATCGAGCACGAAGCGGCGGATGATGTCGTCAATGCCCAACCCGGCTTCGACGGCCAGAGCCTGGGCGCCGGCCGCTTCGGGCAGCTTGGCTTTGAACAGCTCGAAGCTGATGCCGAAGAAAGCCTGGGCGATCTCCCGCCCCCGCAGCGTTTCGGGGATGGTGCTGTCGGTGCGGTTGAGCACGGCGGCCTGCAGCTCGCGGGCCCGCTGAAGGTAGTCCGCTTCGCTGAGGCGCCTTTCTGCGTAAGCGCGGATGGCCTCCTTGACCATCTCGGAGAAGCGCTTGTAGAAGGCGGGGTCCTCCTCCATACGCTCGTTGATGTGCTTGGCGGTGCGGTGCGCGATGAGGTCGGCCTGCGCGGCGGTGCCCAGGGTTTTTTCCACTTCCTGCTCAAACTGCTCCTGGTCGAAGATGTTGACCAGCTCGGTCACGGGCAGCACCTCGTGCGAGGTGACGTGCTGGTCAATCAGCTTTTGGATTTGGGCCTCATAAGCCTTGAAGTCCACAATATCGGAGAAGCGCTGGCGCACGGCGAGGCGCAGGCTGGAGAAAAAGCCGAGGTCGTACTTGTAGCGCTCCTGCTGCTGCTCCGGCGTGGCGCGGTGCCAGTCTGCAGAGGAGAGCGCCAGCCCGAGCAGACGAGCAAAGGACGAGAGTTTCTCGTAGAAATGCTGCCGCACGTCCTCCTGCCGCAGGGCCTCTTCGTAGGCCGCCGCGTCGTAGGGGTTGGGCACGGCCTTGAAGAAATCCCACAGCTCGGAATGCGCCTGGGGCAGCTTCTTGATTTCTTCGGCGATATTGGCCACGGTGGCGGCGAGGTCTTCGGCCTCGAAGCCTTCAAAGGAAGCATAGGTTTTCAAGGCTTCATCCAGCTCGGCCAGTACGCCATAGTAGTCAATGATGAGGCCGTGGTCTTTGCCGGGATAGACCCGGTTGACTCGCGCGATGGCCTGCAGCAGGCTGTGCTCGCGCAAGCTGCGGGTGAGGTAGAGCACCCGGTTGATGGGCGCATCAAAGCCGGTGAGCAGCTTGTCCACCACGATGATGAGCTCGGGGCTTTCGGCTTTTTTGAAGCGGTTGATCAGGTTTTTTTCATAAGCTTTGGCGTTGCCGTGTTCCTGCATCATGCGGCGCCAGAAGCGCTGTACCAGGTCGGGCGATTCCTCGTATGCCGAGTCGCTGCCTTCCCGCTCGTCGGGCGGGGAGATGAGCACTTCGCTGCTGAGGTAGCCAATCTCGTCCAGATACTGCTTGTATTTGATGGCAGTGGCTTTGTTAGGGCAGACCAGTTGCGCCTTGAAGCCCGTGCCTTGGCAATAGTCTCGGAAGTGTCGGCTGATGTCCCAGGCGATGGTATAGATTTTCTGGTCGGCTTGGTTCAACTGGTCGGCGCGGCTGAACTTGCGTTTCATGTCAGCCCGCTGCTGCTCGGTAAAGGGTTCGGACACCATAGAGAAATAGGTGTCCAGCGGGCGCTCGTTCACCTCCTGGATAGCGTGGCGGCCCTCGTAGAGCAGGGGCACCACCGCTTGGTCTTGCACTGCCTGGGCGACGGTATAGGCATCAATCATGCCGCCGAATTTCTGGGCGGTGTTCTTCTCCTTTTTGCGCAGGGGCGTACCGGTGAAGGCAATGAAGCAGGCATTGGGGAAGACCTTTTCCATGCTGAGGTTGAACAGGCCGTGCTGCGAGCGGTGCCCTTCGTCCACCAGCACGAAGATATCGGGGGAGGCAAAGGGCGCCTTGCGCTGTTTGACGGCTGTTTCAAACTTGTTGATGATGGTGGTAATCACCGCGTCGCTTTTGCTGTCGAGCAGCTCCAGCAGGTGCTTGCCCGTGTGGGCTTGCCTCACGGGCAGCGCACATTTTTTGAAAGTGCCGGCGATCTGGTCGTCCAGGTCCACCCGGTCGGTGACGATGACGATCTTGGGGTTGCGGATGCGCTTTTCCAGCGCCAGGGCTTGGGCCAACATCACCATGGTCAGGCTCTTGCCGCTGCCCTGGGTGTGCCAGATCACTCCGCCCTGGCGGCGCCCGTTTTCGATGGGCAGCAGCCGCTGCATGGCCTTTTTGATGGCGAAATACTGCTGGTAGCGGGCGATTTTTTTCGCTCCTTCATCGAAGACGATGCCGCTGAAGGTAAGGTCCAGCAGGCGCTCGGGGCGGCAGAGGGCATAGAGGTAGCGGTCTTGCTCGGTGAGTTCGAGGGGCGCCTGCTCCAACTGCTCGAAATAGTGGCGTACATAGCCGTAGCGCTCGCTGAAGAGGCGCTCTTTTTGCGCCACGCTCAGGCGGCGGTTTTTGAGCTGCCGCAGCGCCGCCTCGAAGGAGCGCGCCGCCTCAGGGCTATCGTGCTGCTCGCGCCAGCGGGACCAGAATTTTTCGGGGGTGCCCGCCGTGGCGTACTGCGCCGCGTTGGAGGCGATGCCGAGCAAGAGCTGTGCGAAGGCGTAGAGGGCGCGGATGCCGTCGGGCTGCTGGTTGCGCAGGTGCTGCGAGATGGCCTCGCCCAGCGGGTTTTTGATATCCGGCCGTTTGCATTCGATGATGGCAAAGGGGATGCCGTTGACGAACAGCACGAGGTCGGGCCGGTAGTGCTCGTGGCTGCCGGCGCGCTGTACGCTGAATTCTTCAGTGACGTGAAAGGCGTTGTTCGTCCAGTCCTTCCAGTCCACGTATTGCAGGGTAAAGCTCTTCTTGTCGCCTGCCACGGTTTGCTCCAGGGTGAGGCCCAGGGTAAGCAGGTTATAGACGTGCTCGTTGGCGGCCATCAGGCCTTCCTGCAGCGGCAGCTCGCGCAGGGCGGCGATGCCCGTCTGGATGTTGCTCGCCGACCAAGCGTGCTCCTCGCCCTTGTAGCGGATGCGGTTGAGGCGCTCCAGTTCCAGCTCCAGCACGCCCTCCAGCAGTACCCCAGCGGCCTTCCCGCCCCGCAGCAGCAGCGCCTGCTGGGGCGTGAGGTACTCATAGCCCAGATGCTGCAGCAGTTGCAGGGCCGGCAGCTGGGAGATGTGGTCTTCGCGGAAGCTGGGTGCGTGCATGGGCAGCGGTTTGTCTATTCCGGCGCGCCTGCGGCGCGCCATTGATGTACTATACTGGTTTTCGGCCGGGTTTGTTGCAAGGTAGTGGTTTTTTGCTTAACTTTTTCAGTATCAAGCCGACCTGGTCCGGCCGCATGGCCGGATTGGCCCGCAACAAGTCCCCGGTTCTGCAACCGGGGCATTTTTTGCATAGGAGCTCCTTTTAATACTTTCTCTTAAAACCTCAATCCTGAATCAATCCAAAACACTTGCTGCCTTTCTCTCAAAGGCTTGATTTAAAGCCACTTATTTTGGCTTTTTCGGCAAGGCTTTTAATAAGCCTTTTAATAAACCTTTTAATAATCACGGCTTTATTAGAACCCACCTTGACTCTTTGAGCGTACCTTCATTTTTTATCCGACCAGCTTTTCTCATCTTTGAAAGCAAGTTGTTGATTTTGTTCTTCTTTTGATAGTCATTCATCACATCAGGAAGTTTCTTCCATAGGAGTTCATCAACATCTCCTCTCTCCACACTACCGTGTTCTCTGATAGCTTTTTCGATTAAATCGGCATAATATGCGTCGTCAAAAGCCTTGTTCTTGGTATAAGCAGCTTTCTGTCCAGTCTTCTGGGCCACATCAATAGCAAGGAAATAGTTCGGCTTCCTGCCCTCTATCAATTTCTTTGCTTTCAAATGCTTTTCTTCCTCCTTGGCTAAAGGCAGCTTTTTCTGTACTTTATCGAGCATGATGATTTCTTCCAAAGTCAGTTCCTTGTGCCTGGCCAATAGCCGGGCATAGTCCATGTCGAGGATTTTCCCGGTGATTGTAACCTTCACTTTTCCTCCCGAAAGATCGTAATCTGGCATCGGGAAAAAGCGCTCCCGTTGGAAGTTGAACATTTTCCGAATGCCCCCGCCGACGGTATCCACCATTTTCAGGTTGAACATGGCGGTTGCCAGGAAGCGGTTGCGGTAATGCTCTTCGGGGGCATCCTCTTTCACTACGCGCTCGACGTTGCCGGGAATAAAAGTGCCAAGGTTGGTAAAGACCAATTGGTCATCCATCTCGACCACATTGATCCTGCCATGCTTGGTGTAGTCTTGATGGGCGATGCAATTGTTCAAAGCCTCACGGATGGTATAAGGCTCATATTGGGTTACTTCATCAGGGAATAAGGTGCCCTCTTTGAGATAGCGATATTTCAGATTGCGGATTTTGGCATACACCTGGTCTATGGCGAGCAGCAGCGGGCAGCTCACGATCAGGTAATCCTTATCGTTGCCTTTGGCATCCTTGAGCAGCCACCGGATTTTTGCTTCTGCCGGGCTGAGGAAGTGTTCTGATTCTTCCTTGCCCAACAATATAATGGCAGCACGGGTGATCTTCCCCTTGATCGTCACTTTGGCTTTATTGAGCAAAGTGACATCATCCCACTGTGCTGCTTCTTCCGCCTTTTCGGGGAACTTGCTGATGAAGTACGCTCTGGCCGCTTTGATGGCCTCAGTATCTAAATCTGCTATGCTGGCATGGGGGACAATAGCGGCGCTCCAGTCCTCAGCAGTAGCCTGCGCCCTGATGCGCTCGATTTCTTCCAGGTTGAGCGGTGCCAAAGCTTCGCCGTCTCTGCCGTAATAGTGTCCATCAAAAGCGATAGGCAAACCTTTGGGCGCCGCCGGTATTTGAAACATGACCACCCTGCCTGCCGGAAGAGCCAATTCGTGGATTTCGATGAAGGTGATCCGGTTGGTCGTTTTATTGGCTATCTCGCTTTTCAGGCTGTCCAAGTCCTTGCGCTGGGGCCTATATTGGCTGCCGACTATGCTATGGTGCTTGTTTTCAACACCAAAGACGAGCCAAGCGCAGGGCTTGCCTTTCAGGTTGGCCTCATTGCTCAGCGCTGAGAAATATTTCCCCAGCCGGGAAAAATCAAAGCTGTTTTTGGCTTCCTTGAACTCGGCGACCTCGTTCTCTGCGCCGAGGCTGCGGAGCTGCTGGAGAATGTATTCAAGTTCCTTGGCTGTCATGGCTTGACCCTTGTTTTACCGGTGAGCAATTGCTGCATCAACCCCCGCTTCTGCTCCTGCAACTGCGCTGCCTGCGCCCGCAGCAGCCCGATCTCCGCATCCGCCGCGCACAGAATGCGGGCGATGGCGGCTTGCTCTTCTACAATCGGCAATTCTAAACACATTTTCATCATTTGATTTTTTGACAAATTATAACGAGTTGATCCCTGAGCTAACGCTGAAATTTTCTTTCTGATTTCCGCCCCTCTAAAAAGGAACCTCGCAAAATCCGGATGCAAAACGTCAAATGAGTTCAATCGAAATCCGAAGCAAAAGCTATTCAGGTAGACTTCCCCAAGTTCATCCAATAAAACGGAAGACATTCCTACTTCATCAGGCGTTTCGGAGGATACTGTAAAGAGCAAATCTCCATAGATTACTCTGTTTTGAGTTTCATTTGCACCAACCTTGACAAAATCAAGGTCTAATGCATCGATTCTGTCATTATTGAATACATTTAGGTACGGGATGTATGGCTTACCCTCTCCAAAATCTTCTTTGTTTTTACCAGCTAATCCTCTAAACGGAGTCCCCAAATCTCCAAATATCACCTCTCTCCACGCCCCCTCCGCCCCCCTCACCCTCACCTTCCCGCTGAGCAAGCGCTGCATCAGCCCTTTTTTCTGGCTTTCCTTGGCGCGCAGCAGCTCCTGCGTCAGCTCGATGGCGCGGTCCCAGGCCCCGAGGATGGCGGCGATGCGGCGCTGCTCGGGGAGGGGGGGGAGGGGGATTAAAAAGGATTTTACTAGTTCACCGCTTAGATTTTCTTGATTTCCCGTGTTGCTAAGATTTCTTAAAGCCTTGTAGCTTTTACAGAGGTATTGAAAAAAAAACCGAACATCAACAATGTTTTTTGGAATAATCGCTGCGCATGCCTGATTAATAGTTGCCTGTATCTTAAGCACACCAACTTTACCTCTGGTTTTACCCTGCCCGTATAAGGCCAATAGGATTGTCCCCGGCTCAAATATCTTTGTAGAGGAGTTACGGAGCCCCTCTAGAGTAATGAATTCTTTCGCTTGTTCTATTTCGTTAAAGTCAATAAGGGAAGTCGTTATCCACGGAATATTTCCATTCCAATACTCTGACCTCTTTCTGTCAGGAGTTCCGCCTGAGGTAACTTTAGCAGTATCCCCTATTGTTCTAACCTCCCACTCCACCGGCACCCACCCCAAGGGCGTCTTTTTGAAGCCGGGGCGGTGCCCATCCGGCGGCGTCGGGCGGGCAGGCGGGGGAGTGGGCGGGGTGTTGGTCGAGTCGTTCATGATTGGTGGCGTGGTTGAGGGTTAGAAAAATGGGGGTGGGCGGCAGCGGCTGGGTGGCTGCTATGGATGTGGCTTTTATCAGATGATTTTTTGCTTGCCGGATGCTCGAAAAAGAGGCTTGCGTAGATTATCATCGTTTTGATAGTTTTCATTTTCATTCTTTTGCGGAGGCTGTTTTTTTGCCAATCATTCATTCTTTAGTACTAGTGCTCTAAAAAAACCGCTATTGGCGGTGTTCTCATCATAGATAATCAAAGACATATCTGCTTTGGGCATCCATACCCTTCCCAATTCGATTGCCGTCGCGATAGGCATCGCAGGAAAGATATGCAGGGGCGTTTGCGCACCATATGATACCTTGATTTCATTCAGAAGCTTTCGGATAGCCATGCTAAAGTCTTGAAGTTGTCGTTTTGCCTTCAGGAAATCATTGAAAGGCTCAGTGATGGTAATGGTATAGACTGAGCATTCTTTGCCGAGTACCTTGATTATTCTGTCATTTGTGATGGTAGCGCTCAAAGAAATATTCAGGGCAACGACAGGGTGGGGCATGTCTGGTTTAGAGACCTGGTACTCGGTCATGATATCTTCTTCAGTAAGATTCCATGTTTTGGGGGCTCGAACTGGTTGATGGATTTCGGCATGTTGTATGTCACTGATCAACGCTCCAAAGCGAATCAATAAAGGCATTGGGGCAAAGGCAAAAATGGAAAGGTGTTGAATTTCACCCCTTCGGAGCTTAGGTCGGAGCTGCTCCGTAAATTGAGTCTCTAGGTTTTCTAGTTCCGTTTTCCAGAAGCTGTCATCTTTGTCTCGTTGTGGGCTGTTGCTCAAGCTCAAGTCTATCGCCGAGGATTGAGCAGGATAGTGAAATGGGAGCAGGAATTCGCTAATCGCTTCATAAGAAAGGCTAGGTGTATGAAGCCCAACGTTAGCTTTATAGGTGACTACATGGCTTTGCATCTCCGGAGATATCGCCGAAACACGTTCAATTCGCTCTTCATGTTCTGTTTTCATGCGTAATAGCAAGGACTCCGGGTAAGCCTCTACTGCTTCTATGTCAATCAGCCTATGATGCGTGTCACAAAGCAGCATCAGATTGGACAAATTCTTAGCTAACAGCTTCGAGCGTTTTGAATCCCCTCTTGGGCCATTGGGTTTATCAGCTACAATATGGGCTACATACGATTGATTAAAGTTTCGTTTGGTCACCAAATCCTGATAGAGGGATTTGTTGCAGCCACGAAACTGGCATCTCCCAGCAGATCTAACCAGTAGTTGCCTGATAATCCTCTCAGGTATTTTCGTGGTGCTCATATTTGAACCTTAGTGTTTTTCATCGGCACAGAAGGCTCCAGCCTGTATAAGTGATTGAAAATGAAGTTCCTTTTCTGTAATGCGTCATCAAACATCTTATCATGCTCCAAGCCGTCAGGTTTTGCGCATTTGCTTCGTTCGCCCCTCAAAATTTCCTAAAAAGGAAGACCTCCCCCAAATGCACAAAACCCGAAGCGGCCCAATATAGCAGTTTTTATTTGATCTCTTCCCCATGTTCAACCCCTCCGCCATGCCATGTGCCAGTACATGCCCATATTTCGTAGTGGCAAAGCCATTCACAAGCCCAAGGGATGATGGTTTTGGCATATAGCATGTCAGCATTCCATTCTGCCCCATAAGGATAAAAAAGGCAAAGATGCTGCTCGGCGGTTGAATATACATGTGGTAGTTTGCTTTGCCCCTCTGCCAAGGCAAGGGGCTTGGGGTCAACCACAAATACTTTCACCTTTTTATTTCTCTCATAAAAGAGCTTCAGTTTATAAGTACCGCTCAGAGGAGAAGGATTAACGGAGCCCAGCCAAACCAAAGATTTTTCGCGGTAGCGCTTCACTTCAGATTCTGGGAAAGCCGCTTTAAGTGCCTTCTCTTGTATGATGAGAGACGTCCTACTGCTCCTGCTTACCATAAAATAAGTGATTTTGAATCTTGGTGAATCCTGCTAAACCTACCATTCCAGTTTGTGGAGCGACATGAAGAAGCCCGCTTTCGCGCTTTTGCCTCAGCCTCTCACCATATAAAGCCAAAGCCTTTGATGCAGCGTCTTTTCCAAATGGCTTCTCCATTGCCTTGCCAATGAATTGGACTCCTTGACCTCTTTGCTTAATTACAATTTCTAAATCGTCCTTTACTTGTCGCAGCCAAGCATAGAAGTTTTTTTCCCTTTCAGGGTTGTCTGGCCACTTGTCAGCAAAGTTTTCCTGACCATTAACTGGGTTAGAAATCCATTTGATTTCTCTGTTATGCTGCCCCGACCAGCGTTCTTCAATGTGCTCGGGCATTTTTTCCAGGACATTGATCAATGCATCGAGGATGTTATCCTCCCTATTATACGCCTTCGCGGCGAGCGTGGTGATAATAATGGAAATGGGCTTATCTTCTTTATCTTCTCTATCCTGCCACATCATATCCCGATGTCGTTTCAGAATTTGGACCACTCTCTGCAGAGGCATTTTATTCTGTTGGTACTGAGGAAAATCCTGGATTGTGCCTTCTTGCATCAGCTTAATGCTCCTTGATGCCATGGCACACCGTTCCTGAAACCATACAGCGTAACCAAAAGGGTTGCTTTTGGGCCAATGCCTCAGGGTTGTTGATGCTTTATAAATGTCAGACTCTTTATCTGTAATCCAGATAGCTAAACGATCCACATCATTAAGGATAGTTGACTCGAAAGTCTTTTCGAGTATCTTGTTATAGCCCGCTGCGACAGCCGAGGGCAAAATATCCATGTGGAATTTCGCTGAATCAGCATATTGCAGTGTCCAGCACCTCCTGCCGTCAGGCATCTTCAAAAGGTTCGAGAGCCTTTCATTCGCTTTTAAGCGATTGCCGACCATCTGCTTTAAAATGAATTGGGTCATCGTCCCAGGCAGAATGTTCTCCAGTTTGCAGACTAGGTCAACATCCAAATCATCCTCCTCATTAATCGGCTTAATCATTGTCTGAAGCAGAAAAGAACCTTGTGGTAAAACTTCAGGCCTGTATATCACTAGAGGGGATCCTGTTTTCGCCAGCCATTCTCCGACATATTGGTAGCTTTTAACCGCAGCTTCATACTGGGATTTTGAGATGTCCAGTGTCTGGCCTAAAGCCTCTAAGATTTCACTCAACTGCTCTATTGGATCTATGGTCAGCATGTATTTTCTGATTTAGTTGATGGGCTACTGCTCTAGCCACAAAATGTTTTGAGGAAAGGAAGCCGGACTCCCTTCATGGTTTGACAGAGAGGAGCCGACTTCCTGAAAATCAACTTTTTACTTTACAATACCACTTAGGGAAATTATCACCCTTATAGCGATTATTCTCCCATTGCAGCGGCTGCAAGTTGTCTAGGTCATCGCCTCCACCTTTCGAGACAGGTTTCACGTGGTCAATCTCCCAGCCGTTTTTTGAGTTCGTCTTGCCATAATCAGGCCGACAAATCAAGGCTCCACACGAATCCCTTCTCCACAGGCTAGGGTCAAACCCTGGAATGGCTTGCCCCTTGTCCCAAACAGCTTGAACAGTTTGTTCGCTAAATGACCTGCCACTCCGGTCTGTGCCAGGATTTCTAAAATAAGACATACAAAGTCAATTTACCCCCTTTTCAATATTTGACGAAGAGCGGGGGGATTTACTCCGGAGCAGAAAAAGTGCAGAGAAGGCAGCGCTTACGAAAAAAATATTTTAGCTTTGTGTTGACTTAAATGTGTAAACGCTATTCTCAGGTGACAAGCCTGATTATGGATTTACCTTCTCCGGGCCTTAAAAGCAGCTCACGCTTTTAAGGCTCTTTTTTTGTCGGCAAAGCCTGATTGTTACATCTTACAAATTTACGTAATAACCGCATGGCGCACAGAGTTTTCAACAGCAAAGTTTTCAACAGAATGTGGAAAACACATCCAGATTGTTGCAAAATCTGAAGTTTTAGATGTTTACAAACACACAAATAGTGTCAAATCCAATGCCTTCATTCCTCGGTAATCAATATTGGGTCGTCTCCCTGCGACTAGCGTAGTCATTGTTCTAGGTTGTTTCAATCTGCGTTTGTTATCCATGTTTTCAGGTCCTTTCAAAGGGTTCGGGTTTGACAACCAATAAAAAGGTGCGCAAAATATCTCTGGAGTAAGTTTTCTTTGGTAGCCCTTACTTTTCCCACCCGCCTCCCACTCCACCGGCCCCCACCCCAGGGGCGTCTTTTTGAAGCCGGGGCGGGGCCCATCCGGCGGCGTCGGGCGGGCGGGGGAGTGGGCGGGGTGTTGGTCGAGTCGTTCATGATTGGTGGCGTGGTTGATCAGTTAGAGAAATTCAGGATGATTCATAGTCTAGCTGATGACATTAATGTCCAAGCCCTGCACGTGAATCTTCGATTTCTTCGGTTTTGCCATGGCGTTTGGTTTAAAATGTTTTTTGAGAATATCCTTATGGCTCATCCTGCCCCAGCCCCAACTCCTCCAGGTACCCCTTCATCTCGGCCTGCACCTGCGCCAGTTCCGCTTCGAGGGCGCTGATGCGCTGCTGCACGGCCTGGAGGTCCACTTCTTCCTCTTCCTCGAAGGTATCCACATAGCGGGGGATGTTGTTGAGGTTGAAGTCGTTGTCCTGGTATCTTCAAAGGTGGCCATAGGTATGCCGGTGCTCCCCTTACGATAACAGACCAAAACTAATTTCTTGTTTTAGCAGTAAATCAAGCGGAAATGATTGATGTTCCAGGCTTTTATATCGAAGTTCATAAAGGGAGAAGAATTCCTCCATATCCCCCACTTCCAAATCTGATTTTGAAAAGAACTCGATAATCATGCTCAATGAAAAAGCTAAATAGTACCTCAAATTCGAAGCAAGAGTCTGGTTGTTGATGCTGTACTTTGCTTCATGGACAATCGTGTTCCTAATGCGGTATATCCGGGCTAAGTGCCATTCTAAATGAGTTTTGTGCCGATGAATGTAATTTTTAGCTCCATTTTTTTCTCGGATCAATCGGTTCAACACCTTCCATGCGCGATAAGAAAGCAAAGGATGTTCGGCGTAAATTTCGTCTCTGATCTTCTCAAGGCATATTTTATCTAATAAGCAACTGAAATCATCGGGCTGAAAAGCATCTATCGCTTTTATTTCATCAATTCCTAAAAGAGCGCCATGAAAGTCAATCAGATTACGAATCAGGTAAACAGCCCCCTGAAGAATAGGGAAAATAGTCTTGATTCGGGAAAAGGTGCTATCCCGGTCATTTGAAAACAGGTATTCCAAGCCTACCCAATAGTTAATCAGCTGATGTTCAAGTTCAAATGCTTCGTTTCCAAAGCGAAGATATCGCAACGCAGACTTGATCTTCTCTTTGGTTTCAGGAGCGATTTTTTCATTTTCAAGGATGGCGGGCGTTTTTTCTTGCAACTGATTCAGAACACCCTCGCCCGATGGAAACTTTCCATCGTGAATATGTTTAACTTGATGAAGCCCTGCAAGATGTGTTTTGCCGACAGGATGAACGAGTGCGAGTGCCTGGAGCTCTATCTTGCTTTGGTGATGCGCCAAACTGGCCAAATCTATAATCTCCGACAGTTGTTGCTTGCAGCGACGTAGGGCAGCAAAATGGTCGAGAGCATGTATCTGGGTTCCAGTGAAAAAATGGCTCCGCTTCTCAGTTAGAAACGAATTCATTCTGGACTTTGGATTCGGCAGCAAATCGGAAAGGCTAGTCTTTATTTCCCAATTAGGAAAGGCAGGCCAATCATCGCTAGCTAGTTTTGACGCATAAACCTTAAACCAAACTTGATATTCATTACCTGGCGAATCAATCAATTTGGAGAATTCCCCAAAAGCTGATTCAAAATCTATTTGGTTGTTCCTTAAAAAGATTGAATGACACTTTGGATATAAGAAACCTTTGTCAAAACCTAAAGAAATCAGCTCAGTTGCCAACATGCCCGTCAGGTTGTAAATCGCATCCAACTGGCGGAATGGGTCCTGCCCTAAAGGAGTATTTATGGCTTCGCTCAAAGAACCAGTTAGCCTTTTCGCATAGTTCGAGTTAGATTTAAATATTTCGGAAAATGCAATGCTTACGGTATTGAATATTTCCGCTGCATTCTCCTTTCTTACTTTTTTGAGCACTTCTTGCACAAAAAAGTCCTTGCTAAAGGAATCAAAAATGATGGTTTGGTCATCTTTAAGCAAATAGATGACCTCGTCAATGCAAGCTGATAAGGTTTCAAAGCTCTTCACGCTACCTTTCACAAAGTCTTGATATACGTGCAAGGTTTCGCGAAGTGCCGAGTAAGGGTTCAGAACCCTCACTCGGTACGAATCTATCGTCTCTCGATGTAAGAGTTCCAGCAAGCGGCTGACAAAGAATTTTTGGCTGATTGAGAACATTCTGTTAAAAAATTAGACAAAGGTTGAAAAATATTTGCTTTACTTGCGCAACATCTCTATCTTTGCTGGCGTTGATATTAAGCAACTTTGCCCCATAAAGATAAAAAGGCAGGCAGACTTAATGCGTTTTCGACCCGCAAGGGCGCCATTAAGAACCCCCTGCCTAACTTACCGAGGCTCTCCTGAAAAGGAGAGCCTTTCTTATTTATCCTGCCCCAGCCCCAACTCCTCCAGGTACCCCTTCATCTCGGCCTGCACCTGCGCCAGTTCCGCTTCGAGGGCGCTGATGCGCTGCTGCACGGCCTGGAGGTCCACTTCTTCCTCTTCCTCGAAGGTATCCACGTAGCGGGGGATGTTGAGGTTGAAGTCGTTGTTCTGGATCTCTTCAAAGGTGGCCACGTAGGCGTACTTGTCCTCTACGGTGCCGGGGGGCAGCTCGCCGGCCGCGAAGCGCTGGTAGGTGCCCACGATGCGCTCGAGGTCTTCGTCGCGCAGGCGGTTTTGGTTTTTGCCCGGCTCGAAGTGGCGGCTGGCGTCAATGAAGAGCACGTTGCGGTTGCCGCCCTTGCCCTTGTTGAAGACCAGGATGGCCGCCGGGATGCCGGTGCCGAAGAAGAGGTTGGCGGGCAGGCCGATGACCGCTTCCAGGAGGTTTTCCTCGATGGCCTTCTGGCGGATTTTGCCCTCGGAGCTGCCCCGGAAGAGCACGCCGTGGGGCACTACCACGCCCACCTTGCCGCGCCCCTCGTAGGCCGTCTCGATCATGTGCGAGATGAAGGCCCAGTCGCCCTTGCTCTTGGGGGGCAAGCCGCGCCAGAAGCGCTGATGGGGGTCTTTGTCGGCAAAATCGGCCCCCCACTTATCGAGGCTGAAGGGCGGGTTGGCCACCACGGTATCGAACTTCATCAGGGCGTCGCCCTCTTTGAGCTTGGGGTTGCGGATGGTGTCGCCCCAGCGGATGACGGCATTGTCCAGGCCATGCAAGAACATGTTCATGATGGCCAGGGCCCAGGTGCTGCCGTTGGCTTCCTGGCCGTAGAGCGAGAAGTTGTCGGAGCCGACCTCCTGGCCCGCTTTGATGAGCAGGGAGCCGGAGCCGCAGGTGGGGTCGCAGATGCGCGCGCCCGGGGCCGAGCGGGTGAGCTTGGCGATGAGGGCCGATACCTCTTTGGGGGTGTAAAACTCGCCGGCTTTTTTGCCCGCATCGGAAGCGAAGTTGGCGATGAGGTATTCGTAGGCATCGCCGATCACGTCCTGGCCTTCCAGGCGGGAGGGCCGCAGGTCGAGCTTGTCGTCGCTGAAATCAATGAGCAACTGCTTGAGGCGGGCGTTTTTGCCTTTGGCATCGCCGAGGTTGCTGGAGTTGAAGTCAATATTGCGGAAGATGCCCGTGCCGTCTTCGCCGGAGAGTTTGCCGGGGTTGGCTTCCTCCAAGGCCTCCAGGGCCTCGTTGATGCGCTCGCCGATATTGGGCTCGTTGCGGTGCTCGTACAGATGGCCGAAGCGGGCGGCCGGGGGCACCACGAAGCGCTCGCGGCTCAAGGCCCACTCGGCCCGCTCGCGGTCGCCCTGATACTTGCCCAGGTAGTGCTCCAGCTTGTCGCGCCAGAGGTCGGAGATGTACTTCAGGAAGAGCATGGTGAGGATGTAGTCCTTGTACTGGGACGGGTCGATGACGCCGCGGAAGGTGTCGCAGGCATTCCAGACTACCCGATTGATGTCGTCTTTGGTGGTTGGCATTATGGTTTGGTTTTGGATGTGGCGTGAACGAATTGGAGCAACTGCATCTGGCGCAGCCGGGTCTGCTGCGCCAGTATCTCGGCGCGCAGCGCCTTTTCGCGCTGCAGCAAGCAGTGGGCTGCGGCGATCCGGGCCTGGTCGGCCCGGGGGGGCAAGGGGATTTCGAGCTGGCCTGCCACCTTTTGGGTCAGCGAGAGGGTCTGGGTGCCGCGGGCCTGGACGGCCAGCAGCGCCTGGGCGCGGGGGGCATTCAGATACCAGCACAAGTATTCGGGCAGCACGGCCCCCTGGTCAGGCCGGATGAGGATGAAGACCGAGGCAGCCACCGCCTTGCCGATGTGGGGCGGATAGAGGCAAGCCCGGTTGTGCGCCCCTTTCGCCATCAGCAGGATGTCGCCGGGCTGGAGCAAGTGGTGGCTCTGCCGCTCCTCGATCTGCACCTCTGGCACCAGGATGGCCTCCTCGCGCAGCAGCCCGTCCTCATCGAAGTCTTTCCCTTGCAGGCTGATCGTATCCCCGCCGGGGCTCGGCTTGAGGTATAGCCCCGTGGAGAGGGCTGCCAGTTCCTGGAGGCGTAGCTTCATGGCGCTGGTTTTTTGCTGGATGGCGGCATCCGAGATTATTTTTTCTTGTTTCGGAAGTACAAATATAGCAGGCGGAGGCGGGAAATGCAAGTTTTTTAGGATTTATTTTTTTGTTTTCGCCGTACAGGCCTGGGATGGGGCATGGTCCTAACTGAAGCGGCACTAGCTCAAAGCAGCAGCTATGCAATTGTAATATACTTGCCTCGGGCACAAGAAGCATGTGGCAGCACGCTCGCCCCCCAACCCACCACTTTCCCCGCATCAACAAATTTCTCCCAAAAAATCCCCAGCTTTGCCGCGTCGTTTTTCCAACCGAACACGATCATCATGAACATCAATCTGTTGCTTGAAAACCTGACCAACCCCGCGCTGCTGTTCTTCGTGCTGGGCATCATTGCCGTTTATTTGAAGAGTGATCTGGAGATACCGCCGACTTCTTCCAAGTTCATCTCGCTCTATTTGCTCTTCAGTATTGGCTTCAAGGGCGGCCAAGAGCTTTCGCACGAGCAGTTCTCGAGCGAGATTCTTTGGTCGATGGTCTTTGGGCTTGCCATCGCTGCAGTCATTCCGATTTATAGCTTCTTCATCCTCAAGCGCAAGCTATCGGTTTACGATGCTGGCGCCATCGCAGCCGCCTATGGCTCAGTCAGTGCCGTGACTTTTGTGACGGCGGTGGCTTATCTCGAGTTCCAGCAGCTGGAGGTGCATGGGCATATGGTAGCCATCATGGCGCTGATGGAATCGCCAGCGATTATTGCCGGCTTGATCCTGATCTCTATTTTCAACCAGGATGCGGATGACAGTATTGACAAACGTTCGGCGCTGAAGCATTCCTTCACCAACGGGAGCGTACTGCTCATCATGGGCAGCCTGCTCATCGGCTTCCTGGCCAGCGAGCAGCAGGCAGAGGGCATCAAGCCCTTCACTACCGATATTTTCAAGGGTTTCCTGGCCATCTTTTTGCTGGATATGGGCATCGCCAGCGGTAAAAAGCTGAATGCTTTTCTTGCCAACGGGCTTTTCACCCTGCTTTTCGCTATCCTCATCCCCTTGATCAACGGCAGCGTGGTAGCGCTGCTGAGTACAGTCGTTACCGATGACCTCAGCAACCGCTTCCTTTTTGCCATCTTGGCAGCCAGCGCCTCTTACATCGCCGTGCCGGCAGCGATGAAAATAGCGGTGCCGAAAGCCAACCCCGGCCTTTTCCTCCCAATGGCCCTGGCCGTCACTTTCCCGGTCAATATCACCGTCGGCATGCCCTTGTTTTTCTGGCTGGCTGCCACTTACTAAAGCTGGTGGGGCCACAGGTTTTCAGGTGCCGAATGGCTCGATCCAGGTCGTCCGGCCCTTGATCCAGCATGTTGCGGTATTTTTCGTATTCTTCCAAAGCGTGCTGCTTGGCGTCTTCGGATCATACGGTTCCCGGATCCGGCGCAGCAAGCTGGAAATTGTCATGATCCAGTTTTTTGGCGAGGA
>CAYSPJ010000099.1:0-19052 GCA_964432875.1 uncultured Phaeodactylibacter sp. | reverse complement strand
AACCTTTAACCTTTACCCTTTACCCTTTACCCTTTACCCTTTACCCTTCACATCGGTTATTTGTGCCCAAGGCTTCCACAGTTCAGATTTTTGCTTTATTATTGCTTGTCAAAAAGAAAAGGAGAGGACCTATGCCGGAAGATGTCAAGATCGAATGCCCAAAATGCGCCTGGGAGCCAGATGGCGGTGCCTACTGGCAGTGCAGTTGCGGACACACCTGGAATACTTTCGAAACCGCTGCCCGCTGCCCGGCTTGCAGCAGGCAGTGGGAATACACCCAGTGCATCCTTCACCGGGGGGGCTGTGATAAGATGTCTCCCCACCTGGATTGGTACAAAGGCCTGGACAAATGGCTGGAAAACGAGCTCAGGCGCATTGAAATACCGGCTGAAGCCGCCAAGGCCTGATTTCCCTGTCTGGCTTCATGATCAAGCATGACAAACTGCGGTTTTTTTAGGCTCATCTGCTAAAATAGTCGCATCTTTGCAACGCTGCGCCTGGCCTTGGCCGGTTAGCTCAGTTTAGATACATCCCAAGAACTTATCCTGTGACTATGAGGTGGTTATTATGCTCATTCATTTTTTTCGTGCCGACAGCAGCAATATGGGCTCAGCCCTGCGGCTTGGAGGATACCTTGTTCATCTCCCCCAATTCTCAGCATGCTTTCGATTTCGAAGTTTTCAACATCTACAATGACGACCTCTCGAATACAGATCAGGGGGTTTGCGGGGTCGAGATATTCTTCGTCCACAATTTCATCAACCGCCTGGAGATAGCGCTCACCTCGCCTGGAGGCCAGACCGTGCAACTCATCGGGCCTAATGCTGGCGCACAGTTGCCTTTTACCAATTTTTCCCGCTGGCGGCTCACCTTTGTGGCTTGTGCTGACACCGCCATGCCCGTTTTTGGTACCCTGCCCCAATGGGATAATACGGGGCCCAACCCCTGGGGCGTTTTTGGGAGCTATGCCGGCTCTTACTATCCCTATCTGGGCTGCCTGGAGGATTTCAATGCCGGCTCGGCCAATGGCACCTGGCAGATCCAGGTGACGAACAACCCATCCCCCAATTCTGGAGCTATCCTGGGCTTCCGCATTCTGTTTTGCGATGAACGCGGGCTAGATTGCTGCTTTGCCGCCAGTGGTGATTTGGATATATACGATGACATCCTCGCCTGTGAGGGGGATAGCAGCCTGCTGCTCGATCTGCCTCCTGATTACTCAGGCACCCCGCCCGATAGCAATGAGTATGCTTATACCTACCTCATCGGGGCCGACAGCATCTTGTTAGCTTATGATACTATCCTGGATTTAAGGGGCTATGCCCCCGGGCATTATCAAATCTGTGGCTTGTCTTACAAAAGCGCAGAGCGCGATAGCTTCCCTCTGCCAGATGGCAGCCTGGCCATTGATAGCCTGCGCCGCAACCTCGACGGGCTGGAGCCTGTTTTCTGCGGTGAAATTACCGAAGATTGCGTATGGATACGCATCGTGCCCCCGCCAGACACGACCTTCCTGGCCGCTACAATCTGTGAAGGAGATAGCGTAACCGTGGGAGACAGCACCATGCTGATTTCCGGCAGCTATGACATTACGCTGCGGAGTTATGCCGGCTGCGATAGCATCGTACACCTCGATCTGGCCGTAATCCCACCGCAGCGCACCGATCTCATCATTACCATCTGCGAAGGGGATACGGTGGTAGTTGGTAGCCAGGGGTACGCTGCCAGCGGTTTATACCTCGATACCCTGCAGGCAGCTTCCTCTTGTGATAGCATCGTCACTTTACAGCTTACAGTATTGGCGCCAGTGATACTGGATACGCTGGTTCAACTTTGTGAGGGGGACAGCTTTGCGGTGGGGGATAGCCTCTTTTCCCAGGCGGGCAATTACGAGCTGCTGTTATCTTCTGCGCAGGGCTGTGACAGCCTCGTGCGCCTGGAGCTACAAGTCTTCAGCCTGAACGCCACCATCGCCCCGCCAGATACCCTGAGTTGCTACAACCCGGTGGCCACTCTGGATGGCAGCGGCTCCGGCCCGGCGGGCTCCGCTTTGTCTTACGCCTGGCAAAACCTCTCTGGAGGCCTGCTAGGTACAGGCCCAACCCTGGCGGTTAGCCAGGGCGGCGATTATCGCCTGGTGGTGACGCGCACGGAAGGGGCATTGCAGTGTTCGCAAGCAGACACCGTCAGGGTGATTGCTGATACGCTACCCCCTTTAGCCGACGCGGGCTCGTCAGATACGCTCACCTGTGATGTCAGCCAAATTATGATTGGAGGTGCGGGTACTTCGCTGGGGCCGCAGTTTAGCTATGCCTGGAGCACTAGCGGCGGCGGCAGTTTCGTCGGCCCACAAAATACGCCGACGGCAGTGGTCAACGAACCGGGGCTTTACCAACTCATCGTTTTTGATCAGGGCAATGGTTGCCGAGACACCTCTTCCGTTCTGATTATACTAGACGAAGCCACGCCCATCGCAGTAGTAGGGCCGGGCAGCTCCCTGACTTGTGTGCAAACCAGTATACAGCTGAGCGGCGCGGGCTCTTCCGTTGGCCCCAGCTTTGAGTACTTTTGGCAATCTACCGATGGTGATATCCCTCTTTTCCCTGCAACCCTTTTCCCTACCGTGCAAGTAGGGGGCACTTACCGTTTATTCGTCACCAATATTACGAATGGCTGTACGGATTCAGCCACCGTTGTCGTCAGCTATGACACCCTGGCACCACAAGCAGCTATTGCTGATCCGGGCATATTGAATTGTGCTCAAACCACCCTAACCCTGCAGGGTAGCCTGCTGGATGCCGGGCCCAATCCGCTGCTATTTTGGCAAGCCTCGGCTGGGGGCCGTATCCTTTCCGGGGGAAACACCCTCATGCCCGTGATCGATGCTTCCGGGCTTTACGAACTTATCGGCGTCAACCTGTTGAACGGCTGCCGCGACACTGCCCGGGTGCAGGTGCAACAGAATATCAACGCCATACAAGCCGAAATCGGTGGGGGGCGCCGCCTGGACTGTCGGGTGCAGACGCTGGAACTCAATGCGGTTGGCGCCTCGGTCGGCCCGCATGTCCAATATCGCTGGTCTACTGCCGATGGTAATATCTTGGGCCCAGTTGTCGGGTTTAGCGTTCAGATTGATGCCCCGGGCAATTACCAGCTCATTGTGTTAGACACCCTGACCTTTTGTGCCGATACCAGTATCGCTACCGTTGAGCAGGATGTCGCCATCCCGCTGGCAGATGCCGGGCCGGCCCGTTTGCTCACCTGCCGCGACAGCACCGTCGTGCTGGATGGCAGCAACTCCTCTGCCGGCCCTGATTTTGATTCTGATTGGATACTGCTCAGCACGCTGGACCTCGTTGCCTTCAATATGCTCACCCCCACAGTTGCTGAACCTGGCCCCTATTTGCTCGTCGTGACCGATACCCGCAATGGGTGTATCGATACCTCATTAGTGGTCGTAGGTGTTGATACCCTCTCGCCTGCGGTAGTTATTACTGATCCCTCGCCATTGAGCTGTGACAGCCTGGCGGTAACGCTGGACGGCAGCGGCTCTTCGCAGGGGGCAGGCTTCGATTTTGAATGGTCGGGGCCGGGCCTGGTTGTTTTGCCAGGCTTGAAGGCTGCTGCCGGCCAAGTCGGCACCTATACCCTCTCGATCACCAACCAGAGCAATGGCTGCTCAGCTGAGGCGGCTGTCCTGGTTGCTCAGGACACGATCAAGCCCATTGCCAATGCCGGCATTGCGCAAATCTTGAGTTGCGACAGCCTCGTAGTGCAAATCGGCGGAGCGGAAAGCTCGATGGGGCCGGGCTTTACCTTCGCCTGGTCATCGGCCAACGGCCATTTTGCCGGGCCCATCGATCAAGCTTTTGCCCAGGTGGATAGCGCTGGCGATTACCAGCTCATCGTCCGCAATATAACCAATGGCTGCCGCGATACCTCCACGACTTTTGTCGTGGTGGACCGCAGTCCGCCCTTCACTGAAGCCGGGCCGGGCCGGGAGCTTACCTGCGGTGAGCCGACTGCCTTATTAGACGGTTCAGCTTCCGAGGCTTCTTCGGTTATTTTTTATGAATGGTCGGGGCCTTGCCTGCTTTCGCCGCTTGATGGCAATCAGGCGATAGCCGGCTGTGAAGGCCTTTATTTCCTGGAGAGCAGGAATACGGCTAATGGCTGCGTCGGCATCGACAGCGTCATCGTGACCCGCGACCCGCTGCTCCCTCGGGCAATCTTGCCGGATAGCGTTTCCCTCTCGTGCACCGACGGGCAGGCTACCCTCGACGGCAGCACCTCTGACGGCAGTTTCTTCGAATGGTACTTCGAGGGTGAGCTCGTAGCTCTGGACGTGGCTGTTTTCCAGGCTTCCAGCCCCGGCTGGTATTCCCTGGTCGCTTATAATGATGCTGGCGATTGCGCCGATACGGCCCGCGTGTTGGCAATCCTCGATTGTGAGCCTAGGGTGGCTATCGCCCTCCCGGATACCCTGACCTGCGCGATTACTTCGGTCGAACTGGACGCGACGGCTTCGCTCGTGCCGGGAAACGTCGTTTATCAGTGGTTGGAGCCGGGGGCGAGTTGTATCGTAGAAGGGCAGGGTACGCCCCGCCTTAGGGTGCGTTGCCCTGGCGATTATACGCTGATTATCACCAATCAGGCATTGGGCCTGAGCGATACGGCCACTGCCACCGTATTCATCAATGACATTCCGCCCCTGGCCGATGCTGGCTTGTCAGATACCTTGACCTGCGACCAGCCCACCGCCATACTCGACGCCAGCGGGTCTGACGCTGGCAGCCATATCGGTTATGTGTGGACCAATATAGATGAAACCTTTTACAGCACGGCAATCAGTGTAGAAGTGAACGAAAGCGGCGTCTATTTCCTGGCCGTCATCGATAGCCTGACGGGCTGCATCGGCGAGGATATCGTCGTCATCCAACGCAGTGCCGATTTGCCCACGATCAGCTTTGGGGCGGCGGTATTCCCTTGCTTTCAGGATTCCTTCTGGCTGCAGGCCTTTATCACTCCGGCTAATCAACCCTATAGCTATACCTGGCAGGGGGATAATATCCTTTGGGCGGGAGACAGCTCTGCCGTCTTGCTCGATACCTCGGGTATTGCCACCCTTACGGTAGTCAACACTTCCAACAATTGCCCGGCCACCCGTAGCGTATTGCTCCGGGAGCAGACTTGTGTGCCTTGCCTCGAGGTCGCCCCTTTTGACAGCCTCACCTGCATCGTGAGCGAGCTGTGGCTCTCTGCCTCTTTCTGTGAGCCTTGTGATGGCTGTACGGTGCAGTGGACCACCCAAGGCGGGCAGTTCCTTTCGCCTACCAATGAACTGGAAGTACTGGTTGGCGCACCAGGTACTTATAACATCATCGCCACCGATACCCTGGGCTATTCAAGGGTGATAAGCCTGCAAGTGATTAGAAATACGGAGCCGCCTCCAGCTGTGGCTGGCCCGGCCCAGCAACTGGACTGCAATGCGCCTTCGGCCAGCCTGGGCAATGCGATTGCCGATGGTTTGCTTTCCTATCAATGGTCTTGGGACGGGGGCGCGCTCCCACCGGGGCAAGATACCTCCTCCGTGCTTGAAGTGAGCCAGCCCGGCACTTATGAGTTGCTGGTAGCCAACCGCATCACTGGCTGCACGGCTACGGATGCGGTAACCATTAGCCAGGATACGCTGCCGCCCATAGCTCAGGCCGGCCCGCCGCTGGCGCTTACCTGTCAGGCACCCTCTGGAAACCTCGATGGCAGTAGCTCGTCTTTTGGGCTGGATATTGCTTATCAGTGGGCTGGCCCGCCCGGTGCACCTATTGGCGGGCCCAACTCCTTCAACCCCCTGGTCAACCAGCCAGGCTGGTATTTCCTCACCGTGACGGACAATTCCAACGGCTGCTCGGCCATTGATAGCGTCATGGTGGAGCGGCAAGACGAACTACCGCCCGTACCCGTATTGCGCGACACGGTATTGAACTGCAACGCCCCGGCTGTCCTGCTCAGTGGGGCTGTCCCAGCCCCCCAGGGTTACAGTTTCTGCTGGCAGCGCCTGGATGCCAATGGGCAGCCAGTGGGCCCTTGTTTTGCGGTGCTCGACATCGAAATCAGCTTGGCCGGCCTTTACCGCTTTGAGGTCGAGGATGAGCAGACTGGTTGCCGCAACTTTGCCGTAGTGCAAGTGGGGGAAGACTTTGCAGCGCCCAGCATTAGCGCTGGTGCCGACATGACTTTGCTCTGTACTTTGGATAGCCTGCAGCTCAGTGGCTCAGCTGGGCCGGCTGGGGCCGCCCTGGCCTATCAATGGACTTCCCTTGGTGGCAGCCGCATTGATAACCCTACGAGTTTGAACCCGGTTGTTTTCCAAGCGGATACTTTCAACCTGCAAGTGACCAACCTGAGCAACGGCTGTTCCGCCTTCGACGAGCTGGTCGTGGCCCGCGACGACAACGCGCCTACGGCTTATGCCGGCATGGATACCGCGCTCACTTGCCTGCGTACGGACCTGCGCTTGCAAGGCGAATATATGGCAGCCAGTGGCAATGCCGATATCTCCTGGAGTAGCCCAGATGGCCAAATCCTCTTCGACGGCGGCACGGCTACCCCCTTAATCGGCCAGCCTGGCACCTATATATTTATGGTTACCGACCCCGCCAATGGTTGCACCGCCCAGGATAGCGTGCTGGTGCGCGATGATACAAGCCCACCTGCCGCCGCTCTCGCCAATGCCGCGCTGGAGCTGAATTGCCGCACGGCTGAAATAGTGGCTGATGCCTCGCCTTCTACTTCGGCTACAGGGGCAGCGTTGCTGTACGAATGGCGCAAGTTGCCGACTACCATCCTGGGCACTGCACCCTCTGTTACATTGTCGGAAGCGGGCAGCTACCGCCTCATGGTGACGGATTCCGGTAATGGTTGCAAGGACACCCTGGCTTTCAATGTCGCCGGCGATTTCGAGCGCCCCACGGCGGCTATCGCCCTCCCACTGAACATCACCTGCGCCCGCCAAGCCGTAAGCCTGGACGGAAGCGCTTCTTCCCAAGGGGGCAATTTTACTTATAGCTGGGTTGGCCCAGCAGGTGATACGCTTGCCGCCACGGGTTTGCAGGCCCTGGTAGATGTTCCCGGGCTGTACCGCTTAACCGTTGTCAATCAAGATAACGGCTGCGTAGATACGGCTCAGCGCAACCTCGCTGCCGATACCCTGCCGCCGAGTGTCGTCATCCGGCCGGCAGAGGCTTTGGATTGCATCGTGCGGACGGCAATGCTTGATGCTTCGCCTTCCTCGTCTGGTGGTGGTTTTGCCTATCGGTGGTCAACATCAAGCGGCATATTGCTCAGTGGGCAGGAAGCACTGCTCGCCGAAGCAGGGGCCTCAGGCTGGTACGTTTTGGAGATTACCAATATCGCGAATGGGTGCATCGCAATTGATAGCATTGAAGTTTTGGAGTTAGCCAGCCCGGTGGAAGGGGTGCAAATCCAGATAGAGCCGCCCTCCTGCATCGGCCTGATGGATGGCGCCATCAGGATAGATAGCGCTGTGGGCGGCAGTGGGCCTTATCTTTATGCGTTTGATGGCGGCAGCTTTTCGACGATTGCGGCATTTAGCGGCCTGCCCGTGGGTAGCTACCGCCTCCGGGTGCAGGATTCCAATGGCTGTGAATATGAAACGGAGGTTGCCGTTCCAGAAGCGGAAGCCTTTAGCGTAGAGCTAGGCCCGGATATCAGCATACGCTTGGGGAGTTACGATACCTTGCGGGCCCTTATCAGCCCGGCAGAGTACGACACGCTCTGGTGGTTGCCGTCCGAGGGGATGGAAGACCCTTCTGCTCCGGTGCAGGCCATTTCTCCGAAAATCACGACTTTATATACCGTTTGGGTAAAAAATGCAAGGGGCTGCACGGCCAGCAGCCAGGTGCTGGTGAAGGTCGTACGCGAAAATGGCATCTATACCCCTACGGCTTTTTCGCCCAATGGCGATGGGAATAATGATATTTTCGTGTTGTACGGTGGTGCCGCAGTGTCCAAAGTCCGCGTTTTCCGCATCTTCGACCGTTGGGGCAACCTCGTGCACGAGGCGGCTGATTTCTTGCCCAACGACCCGGCTTACGGCTGGGATGGCCATTTCAACGGGGCCGAAATGAGCGCTGCGGTCTTTGTCTTCTATGCCGAAGTAGAATTCGTGGACGGCCTGGTCGAGGTCATCCAGGGCGATGTGCTTTTGATGCGCTAGTTCGACGCGGGTATGAAGGGGCGATCAGTAGCGTGGAGCCCTAGCCTGTTAAGGAGCGGCCTATGCCAGCACTTTCACCAGATCTACTACCCCGGTAATGATATACTGTATGCCAATAGACATGACCAGGAAGCCCATGATGCGGGTCAGAGCCTGGAGCCCAGCGACGCCCAAGGCTTTGCTCAGGAACGGGGCTGAGCGCAGGATAAGGTAAACCGTCAAGCCGGTCAGGATGATGACTCCGGCTACTATCCCGCGGGCATCCCAAGCAGGGTTGGAGGCGAATACGCCAATGAGGTATGAAATAGAGCCTGGCCCGGAGAGCATGGGCATGGCCATGGGTGAAAAGGAGATGTCGTCTTTGACCAGGGCTTCTTCCCTCACCTTGCGGTCGATGGCCCGCCCTTCAGCAAACTTGCCGTTAAGCAGTGAAAAGCCGGAAGCCAGGATGACCAGGCCGCCCGCAATGCGCATGGCGTTCAGGCTGATGCCAAAGAATCCTAAGATTATCGTGCCGGCAAAAAAGAAGGCCAGCAAGATGAGTACGAAGTACACGCTGGTATGCAGGGCCGTGCGCCTCCGCTCAGCCTTGGTGTAGTGGGGCGTCATCGCCAGGAATACCGGCACCGCCCCCATGGGGTTGACCAGGGAGAACAAGGAAGCGAAAACGGCTAAAAATAGTTCTAACACGGCAAAGCGTATTTAAACGGCAAAATCAATATTCGGAATAATATTCTTAAATCCGCTAAATTGATATGCTTGTTCAGTTTATTGTTTGAATATTGCGCAAATTAGCAATACATCGCTTTGGCCTAAATAGTTCCAGCTCGGGATGAAATTACCTGGAATCAGGTAGCAAAAAGGGGAGGAGGGGGCAAAAAAAAAGGGGAACTAAAAAATAGTTCCCCAAGAAAAACACCTAAAACCCATATTCATATCATGAAAACCTTTCCAAATTTGAAAATGTTGCTTCAGCCAGGGTCAATACCCTCACAGACTATTATCTCTATGCAACATTTGACCTTGGCTGAAAGCAACTGCATTCCCCTTGAAAATTGACGGTTACTAACTTCTCAGCGAGAAGTGAGGCCTTTGCCTCTCGTTTCCGCTCTTTAGACGCAGTTGGCTGCCAAGGCCACATTTTTTTCCATTTTTTTTTTTTGCTACTTCGTTTAGTAGCTTTTCAAGAGGCAAAGTTAGCAGCTTTTTCCAATTCTCAAAGTGATTAATATCACAAAGTAGGGTGATTATGGTCAATTTTTTTTAAAAAAAGCTGAATCAGTAGGTTGAACAGGGGAAACTCCAAATGGTTTACTGCCGCACAAAAAATCTTCTATGATAGGAGTTGGGTTGAAATGGTGACGGATATCACTAACCGATTACTCCAGATCCCCGATTTTTGCAAGGTGGTAATCAAACAAAATCACTTAAATATGGTACAAACAAAAACGGCACCACAGCCGACAGCAAAGGATAAGGCCCTGCTGCCAGCCTCGCTCCGTTATATTGTTGAACAACTAGAAGGCCAGCGCGAGCTCAAGCCTGCCGAGCTGCGCCGCATCGTCCTGGATGCCAAAGTAGAGGCTGAAGACCTCGCCCCCTGGGCCGATTACGAACACCCGATCAGCGACAGCTATGGACGGCGGCTGATTTATGCCGATAGCAATTTTGAAATCATGGGCATGTCTTGGGTCCCCGGAGATTTTTCGGCTATCCACGATCACGGCTATACCCAATGGGGCGCAGTACAGGTATTTGGCCCGGCAGAACACGCCGTGTTCCGCATCGATGAAGATCGGATTTACACTTTGTCGCGCATGCAGTTCAAGCCCGGCGATGTCGTCGGGGTGAGCCACTCGCTCGTCCACCAGATGGGTAACCCCACTGATGAGTACTTTATGAGCCTGCACGTGTATGGCCAGCCCGAGGATATCGGCAACGTGACGGGCGACGCCCGCGTTTACGAGTTGAAAGACGAGCTGATCCAGCGGGTAGATGGTGGTGTTTTTTATGCCTTGCCGCCCGGTGAAGTAAAACTAGTGGAAAAAGGGCCCCGCCCGGATTTCCCTACCCGCTTGCGCCACTTGGTAGAGCTGGCGCGCCGTTTGCGGCGCATGGCCGCCGCTGACATCCCCGGCAGCAGCGCCCAACTGGAGGCCGTAGTGGCCGAACTGTATTCCCCCAAGCACCATGCTCAGCTGCTGCGGTGCCTGGCGCTCCATGTAGATGAGGATGGGCATGAAGCCAATTCTGTATATTGGCGCAACCTCAACCATGAATTGAAAGAAGCAGCCAAGCTACAACTTGAACTGCGCCAGCAGGACAAGCCGGAAGATCGCTTTCACCATTACGCCGAGTTTTATGACGCCCTGATCTGCCAGCCCTGCCTGGATGATTTCATGGCCAGCTATCTGCGCTTTTTCCAAAAACAATACCAGCTCAGCTTTGCAGAGAACGCCATCCTTTCCATCGGCTGTGGCACCGGCCTGGTAGAAAGATTCATGATTGATAAACTGGGGGCTTCTTATGAAAAGCTCTTCGGTATCGATATCTCTGAAGCGATGGTGGCCGAAGCTCAGCGCCGCATCCGGGCCGAAGCAGGCGATCTGCTCGCTTATGACCCTGAGGGCAAACAGTGGGATATCGCTTTCAGCGGGCTCAATGTTTTTCACTACCTAGACTATGAGCGCTTGGAAGAAGCCATCGAACGCGCCGCTGCGCTGGTCAAGCCAGGGGGCTATTTCATCGGCGACTTTATCACCCCCGATCATATCCGCTGGTATCCTAATTTGCTCTACTCGGCCGACAAGCGGCTCATTTCCTTGCGTACCCCACGCCTGGTAGAGGGCCGGGGGCGTATCTTCCAGGAAAGCGAGATCATCAACATCAACTTCGCGGGCGGTGAAATGGAGCTCAACTACGCAGGCAAACACCTGCGCTTCCTACCGCCGCTGCACCGCATCCGCAGCTACTTTGCCCAGGCCTTCGGCGGGCCGGTTGAGTTGTATGATGCTCATAGCCTGGAGCTCATACCGGATTGGGCAGATAGCTGTAAGAGTACGCGTTATGTAGTAGTAGCGAGGAGAGGGGCGTAAAAAAAACAACCCTCCATACCAGGGTTTTGCCCTAAGATGGAGGGTTGCACTAACAACCTAATTCTAATAAACAAATTGAGATGACAGGCTGCAAGTAAGAGAGTCAGGTAGTTGCACGCGTGGAAGCTGGACTGCTCCAGCCTATCAATCAGGCGCATCAGCATTGACTTTAAGCTTTAGCTTGCTATCCTTCATTTGCTGAGGCAAAGATAGCTGCGGTATGGTCAGCTATAGTTAGAGTTGAATTAGAGTTGAATTAGAAAGCAATTAGAAAGGTAGTTCTATGGTGAAAGTAGACCCCTTGCCCAGCTCAGACTTCACCGACAGCTTGCCATTGTGCATTTTAACGATTTTTTCCACTAAAGACAAGCCAATGCCATAGCCCGGGAAACCCCGTACGTTTTCCGTCCGGTAAAAGGCAGAAAAAATATATGGCTGATTTTCAGGGGCAATACCAATGCCTTTATCAATGACTTCCAGGTTTAGTTTGTTATCTTGGAAATCTGCCCTGAGCCGCACCTCTTCGTTTTGCGAAAATTTAACCGCATTTTCCACCAGGTTGAAAATGGCGATGCGCAACAGTTGGTAGGAACCCCGATAGAAGAGGTTTTCAGGAGTGGCGGGCATATTGACAAAATTAATAGTTATAGAGGCATGGGGATGGGTCTGTTTAAATTCCTCCACCACATCAAAAACGAGCTCATCAAAGCGCCATGAAGCTTCAGCCCCATCATCCGGATAGCTCAAGCTGATGAATTTTTGCAGCAGGCTGTTCAAGCGGTTAGCTTCTTCGGCAATTATTTTTAGCGATTGGCGGGTATGCCCGGTCAGTTTTTCGTCTTGAAGGGCCGCTTCAACCTGCCCGAGGATGGCAGTTAGGGGGTTTTTTAACTCGTGTGAAGCATGGCCAACGAACAAGTTCTGGGTTTCGATAGCGGCTTCGATGCGGTCCAGCAGCCGGTTAAAAGTCTCTGCCAACTGCCCCAGTTCATCTTTGGACTCCTCTTCTTCTTTCAGGCGTAGGTGCAAGTTGCTGGAATTGATGTTTTTCATGCTGCGCACCATCCGCCCAATGGGTTTGAGGATGTGCCAGGCATACCAGCGCCCCGTCAGGAAAACCACGGCGATAGATACCACGAGGAATACTGACATGAGCTTCAGTAAGTTATTGAGCTTGCGCTGGCCGTAGAAGTCTTCGGCGGTCACGATGACCGCATACCTGCCCTGAGGGCCCCGGTAGAGTATCCCTACCCCAAAAGTGTTCCCATCTCTAAAGTGCTCGGCCTCATCGCTGATGATCTCCTTGAGTAGGTTTTGATCGATAAAGCTCGGTACATCTGATAGCTGATTTTTCGAACTATCCAGAGAGATGATGAATTCTTGCTCCTTAGTAAGGGTGCGCATGCGGCGGCGGCTAAGCTCTACTAAGGTTTGGGGGGCTATTTCATCTTTTTCGAGCAGGGCCTGCACGGCCAGGGTGGCGCGGTCTTCCAGGCGATCGAAGAATTCCGTATGAGTGTAGCGCCGGGTAAGGACGAACAGCGAGATGAAAATCAAAGTGAGCAGCGTCAAATTAGCTAGTGCGAAGATGAGCGCAATCCTATTCCTCAGCGTCATTGTTCTCCTTTAAGATATACCCCATGCCGTAAACGGTATGGATCAGTTTTTTGCTAAACCCTTTATCGACCTTATTGCGCAGGTAGTTGACATAAACATCCACTACATTGGTGCCAGTGTCGAAATCCAGGCCCCACACCTGTTCCAGCAAGTTGTAACGGGAAAGGGCTTTACCCGGATTGCGGATGAAGTATTCGAGGAGCTTGTACTCGCGGATAGTCAGCTTGAGTTTTTGTCCTTCCCGCCAAGCTTCCTTGGAGTCGGTGTTGAGCTCCAGCCCGGCATAGCCCAGCATATTTTGCTGAGGTACCGCACGGGAATAGCGCCGCAGGAGCGCTTGCAACCGGGCTAGTAGTTCCGCCATCTTGAAAGGCTTGCCTAGGTAATCGTCGGCACCAGCCTCCAGCCCTTTGACAATATGATTGGTATGATTCATGGCCGACAGCATGAGGATGGGCGTATCTAGCTTCATCTGCTGGCGCACTTGTTGGCAGACTTCCCAGCCATTATGGCGCGGCAGGATAACATCCAGGATGATGACATCGAACTCGGAGGATGCCAGCATTTCCAGCCCCGTTTCCCCATCAAAAGCAGTGACGACCTTATAGCTGGCATTCTCCAGGCTCTGGCTGATAAATGATGCGATATTCTTCTCGTCCTCGATTAATAAGATCCTGCTCATGGAAGTTGTTTTGTCCCGGCAAAATTATCGCTAAAAAACGACAATTCAGAAAAAATCATCGGCTGAGGGCGATCTCCAGCCAGGGAGGCGCGAAGGCATAACTTTTGAGCTGTAAGTAATTGGCAAAACGTGGCAGGAAAATAGAGCGGCGCTGGTTGCCGATGGTCAGGACGATTTCGTCGCCAAATTTTCGCACGCTCATGCCTTCCTCACTGGCAAACGGCAATTTGATGCGCACCTGGTATCCTCCATCCTTTTCTAACAACTCCAGGGGCTTATCCTGATAGAGCACTTCAACGGGGTTGACCTGCCCATAGACATCCTGCCCGATATGGTGCAGCAGTTCCAGCCCGAAGGCCTCTCGCCCCTGGTGCATCAGGCGGAAGATGGGCAAAGGCTGAAAAGATTGCTCAATTTCCTCCAAGTATCCCTCCTGGGCGCTGAGGTAAGCCTCAAAGCCGCTGCCGGCGGCTTGTTCCGGGAAGATGCGGTTGACGATGACCCCATCCACATTATAGCCGTACAGCTGCAGGTAGGTATAAGCGCGTTTAGCTTCTTTGATGACCATGCGCTCGGGGTTGAGCACCAAGCGGATGGAACAGATTTTGGGGTCTTGCATCACTTTTTGGATGCGCTCCAGTTTGTCAAACAGGCTTTCCAGTTCATCCATACCCTTGTCGAGCGGGATGCCAGTCATGGTGCGCACCATGGCCCCGAAACCCTTCATGGCAAAGCGCTGCCCGGGGAAGGCTTTCATCACCCAGGACTGGGTGACCTGCGGCAAAGCCAGCAAGCTGAGCGTCTCGCCTGTCGGTGCGCTATCGATGACGATGAGGCCGTATTGCTGCTCGCGGTAGTACTCCTCCAGCCACAGGAAGGCCGAAGCTTCTTCCATGCCGGGCAGGGCCGAGAGCTCTTCAGCCACCACCTGCTTCACCCCCTGCCAGCGGAAAGCAGAGAGCATCAATTGCCGCACGTTTTCCCAGTGTTTCTTCATGGAGTAATACACGTCGAGCTCCTGGGCGAATAGCCGGGGGGCTATTTCCTGGGGCTCTGGCCCCAACTCGGTACCCAGCGCATCGGAAAGGCTGTGCGCCGGGTCGGTGGAAATGATCAAGGTCTTGGTGCCTTCTTCGGCAGCGCGCAATGCCGTCGCCGCGGATAGGGTCGTCTTACCTACCCCGCCTTTGCCGGTAAACAGGATAATACGCATAATGATTGGCGGTTTTGCCTAAAGATAAGGCTTTGGGAGCAGTTTTTAGTTCGGAAAATGAGATTTTAGGGGTTGACGGAAGGGTAGGGGAGCTGAACTCCGCCTGCTTTTGCAAATCGGCGGCCAAGGCGATGGCTTGCCTGCCGCCCCTGATAAATGTCCTGCCCTTTAGTACGATAAAGCGTGAAATTTCTTATCGCCATGGGAACTTCACGCCGCCTTTGGGCATTTTCCCTACGCTCATTAACCACTGAAGCTAAATCAATACCAGCATTTCACTGGAATCACCATCCTTTACCTATGCAGAACATACCTACGTTTGGGACCCCACTGCCGGGGGTAGCCTACCTCTCCCGCCCTGGCGCTTACGCCCTGTTTTTCAATGCGCGATCCGAGTTGGGCCTGGTGCGTACCGATGGCGGGCGCTACTTCCTGGCGGGCGGCGGCATCGAAGCCGGCGAGGACCAGGAAACAGCCCTGCTGCGGGAGGTGCGCGAAGAGACGGGCCTGCTGGCCACAATCCACCGCCCGCTGGGCACCGCGACAGAATATTACCTGGACCGCCAGGAGGGCGTGTACTACAAAAAGACGGGGTGTTTTTACCACGTCGCCATCCTGGGCGCCGCCCCCGAGGGCAAAACCGAGGCGGACCACCACTTGGTCTGGCTGCCGCCAGCACAGGCCTCGCCCTTGCTTTTTCATGAGATGTATCGGTGGGCGCTGGGGCTGGTAGTCTGAATGGAGGTGGCATCAACGCTCTGGTCAGTACGCGCGCAGCACCCCCCCCACATATCCACGTCGTCGGCCAAGTGGTCAGCCGCATGGGAATTGGCCAGGGCGTCCCGTTGGGTGCTGCGCAGGTGGGCGAAGTGGATGCGCTCGGCGAAGCGGCTGGCCATGGCGGGCAGGTCTTCGGCGGGGTGAAGTACTCCCCAAAAACCTGGAATGCCCTACTTCGCCGTAAATAAAACCAGATTCTGTTACGGCCGCGTGAGGTGTAATCTGCCGCCCCATCAGCCAATTCCAAAGTGGCGGCAGGTGATATCTCACGCTCCACTGCCCCCATGCTGCCCCCGCGTTTTCAGATTACACCTGCCGCGCTCGGCAATAGCTCGGCAGCGGCAGATATCACCTGAAAACACCTGCCGCTCCCGCTCGCCTGGCTAATCTTGGCTTGGGCCTGCAAGAAATTAGTGTGCGAGGCACTAGACAGCTACAAAATATTTATTTTTTTCCAGGTAACCTTTTCCGTCACTCGTAAATAGAACAACGACGGCAGTTTTGAAAGCCTGCTGCAGGATTGAAACCGTTTGTTTACTTCAAAAAGAAAAGCACCAGCATGAAAAATCGCATCAGTTTTGCCAGCTTCCCAGCCACCTGCACCGCCTTGTTCTTGATGCTGTGCCTGCACGGATATGCCCAACGGACGACCACTTGGAAAGGCGGCACTCCAGGCCGCGAAACCGCTTGGGATTGCCCCAAAAACTGGAGCAATAATGCCGTGCCGGATGAATTTTCCAACGTTATCATCCCCAATGTTTCTACCACCACCCGCTCCTTGCCAGTCATCCGTTGGGGGGAAGTGGAAGTGAATACCTTGTTCATCCATCCCAATGCCAGATTGACCATCGCCGCATCGGCAGAGCTGCGGGTGTTGGGACAAGATGAAGACATGCAGCCTGAGAATACCCCTATCGTCGGCAAGCGCCCGGTTTACGTCCGGCCGCAAGATGAGGGGGCTAAGCCGGGCGCCACCGCCAAGTCGATTGCCGCCCTATACTGATGCAGGCCGCTAAAATACCCAGGGCTACGGCCGAGAGGATTTTGATACAAGGCGAGGCGCAAAACTAAAGGCGTGTAGCGTGATTATGCTAAGGCCTCGCGTCCTTTCCCTTTTAATAATCGAACCTTTCCTTGGCAGTCCACGCTTCAAGCTTTATGTTTGCCGCTGGAAAAATCAAAAGGGGGAAAGATGAAAGGAAAAGATGTGAAATATCTGGCGCTGGGCCTGCAGGGCGGAGGCTCCCATGGGGCCATCACCTGGGGTGCGCTAGATCGGCTGCTGCAAGAAGAGCGCTTGGTGCTGGAAGGCTTTTCCGGCACCAGTGCCGGGGCGGTAAATGCCGCCCTGCTGGCTTACGGCTTGCACCTGGAAGGGCGGGAAAAAGCCCGCGAGCTGCTCCACCAGTTTTGGAAGCAGGTAGCGGATGAGGCCGCTTGGAGCCCGATGCAGCCTGCACCCTGGGATGCCCTCTTCGGAGGAGGGAATATGGACTACTCCCCCGGTTTTGTGATGGCAGAAATCGCTAGCCGCTTTATCTCGCCCTATCAGTTCAACCCCCTGGGGCTGAACCCGATGCGGGATATCCTGGAGCGCCTCATCGACTGTGAGGCTTTGCGGTCCTGCAAAGCCACCAAGCTGTTTGTATGTGCCACCAACGTGCGCCGCGGGCGTGCCAAAGTGTTCGACCTGCCGCATTTATCCATTGATGCCATCTTAGCATCGGCCTGCATGCCTCAGATTTTCAAAGCCGTCACCATTGATGGCGAAGATTATTGGGATGGAGGCTTTATGGGCAACCCGCCGCTCTACCCCCTCATCGACGCTGGCTGCCAAGACATCATGCTCGTGCAGGTCAACCCGATCAATGTCGAAAAAACGCCCACTACGGCCAATGAAATCCGCGACCGCGTCAGCGAGCTGAGTTTTAATTCTAGCCTCATGCTGGAGATGCGCCGCATCGCTTTTGTAGACCGGCTGCTGGACGAGGGCATTGACCTGGGGCCGGGTTTCCATAAGATTTTCATCCACAACATCAGCCCCGAAACAGAGCTGCAAAACCTGAACCTATCCAGCAAGCTCAATGCCCGTTGGGAGTTCCTGCTCAAGCTGCGCGAAATCGGCTACCAAAAAGCCGATGAATGGCTGGCCGAGCACTTTGATGCCATTGGGCAGCGCTCGACTTGTGATGTAAGAGCTACGTTTTTATAGCTTCAGGGCGGGCAAAAAAAACAGCCGGGCGATGGAAGCTGGCCCGGCTGTAGTCAGGTAGTGGCCAACAGGCTCAATTTTCCGAGCCTTCCACTTGTTTCTTTGCCTTTTCCAGGTTCTGTTCCAGGCGCTGGAGGCGTTCTTCTGCGCGCTGGATGTTTTCCTCGCGCTGTTTGGCTTCCTCTTCCGAAATCTTTTTTTCCTTTTTGTCTTTTTCGAGCCGTGCTTTGGCCTTGGCGACTTTCTCTTTGCCCTGGGCTAACTCCGTATCGCCCTCTTCGATGCGCTTGCGAGCTTCAGCTTTTTTTTCCTCGTGCTTTTGACGGGCTTCAGCGGCGCGGGCCTGGCCAAATTCGCGGCCTTCCAGCCCGCCTTTGTCCTTGCCATAAGCTTTGCCTTGCCCGGGCTTTTCCTCGGCTTTGCCTTTAGCAGGTTTTTCGCCGCTTGCTTTGTCCTCTGCTGCTTCTTCTGCTTCCTCTTCTTCTTCTTCAGCACTCGTTGGGCGAGGCTTTTTATCCTTTTTCATCTCTTCATCGCCCGTTTTGGCTTTCCCTTGTGGGGCTTTTTCAGCTGCTTCCTTGCCTTTTTCGCCCATTTCTTTACCTTTCTGAGCGGCATCTTTGCCTTTTTCCTTCATTTCCTCTTTTTGCTCTTGTTTTTCCTGGCCCTTGCCCCGGCCCTGTTGCTGGGCGTAAAGTCCGTCAGAAAAAACGAATAGAAGACTGGCGATCAACAAGCCCAGCCATAATTTACTGCTTTTCATGTTTAAATGTTTTTGTGGTTAACAAATTACTCTTCATCGCCAATTTCAAGGGCATCGAGGGCATCCTGCAGGGAATCGATATCTGCCTCGATTTCCTGCGCGGTACTGTCCAGCTCGGTAGCCTGTGATTCCAGTTGGAGCGTCTCTTCAGCGGCTTGTTCATCGGCTGCCTGCTGTGCGCCTTTGCCGCCACACGAGGCCAGCACGCCCAGGGCTGCGATGGCCAACAGGCTCAATAATGTTTTGATTTTCATACGTTTTGTTTTTTGTGAAAGAATATGTTGATTTAACTTTTTGATGCCAGCGAATATTGTCTGATCAACGCCACTCTTATCTCCCCCACTCTTTATTGTAGCTCCTTTACACTTTACCCTTTACCCTTTATCCTTTATCCTTTACCCTTCCCGCTTCACTTCGTTCAGACGGGATGTGGGAGCGGGCACGAGGCCCGCCC
>CAYSPJ010000098.1:0-19058 GCA_964432875.1 uncultured Phaeodactylibacter sp. | reverse complement strand
GAAGGCCCGCAGGTACTCCCGCGCCCGCTCCGGGTCGGAGAGCAGCTTCTTGAAGAAGCGGTCGTGCGATCGGGTTAGCTCGTTCATGGGGGCAAGATAGGGGTTTGGAGGCATTTATCCAAACAGGGCATGGTTATCTATACTCGCCAGGGGCACTAGAGGTAAAAAATGCAGGCTACGAGTTTCGAGCTATGAGCTACGAGAGGCTTGCCCTGTGAAATAACTGCCTTAGAGGCAAAGCCTCTATTCCACGGGGCTTTCGGCTTGTAGCACCATTCCAAATTTCACCTCTCATTTTTGGAGGGGGTATCAATAGCGCTGTGGCGAGAGCGCCTTGCCCGCCAGGAAGCCCTGCACGAGCTTCAGCAGTTCCTCGGGCCGTTCGGCATGGACCCAATGGCCCGCGCCATGCACCGTCTCGATGCGGGCATTGGGGAAAAGCGAAAGGATGAGGCTGAAATCATCTTCGCGGATGTAATTCGATTTCTCGCCACGGATAAATAAGGCCTCACCCTCGAAAGGCTCGTCGCCTTCTACAGATGCCAACACGTTTTCATAGTTTTGGTGTAAAGCCGGCAGGTTTATCTTCCATTCGTAACCTCCTTTTTTAGTGCGCGACAGGTTTTTGAGCAAAAATTGCAGCACGCCGTAGTCGTTGATACGGTGCTTAAGGCGCTCATAGACTTCATTTCGCTCCTGGATTTGATGCAAGTCGATACCCAGCAAGGCATCGAAGATATCCTGATGTCCGCCGGAGTAGGGCTTGGGTGCGATGTCCACCACTACCAGCTTATCGACCATGTGGGGGTGTGACAGGGCGAACTGCATGGCCGTTTTACCCCCCATAGAATGACCGATGAGGTGAGACTTGAATATCCATTGGGATTCCATGAAATGCAACAGGTCTTCAGCCATACAGGGGTAGTCCATCGCTGGGTGATGTGGCGAGCGGCCGTGGTTGCGCTGGTCCACCAGATAGACGCTGTAGTCGTCGGCCAGCTTGCGGGCTACGCCCTGCCAGTTGTCCAGCATGCCAAATAGGCCGTGCAAGATGACCAGGGGCGGGCCTTGGCCGAAGGTTTTGTAGTTGAGTTCTAGCATAAATGACGGCTTTTGCGTTTCGTCAGCTTATAAAAAGCTTTTGCCGGGCGGAATGTTTGCCGCAGGCTGTTTTTTGTCGCGGCCGCCATTATGCAATTCGTTGTCAAAAAAGATGTCGAGCAAAAACTCCTCGGCTTAGCGCTCCAGTTGTCACAGAAATCCCTCCAGCGGCGTCCCACCCCCGTCCCACTCCCCTTCCGAACGATAGGGGTGAAAACGCGCGAAGAGCTCCTCTTTGTACCAGCCCAGCTCGCGAGTGCGTTTAACAACTTCTTTATGGTGGGGGCTACGGTAGGCGTACTGTTGCATCAGGCGGCTATTTTCCCAGAGGCTGAAAGTGGCCTGCTGCACGATAGGTACTTCGCCGATGCCGATAGCGAAGAGCAGCCCTTCCCGGCCCTGGATGGAGCGGCTGGCGGAGGGCACAAAACGCCAGAAGCGCAGTAGGTGCTTGGGGTCGATGGTTGCCCGGGTGATGACGCCCACCAGGCGGTTTTCATCAAAGGGGATTGTGGGGGGAAATGGTGCCTGCCCATCCCATTGACCGTGAGATTTGGCGGCTTGCATGTAAACCGTCCACCAGGCGCTGCAACGCTGGCGAAAGGAGGCATAAAGGGGATGGCTATCAAAAAAGGCGCGGGCAGCAGCTTCATTCTCCCAGGCCGCCAACAGCCCGTAGGTGCCAAAATCCGGCCAGAGGCTGAAGCCCTTGCCGCCGCCGCTGCCCAGCATCTTGCCAAAGCTCAGGCCTGGCAGCCCATGTAGCTGGGCTGGTGCCAGCCCCATCTGCCGGAAAGCCCACCAACGGGCAGCGATGCCCGCATAGCGGAAAAAAGTCAGCGTCACGATTGGTTGGCTCATTGGCGCGCGGTTTTTGCTTTCATTGCTGCAAGCTAACAGTCTCCAACAACAAATGTTTTCGTTGCCTTTTCGTTAAAGTAAGCGGCAATCCCGTTAAATGATAGTTAAACCATGGCGCGGCATTAGAACCAGCAGGAGTATTTAATGCGTTAACATTTAGGCGCTTAAACCTCATGCAGGCTTCCCCGCAGTGCGGCCCGAAGGAGTGGCCCCCAGGCCAGGCAGGCGTCAAAACCGGGAAAAAAAGCCGGGAAATTGTACTTTTGGATAGAAAACAGGCAATTTTGCCGAAATAAATGGAATCACATTTTATAAAGCTAAAACCGAAGGAATATGAATTACAAAAGCATGTTGAAAATCGCCGCTACTTTCCTCTTCGTCGCCATGCTGGGCTTCGCCGCTAATGCCCAGCGCATTGCTTATGTCGATGTCAACACCGTGCTGGAGAGCATCAAGGAATACCAATCCGCTCAAACCGAACTGGACAACATCGCCAACCGCTGGCGCCAGGAAATTGCTCAGGAGTATGATAAAATCAAAGGGATGTACAACCGTTATCAAGCCGAGCAAGTCCTTTTAAGTGATGATGCGCGACGCACGCGCGAAGACGAGATCATGGAAAAGGAAAAAGAAGTGCGCGAGCTGCAAAGAGTCAAGTTTGGCCCGGAAGGCGAACTGTTTAAGCGCAGGCAAGACTTGGTGCGCCCCATTCAGGACAAAGTTTATGCCGCCATCGAGGAGTACGCCAATGAGCGCGGCTATGATTTTATCTTCGACAAATCAGGCAGCAGCGGCATCATCTTTTACAGCCCTGAGTACGACAAGACCGATGACATTCTCAAAAAGCTGAAATAAAACCTTTTAACTTAGCCGCAAAAGAGTTAATTTTGCGGTCGTTTTACGCACTTAATGATCATCAAAAACAAGAAATCGCAGATGAAAAGTTTGGTTAAAGCCAGCGCCATCCTCTTAATGGTTCTCGGCGCCCTGAGCGCCATGCAAGCTCAGAATTTCGGCTACGTCAATTCTGCTCTCATCCTCTCGGAAATGCCGGAGGTGAAGCAGGCGGACGCTAACCTGGAGGCCTTACAAAAGCAATTGCAAAAAAAAGGCCAGGGGATGGTGGAAAAACTGCAGCAAGACTATGCCGCTGTCCGCCAGAAAATTGATAGCGGAGAGCTTTCGCCCCTCCAGCAACAAAAGGAATCTGAACGCCTGGAGAAGGCTCAGGCCGAGATTGCCAAGTTCGAACAAGATATGGTCAAGCAAGTGCAGGACAAGCGCGACGAACTGCTGCAGCCAATTTACGACAAGGTCAACGAAGCCATCAAGGCTGTAGCCAATGAAAATGGCTATCAGTTCATTTTCGACCAAGGCGTATTGCTTTACGCCGAGGAGTCGCAAGATGTAAGCACCTTGGTGAAGGCAAAATTGGGCATGTAAGTTGCCGCTGCGCGATCAACCCATTGGGATTTTTGACTCTGGCATAGGCGGCTTAACGGTCGCCTATGCCATTCTCCAACATCTACCTGCTGAATCCATCGTCTATTTTGGCGATACGGCCCGTATCCCCTACGGCCCCAAACCAGCAGAGGTCATCCGCCATTACAGCGAGGACATTACCCGCTTCCTGCTCTCTCAAGGCTGTAAGATGATAGTAGTAGCCTGCAATACTGCTTCTGCTGCCGCGCTCAACCATCTGCGCCACTTATGGCCGGAAGTTCCCATCGTCGGCATGGAGCCAGCGGTCAAGCCTGGTGCGCTAGCTACCCGCAGCGGGAAAGTGGCCGTGCTGGCTACGGCGGGTACCTTCAAAAGCCAGCGCTACGCTAGCCTGATGCACCGCTTCGCTCGCGAGGTGGAACTGCTCGAAAACCCCTGCCTTGGCCTGGTAGAGCGCATCGAATCTGGAGATACGGACAGCCCGGAAACGGAAGCCTTCCTACGGGAGATTCTCATCCCCATGCAGGATGCCGGGGCCGATACTTTTGTGCTGGGGTGCACTCACTACCCTTTCGTCCAGCCGCTCATCGCGAAAATCCTCGGCCCGTCGGCTGCTATTATCAACCCCGCTCCCGCCGTCGCCCGGCAGGTGCAGCGCCTGCTGGCAGAGCGCGATGCCTTGAGCCAGCAAAGTGCGCCGCAGCACCGCTTCTTCGCCTCCGGCCCCCGCGAGCCATTCCAAACCCTGGCCTCACGCCTGTTCGGCTTCGACTTGACTGTGGAGCCCGCCCTGCTTGAGCTCCGCTAGAACTCTTGGCTAGCCTGAACTTAGTATCTTCCGGCTTATTGGCGAAGATTCTGCTTTATTGACCGTGCTTGTTGAAGGTGTTACCCCAGCCACTTCTGGTATAGCACAGGCGGTGGTGCGCGGTTTTCAAGGGGGTGATTTCCAAAAAAAGCTTAGCTTGCCGCCACTTTGCCGCAATTGAATGGCACCACAAACAAAACTTGAAAGATGGCATACCTTCCCAACCCCGGCCGCTATCAGGCCATGCCCTACCGCCGCTGCGGGCGCAGCGGCCTAAAGCTACCAGCAGTCTCGCTGGGCTTGTGGCACAACTTCGGAGACGTAGATGTGCTGGAGAACTGCCGCCGCATCTTGCGGCAGGCTTTTGATGCGGGTATCACCCACTTCGATTTGGCCAATAACTACGGCCCGCCGCCTGGCTCAGCCGAGGAAAACTTCGGCCGCCTGTTGCATGAGGACTTCCGTGCTTATCGGGATGAACTGATTATCTCTACCAAGGCTGGCTACCTGATGTGGGATGGGCCCTATGGCGAATGGGGCTCTAAAAAATACCTCGTGTCCAGCCTCGATCAAAGCCTGAAGCGCATGAGGCTTGAATATGTGGATATCTTTTACCACCACCGCCCCGACCCCGATACACCGCTGGAAGAGACCATGGCAGCCCTCGATTTGATCGTACGCCAGGGCAAGGCCTTGTATGTCGGCATCTCCAATTATCGCCCCGAAGAAGCGGAGCAGGCTTTGCGCATCCTGCGAGAGTTGGGTACGCCCTGCCTCATACACCAGCCTCGCTATTCGATGATGGACCGCTGGGTGGAAGAGGGTCTGCTCGATTTGCTGGAAAGCGAGGGTGTGGGCTGCATCCCCTTTTCCCCTTTGGAGCAAGGTCTATTGACCAACAAATACCTCGGAGGCATCCCCGCTGAATCGCGGGCCGCTAAACCACACGGCTTCCTACAGGCCAGCCAGATTACCGAGCACCGCCTTCAGCAAGTGCGCCAGCTCGATCAAATGGCCCAAGCGCGCGGGCAGACGCTGGCTCAAATGGCCCTGGCCTGGATACTGAAGGATGACCGCATCACTTCTGTCCTCATCGGCGCCAGCCGCCCAGAACAACTGGCGGACTCCCTCAAGTGCCTCGACAAACTGGGCTTCAGCCCGGAGGAACTCGAAGGTATAGAACGCATACTGGCGGCTTAGTTGGGGGGCAGAGGGTGGAAAGCCTTTGCCAGATAAATTGGTGAAAGCTCAATAAAGTGCTTGGGAGCGTGTCAAAAAACGACTCCCTACTTTAGACGGGGTCTTTACGGCCTTTTAACTAAGCTGCCCGCCGATTGTTACGTCTTTAAAAAGCCATGAAAAACTTATTATTCCCGCTCATCCTATTGACCTGGAGCTGTAGCGCTCCTAGCCAGCCAGCTAGCCAGCAGGAAAGCAAAAGCTGGTCGGAAGGCGTGGTATTGATCTCTGCAATCGAAGCCGACTATGAGGGCCTGGCGCGGGCAGTATTTGCGGGCGGCTGCTTCTGGTGTGTAGAAGCGGTCTTCGAGCGTGTAAAAGGCGTAGATGAAGCCATCTCTGGCTACGCCGGCGGCAATGAAGCCAATCCGGACTACCGCCGGGTGGCCAGCGGCAGCACCAGCTATGCCGAGGCGGTCATCGTTTTTTACAATCCCGATCAAGTAAGCTACGAGCAGTTGCTCACCGCTTTTTTTGCCGGGCACGACCCCACCCAGCTCAACCGCCAGGGGCCAGATGTAGGGCGGCAGTACCGCTCCGCTATTTTTTACCAGAATGAGGAAGAAAAGGCGGCTGCGGAAGCTTACATCCGCAATCTGAGAGCAGGGGGGGCATTTAGCGAGCCTATCGTCACCGAGCTGAGCCTGCTAGACGACTTTTACGTAGCCGAGGGCTATCATCAGGATTATTACGAGCACAACCCTAATCAACCATACGTGCGGAATGTATCGCGCCCTAAGGTGGAAAAATTCGTGAAGGCCCACCCGGAGCTCTTGAAGGATGAGTATCGAAAATGATTAGGGTTTCAAAAGAAATGCGGAAATTGCCGCATCAAAACTAATTAGTATCATGAGCGAATTCCAGCAAGTCGTCAAACAAGGCGCTAAGAAAGTCTTCAGCAAGATCAAACGGGGGTTCTTGCTGCTTTTTACGGCCGCTCTCGTGGGCGTAGGGCTATATCTCTGGGTGTGTACCTGGACGTATAGCGATGGTACGCGGGCGGGCACCCTGGTCAAAGTATCAACAAAGGGCGTAGTGTTCAAAACCTACGAAGGCCAGCTCAACCTCGGTGGTTACCAGCAGGCAGCCGCCGATGGGGTGGTGGGCAATATTTGGGATTTCTCCGTAGCCAAACGCGAGGTGTTTCAGCAGCTTCAGGAATTCGAGGGCAAACAAGTAAGGCTGGAATATAAGCAAAGGTATAAAGCCATGTTTTGGCAAGGCGATACCGATTACTTTGTCACCAAGGTGGAACTGGTGAAATAAGTATTGGGGATGCAACATGCCTACCTTTCGCGGGCCGCTAGCTTTGAGGCCGCTGCAGGCCAGTTAAAGCAGCGCTACAACCGTTATGCCTTGCTGCGCCTGGCCCTGTTTGTACTAGCCATCGGGTTAGACATCTATCTGTGGATGGACATCAGCCCTTTGGCAGGCGCGGTCTTTATCCCGCTTTTCATTTATGGGTTTTATCGCTTTGTGCTCTGGCATCAGGGCATTCAGGAGCGCGAGCGGCATTGCCGCCGCCTGGCTCTGGTCAACCGCTGGGAAGCTGCCGCCCAGGAATACGATTATTCCGCTTTCCCCGACGGTGCCGCTTTTCTGGATGCCGGCCACCCCAATGCCCTGGATTTGGACCTCTTCGGGCCCTGGTCTTTTTTCCAGTATGCCAATCGGGCCGGCACTGCATTGGGGCAGCAACGGCTGGCGGCTTATTTGCTACATCCAGCCAGCTCTACCCTTATACTGGAGCGGCAGCAAGCGCTTGCAGAGCTGAGCGGATCCCTCGATTGGCGGCAGCATTTCCAGGCCTATGGGTTGGAAATGGAGGATAGCCTGCAACATATCGCCCTGTTGCAGGAATGGCTGGCCGAGCCGCCTTTCGTGAGCAATAAACGCTGGATGGTAGCCGCGCTTTATGTTGCGCCTTTTTGGGCGCTGGGAGCATTGCTCTTGTTTATTTATTTCTTGCCCTGGTATGCTGCCCTTCTCCTTTTGCTACCTTCCGCCTGGCTGCTCAAGCACACTAAAGAGCAAGTGGACCGGACGCACCTCCAAACTACGGAAGCAGAGAAAACCCTGGCGCGCTATGCCCGGCTCATTGCGCAGATTGAGCCTAAAGATTTTCAAAGCCCGCTATTGCAGCGTTGGCAGGCCGAATTTAAGCAGGATGGTGCGGGGGCTTCGCAGGCCATCCGCCGCCTGTCTTACATCATCAGCCAGTTGAATGTGCGCTACAATGCCTTTGCGATTTTCCTCAACCTGGGGGGGCTGTGGGATTTGCAGTGGGCCTATAAGCTAGAGCAATGGAAAGCTCAAATGCACGGCCGCCTGCCCGCTTGGTTTGAAGCCCTGGCTGAATTTGAAGCCCTGAGTAGTTTTGCCAATCTGCACTACAATTCGCCCGATTGGGCCTTCCCAACCCTGAGCGATGGCACGGCCGTAGAAGCGGAAGCCATGGGCCATCCGCTTATCCCTTCGGGCAAGCGCGTTTGCAACGACATCCTCATCCCCACCCAGGGCCATATCAAACTCATCACGGGTTCTAATATGGCGGGCAAGAGCACTTTCCTGCGCACCGTGGGCCTTAACATGGTGCTGGCCATGGCCGGCGCGCCAGTTTGCGCCCGGAGGTTTGCCCTGCCGCCCTTGCAGGTTTTCACCAGCATGCGCACCCAGGACGATTTGCATGAGAGCACCTCCTCTTTTTATGCCGAGCTGAAGCGCCTGAAATTCATCATCGAAGCAGTAGAAGCTGCCTCCGGCGAGCCGCGACCAGAGGTGCAGCCTTTCTTCCTTTTGGATGAAATACTCAAAGGCACCAACTCCAAAGACCGCCATACTGGTTCTAAAGCATTGATCCGTCAGCTCATCCGTAGCCGGGGCAGCGGTATCATCGCCACCCACGATCTGGAGCTCGGCCAGTTGGAAGCCCAGTCGGCTGGCGCTATCGAAAATTTGTGTATCGAAGTCGAAATCCGAGGAGGGCAGCTCTTTTTTGACTACAAGCTCAAAAAAGGCGTGAGCCAGAGCTTCAACGCCACCCTGCTTATGCAGCAGATGGGCATCAAGATAGAAGCGGAGTGAGGGTTGTGGGAAGACGGAAAGCGCTGAACTATAAAAAGCAGATCAACCCCATCCGATATACCCAGCGGTTCGATATGTGCTCACCAATTTGCATGAAAAGTACCCTCTTCATCCATCCGCTCAAAAGTATGCGCACCAAAGAAATCCCGTTGGGCCTGCACCAGGTTTAGGGGGAGGCGCTCGCTGCGGTAGGCGTCGAAGTAGTGCAGCGTGGAAGACAAGGCTAAAGTAGGCACGCCAAAATCAATGGCCGTCTTAATCGTGGACCGGGCAGCTTGCTGGCCGTGCAGCACACTTTGGAGGAATACCGGCGACAACAGCAGGTTGCGTAGGGCGGGCTGTTCCGCATAAGCCTGCTGGATTTGCTCTAGCATGGCAGCGCGGATGATGCAGCCACCCCGCCAGATGCGGGCTATCGCCTCCAGGTTGAGCCCGTAATCATAAGTTTTAGAAGCCTCTGCCAATTGATGCATCCCCTGGGCATAAGTAATGATGAAGGCAAAATGCAGGGCCTGGCCCAATTGTTCAACGACCTGTTTTTTAGAAGCAGAAGGCAGGGTGCCGATGGCACGGGCATAATGGGGGGCAGTCATTTTACGCTCCATTTTTAAAGCAGAAAGGCCGCGCATGACGATTGCGGCATCAGTAGTAGGGGTGGGTATGCCGAGGTCCATCGCGTTTTGTGAGGTCCACTTGCCGGTGCCTTTTTGTTTAGCCTTATCCAGTATTTTATCCAGCAGCCAGCCTTCGCCCCGGTCGTCGCCTTTGAGCAATATCTGAGCGGTGATTTCGATGAGGAACGACTGCAAGGCACCCTGGTTCCAGGATTTGAATACTTGGTGTAATTCCCGGGTGTTCAGGCCTCCGATATGCTTTAAGATGTCATAAGCTTCGGCGATGAGCTGCATCAGCCCGTATTCGATGCCGTTGTGGACCATTTTGACGTAGTGGCCAGCTGAGTGGTTCCCTAGATAAGCAACACAGGGTAAGCCATTTACCTTTGCCGCCACAGCTTCCAGGATGGGCGCAGTCATTTGATAGGTTTCCGGGGTGCCGCCGGGCATGATGCTCGGCCCGCGGCGGGCACCCTCGGCGCCGCCGGAAAGGCCTGCGCCCATGAAGTGCAGGCCTTTTTGGCGGAGCGTTTCGATGCGGCGGTTGGTATCTTCAAAATGAGAATTCCCTCCATCGATGAGGAGGTCGCCGGCTGATAACAGGGGTAGCAGGGAGGCAATAACGCTATCGACGGCACTGCCCGCGGGTACCAGCAACATGATCTTGCGCGGTAGTTTGAGTGCGTTAGCAAACTTGGTAGCTGAGGTTGTAGCTTTTACTGGCCGGCCTGAAGCACTGGCTTGCAGGGCCGCCGTCTTTTCTGGATCCAGGTCTAAGCCGATGGCGGAAAAACCGTGGTCAGCTACATTGAGCAAAAAATTGCGGCCCATTACACCCAGGCCGATGACGCCAAAATCATGAGTTGATACCATGTATAGCTGGTTATTTAAAGTTTTCGTTTTCTATTTTTTCAAGTTTACCCAGCCGCCGCCAGTGGCGAGCCTCGCCAGTGTAGTTGGCTTTCAAAAAGGCGAAGATAAGCTCTTTGGCCAGTTCCGGCCCAATGACGCGGCCGCCGAGGCACAGCAGGTTCATCTTGTCGTGTTCTACCCCCTGGCGAGCCGAATAAGTCTCGGTGATGAGCGCCGCACGCACTCCGGGGAATTTATTGGCGACGATAGCGGCCCCCACTCCGCTGCCGCAAATGGCGATGCCCCGATCTATCAACCCGGCAGCGACAGCCATGGCCAGCGGCTGGACATAATCCGGATAATCATCCAGCAGGTCGAGGCGCTCCGCGCCGAAATCTGTGACGCTATAGCTATGCTCCTCAAGCAGTGCTTTAATCTGTTGCTTGAGGTGAAACCCTCCGTGGTCGGCAGCGATCCCGATTTTCATAGCAGTTGGATTGTGGAGTCAAGAAAATGAGTGGCCTAACGCCTCTAAGATAACAGGGTGGGAGAGAGGGAAGTTTTCATAAGTCAGACTAGATATAGCCTACGGCAGCTATCAGACTATGAAGAACACGAAACAGGCTGATGTGATGGCGGGCATCACGGGCAAAAAAGGGCTATTATCTGCCCATACGGTGCCTTACGGGGCATGGCAATCAACAGTTGCTATCGCAAAACAGCTTCCCGGGCTGCTTTCATGGGCAGGCCAATGCACTTTTTCTCCATGTAAGTGAGCATCCGCAGCATCAATTCGCGGGCATTGTCGTCGAGCAGTTCGACTTCTTTGCGGAAGACTTCTTCAATGGCTTTTTGCTTGACGGCTTTGATGTCAGAAGGAAGATTGCGGAAAGCTAATTCCACTTGGCGTTGTTTGAGCAAGCCGGGGAATTCAGCGAGGTATTGGTAGAGCAGCTTTTGGGCCCGGCCAACCTCTTCTTCGCGGAAAGCCAAATTGATCTTGGCCAAATTGCGCAGCCCTTCGATTTCGATGTAGTGGATGGGGAAAGCCTGGGTAACAGCTTCAGCCACATTGTGTGGGATAGAAAGGTCAATGACTACTTTACGGCCAGTATCGCCTTGCAGCAGGTGTGCGTATAGTTCAGTGGTGATGATTGCTTCGGTAGCGCCGGTGCATACGATGAGGCAGTCAAAGCCGTCCTCGTAGGAAGCCAGCGCTGATAGGGGGAAGGCGCGCCCCGATTTGAACATCGCTGCCAGTTGCTGCGCCTTGTCTGAGCTCCGGTTGAATACGCTGATGTTTTGAAAGTCTTGTTTTTCCAGGAATTTGGCCACTAACTGGTTGGTCTGGCCAGCGCCGACCAGCAGGATGCGAGCATCCTTATGCAGGTGTGCATGAAGCATCTTCTGGATAGCCAGGGAGACGATGGAAACCGGCTTTTCGCCGATGCGGGTCTGAGCATAAGTAGCCTTGGCTGCCGCCACGGCCTGCTGTACTGCCAGGCGGATGTAATCGCCGCTCAGACCCCAATCGCGGCATTGCTCGTAAGCTTCCCGCAATTGCCGCAGGATTTGACGTTCCCCAATCACCAGGGAATCAATAGAGGCGGCTACTTCCAAAAGGTGCTCCAGTGCTGCTTGGCCTTCGTATAAATGTACGAAGCCCTCCAGCGCATTGAGCGTTTCAATTGGCAGGTGTGGGTTCACGCTTTGAAAAAAATGAGCGATAAAGCGCTCATCTACTTCCTGGTTGGTCGTGAAAAAATACATTACCCGGTTGCAGGTAGGCAGGTAGAGCAGCTCATCGAGCTGGAATTGGGCCATTAACTCCTCAAGCCGGCTACTGACCGCTACGCTCCCCTCTGGTTTAATGACGAAGTTGCCAATCTCCTTGAGGTTGGTGCGCTTGTGAGTGACGGTAAGTATTTTATAATTAGCCAGCATAAACAGCAGTATTCTTTTAATTGAGTGCAAAATTATATCCTCTTTTTTCGCTTTTTGTCACGAAACTGTAAACATGGTTAAACAAAGCTATTTTCTGGCCTGCGTGCTGCGGGTGATATTTGTCACCTCCTCGGGATTGATGGCAGGGAAATGACAACTACCACTTCCCATTCTTAAGGGTTAAGTGGGCGGCGAGCCGCTGTTTTCCTGGTGTTTTCAATATGTTGATCATAAGACAATCGCCAGCTTGCCAACGTTGTCATTTTTTTGTCATAAGCTTCAACAAAATAAAAAATCCGCTTGGCTGAGCATGAAAAAACAAGCCCGGGCAAAGGAAGGGCTGCCCCACTGGCGATAGAATATAAAATGTTAAATGGCGGCTTTTTTTTCTGATTGTGCGATAAAGCAGATAACTTGTGTAAGGTTAATGCCTGACCAAAACACAAATCACATGTTGAACAAAGAAGAAATCAAAACGGAATCCTACAACCTGCAACGCAAAGTCAATCAATACAAAGAAGTATTGCAAAACACCCTCGACTATCGCCGGGCATGGAAAGATGGGCTACGCGAAGAGGTAAAGAAAATCCTTGATAACCTGGTGGAAGCTACTGGTCTGGGGGCAAAAGTAGAAGTACGCTCCGATATTGAAAATCTGGAAGCCGTGGTACTGACCTTAGGCGAATCGAAGAGTGGCATGTATCAAAAAGTCAATGAAGATGTTCGGCGCGACCTGATTAAATACAATGGCTCTCTGGTCTATCAACAACTGTTCAATGGGAAAATCATCGTGCTGATCCACTTCCCCTATATCGAAAATTACGGCGAGTCACGCCCACCTAAGACTATCGCCATCTATCGGCCCGAAGAGCTGCTGACCCCCTACTTCATCCGTCACATGGAAGAATTCATGTTGGATATCACCAACTGGGAAGACTTCGACGACGACGAGCCCAACAAACGCATCGGCTTCCAACTCAATTTTAATGCCGAAGGGGTGGATGATACCCGGAAGGAGAAGCCGTAAGGGAGCCTCCCAACTTCACCAACAGCCAATCGGTGCACCATCAGGCATGACCGGCACGGGCGGGGCCTGAAAGTCGCCAGGAGATTTTAGAAACTGGCGAGTCTCTTCCAGCAGATAAGCGTAATGAGCCTCTATCTCCAAATCGAGCTTATGCCTCAGGCTCTCATAAGCAGTGGCGAGCCGCTGTGTCTTCAGCAGGGCATGGGCGGCCACCTGTTGGTGGATATTGCGATTGGCAGCCAGTTGTAACAAGTAGCGGAAGGCCAGCTTTTCCGTCTGCCGGTTGATTTCTTCCTCAAAGGGGCTGCCTTTGGCCGAGTGTATCACCCGGAAGACCTCGTCGAAGAACTCCTGCAGTGACATTTGCTCGGTATTGCGGGCGTTTTGCTCTAGCATCCGGGTCAAGCGCATGGGGTCGAACAGCAAGCTCAGCGTGTGGGCAGCGGCGCTTTCGGCAGCAGCTAAGGGGTCAAAGGTCATGCCAGTATTGATTTTAAATAATTCCCGGCCGCGTTCGTAGCCCGGTGGTTGGGGTGGGATGAGGGCAATGATGTGCTCCGGCAAAGCCAGGTAGCTCGGTGCCAGGGTTTCCAACATAGCCTTCAGGGCTTCGCGCTGAGCAGCAGGAGTGACGAGTTCATTGGCAGTTTGCCCATCGCCCCGGGTAGCGTAGCTGTAATTGACCCCGCCGATGGATTTTGCCACAGCTTCCACCTGGTAGCGGTGCGCCAGATAGAGGGGTGCCAGCACGTTTTCCAGCGTCGCCAGGGGTGCACCCGGGGGGATATTCTTTTCGCTAAAGTTGCGCAGCGCGGCAGCCCGCACCTGGCTGAGGCGGCGCAATTCTTCCACGGCCGATTGCCCATTGTCCCAGATATGAGTATGAGGATGGGCGCCATAAGTTGGCCGGCCGTCCTGGTCAGACAAATAAAGCAAGCCCATTTTGGTATTCTCATCCAGGATTTTTTTGAGCTCGGCGGCCTCGTCGACTCCTGGGGGGAAGTGCTGATAACCATAGAGGATTGCCCGTTTATCCCACTCGCCCATGCCTACGGCATAAGCCTGGGAGAAATCCATCTCCCCCTTTTCATCCAGAGTGACATAAGGGTGCGGGTAGTCCATCACTGAAGCGCGCTGATTGATGCTGGCGGCGAAATTGTGGGCCAGCCCCAGTGTATGCCCTACCTCGTGGGCCGAAAGTTGGCGCAGGCGCGCCAGCGCCAGTTCTGCCAGGCGTGGGTCGGCATCGGGGCCCTCGGCATAGGCTTCCACCAGGCCCTGGGCGATGAGGAAATCCTGGCGCACGCGCAGGGAGCCTAGCGAAACGTGGCCCTTGATAATCTCTCCGGTGCGCGGGTCGGTCACGGAGCTGCCGTAAGACCAGCCGCGGGTAGAGCGGTGTACCCAATTGATGACGTTGTAGCGCACATCCATCGGGTCGGCACCCTCCGGTAGCAGCTCTATCCGGAAAGCATCTTTATAGCCGACGGCTTCAAAGGCTTCGTCCCACCAGGCAGCCCCATCCAGCAGCGCCGAGCGGATAGGCTCGGGCACGCCACGGTCGAGGTAATACACGATGGGTTCTACGGGCTCGCTGAGCGGTGCCCCGGGGTTCTTCTTCTCCAACCGGTGGCGGGTGATAAAGCGCTTTTGTAGCGGCTGATCAATAGGGGTGGCGTAGTCGGCGTAGCTAAAGTCGAAATAGCCGCTACGCGGGTCGTAAACGCGGGGGCGATAGTTGCCGTCGGGCAGCTCGATGAAAGAATGGTGCAGGCGCACGCTCACCGCCTCCGGCGTGGGCGTCACCGAACGTACCCAGGCCCCCTGAGCATCTCCGGTAAAGGTGAGGATGGCTTCGAATTCGCTGTTTTGAGGGAAATTTTTGGTGCGCTCCAGATAGACAGCCGAGCGGGTGGCATCCACTTGGTAAGCCCCTTGCCCGCTCCCTTTAAGCCGACGAGCGATGCCGTGGGCGTCGTGCAGCAGGAAGGGCGTCAGGTCAATCAATACTTTGCCCGCGCTTTCGGCTTCCGCCTTGAAGCCCCAGAGAACTGAAGCCGCGAAGGCTTCGGCTACCGAGCGCCGTTCGTCCGGCTCGTCGCTGATGGCGCGGTAGTCGTAGTTGGGCTGCATCAGCAGCACTTTTGGGCCGCTGCGCACGAATTTAACGATGCGGCTGCTCCCCAGTTGGTTGCGGTCTAGCCCAATATCATTAGACCCGATGCCCGCCGCCAGAGAATTGACATAGAGGAATTCCGTATCCCACTCGTCTACTTCTAACCAGATCTTACCTTCCTGCGCATCCCAGTAGAAGTTGAAGTAGCCCGCGTGGGCTTCGGCCCCCTTGGCCTTTTCGGCAATGGCTGGCAGTTGGGCGCCCAGCCAGGAAAAAGTGCCTGCCAGCAGCAGGGCAATGCTGATTATTCGCTTCATTATATGGAGTGTTTTTTTGATTGTGAGCGTTGGCTTCCTCTTTTGGAGCCCCTAAACTTGCAGTTTGCAGCTAAAAGCTGCCGTAGGTAATCTGAAATCGCCCCCTCTTTTCAAACTCAGTTAGGGGGGCTCGTAGATTAGGTTTCCCCTCCGCCGCCTCTCATCCATACATCGCGCTGTGGGAAAGGGATCGTGACCCCGTGTTCGCGGAAAGCCTGATCAATTTCAAAGCGCAGGTCGCTTTTGACGTTTTCAATAGGCATCAGTTCCTGGCTCCAGAAGTGGAGCTCAAAATCCAGGGAAGAACTGCCAAAGTCGACAAAGCGCACAAAGGGGGCGGGGTAGCGCAAGACAAAGGCATTCTCGCGAGCGGCTTCGAGCAGCAGTTTCTTCACCAGGGCGGTATCGGAGCCGTAGGCAACCCCTACGTTGACCGTGAAGCGGGCTTTTGCGTCGCCATGGCTCCAATTGACTACTTTGTCCACGACCAGCTTCGAGTTGGGTACGATGACCGAAAAATTGTCGCGGGTTTCCACCAGTGACGTGCGCAGGCCGATGCGCTTGACCCGGCCCACCAACCCATCCACTACGACGATATCGCCCACCTCCACGGTGCGCTCGAACAGGAGGATGATGCCGGAGAAAAAATCTTTGAAGGTCTCTTGCAAGCCTAAGCCCAGCCCCACCAGCAAGGCCGCCGCCCCACCCCAGAGTACCGTGAGGGTGATACCCAGGGCTTCCAGCACCATGAGGATGGCGATGATATAGACGAAGTACTGCAACAATTGATTGATGGCATACTGCGAGCCGAGGTTGATTTCCTTGCTGCGGTAATAACTGTCGAGCACTAAATGAATGAAAATCCAGGTGAACAAGCGGGCGACCAAGAGGATGGAAACAGCGGCTACGATATTGGAAATCTGAAAATGATAGGTGCCTTCTTTCCCCTGAAAGCCAAAGAGTTTGAGGTCTATCTCAAAGCTTTTCATAAACAATAGCAGGGCCAGGGCATAAACAACCAATTGTACGATGCGGTTGGCGCCTTCTGCAGGGGCCCCGTCGGGCAAAGGCCCCTGGACGCTGGGCTTGTCCTGCTGTTCTTCAGTCGCTTTCTGCCGCAGTGCTTGTGAAAGGGTAAAATCCAGGATGCGGGCAAACTGGAATAACAATAATGTTTTTATAATGTAGGATAGCTTGAAAACCGAACTTTCGCCCTCATAGAGCACGGGGTCCAATTGAAAGCTGAAGGAAAGGGCCAGCAATAATAGCCACAGGAAAAGGAGGTAGATGATGCGCCGAAACCTGCGCCGCCCTTCTCGCCCTAGACCAGTTTTGCTAAAGTATAAAGGCAGCAAGCGGTAATAAACCAGGAGGTAAGCGATTAAAAGCAGCAGTAGCAAGGCTGCGGCAAAGACAAGTTTGCCGGCTGTGATCTCGTACAAGCCGATACTAAAAAGGACGCGGTCAAAAAAATCGCTCATAAGTGGCAATATAGATTCGAGGCTCAAAATACAAATCTTTTGTCAGCCTGCCTATCCTTAGGCAGAGGGAAAAAATCGCCTTTGGCGGCCTGTTTGCGGATAATCGCTATCTTTGGCCCCTGATAATCCAGGTTCGCCCATGTTGAGATATGCATCCATATTGATTTCATACCTTTTCCATCCGCTGTTGATGGTGACCTATATGCTGGCGCTCCTGCTGTTGATCAACCCTTATCTTTTCGGGGTAGGGGCTATTTCAGATAAGGCTGCCAAGCTGCTGTTGTTGCAGGTATTCTTGTCCACTTTTTTCATCCCCGCCTTTGCGGTGGTGATGCTGCGCCTGGTGGGCATGCTGCAATCGCTGGAGATGCCCACGCGGCAGGATCGCATCGTGCCCTACGTCATCACGGGGATTTTCTACCTCTGGTTGGCGCGCAATTTTCTGGGCAACCCTCAAATACCTACGGCTTTCACCTGCTTCGTGTTGGGGGCTACCATTGCGTTGTTCGTGGCCTTTTTTATGAATATCTTCTCCAAGATCAGCGCGCATGCCGTGGGGATGGGGGGGCTGGTTGGCATGGTAGTCATCACGATGCTGTTTTTCAGCTACGGGACATTTTCTATCCATACCACTGCTATGGGCACCCTGGAAGTAAGCATGAGCAGCGTACTGATCGCAGCCGTGCTGCTGGCCGGGCTGGTAGGCACGGCGCGGCTGCTGCTGCAGGCCCATGAACCGATGGACTTGTACGGCGGTTATCTGGTTGGTTTTGCCGCGCAATTGATTGCGCTGCGGTTTTTATTCTAAGCTAATACCATAATGGAAAAGAAAGCACTCATCATTGGCGGCGGGTTGGTTGGAGCCTTGTGGGCCGTATTGCTGGCCAAGCGCGGCTACCAACTGGATGTCTATGAAAACCGGCAAGACCCTCGCCAGGCCGGTATGGCTGGGGGCCGCTCCATCAACCTGGCGATGAGCGACCGCGGCTGGCGGGCACTGGAAAAAGCTGGTATTAAAGACAAAATCCGCCAGGTGGCCATCCCCATGCATGGGCGTATGATGCACAACGTGGAAGGTGAGCTTACCTTCCAGCCTTATGGCAAAGAAGGGCAGGCTATTTACTCGGTCTCTCGCGGCGGGCTAAACCTCGAACTGATTCAAATTGCCGCCAGCTACGAAAACCTGCGCTTCCACTTCGGGCAAAAATGCCTGGGGGTTGATTTGGATACCAATACGGGCCATTTTGAAAATACGCGTACTGGCGAGCGCACGACATGCTCCTCGCCGCTGATTTTTGGTGCCGACGGCGCTTTTTCTGCGGTGCGCCGCAGCCTGATGAAGCTGCCGCGCTTCAACTATTCGCAAACCTATCTGGAGTATGGCTACAAAGAGCTACACATACCTCCCAAGCCCGATGGCAGCCATGCGATCGACAAAAATGCGTTGCACATCTGGCCACGCGGCCGTTTTATGATGATCGCCCTGCCGAATATCGACGGCAGTTTTACCGGCACGCTGTTCCTGCCCTTTGAAGGGGAGAGCGAAGCCTTTGAGCACCTCCAAACGGACCAGCAGGTCATGGCTTTCTTTGAACGGCATTTCCCCGATAGCCTCCCCCTGGTACCGGATCTAGTGGAAAATTTCCACATCAACCCTACGTCCCCTCTGGCGACCATACGCTGCAGCCCCTGGCGCCATGAAGATAAAGTGTTGCTCATCGGCGATGCCTGCCACGCCATCGTGCCTTTCTACGGGCAGGGTATGAATGCCGGCTTTGAAGATTGCAGCCTGCTGGATGAAATGATCGATAGCCATCAGCACGACTGGACGGCCATCATCCAACAATTTAACCACGAGCGCATTAAGGATGCCAACGCTATCGCCGACCTGGCCCTGCGCAATTTCGTCGAAATGCGCGACCTGGTAGCTGATCCGCTCTTCCTTTTGCGCAAAGAGATTGGCGCCTATCTTCAAGATAAATACCCCGATGATTTTCTGCCCTTGTATTCGCAGGTAACCTTTAGCCACATCCCTTATAGCCAGGCACTGGCAGAGGGTGCCGCTCAGGATGAACTTTTTGCCCGCATCCTTAGTATTGAAGGTATCGCACAAAACTGGAAGGATAATCCCGAGCTCGAGCGCATCTTCCGGGAGTGGCTCCGGGAAAGAA
>CAYSPJ010000097.1:16850-19294 GCA_964432875.1 uncultured Phaeodactylibacter sp. | reverse complement strand
CCACCAGAAAAAGCACTCCGGCGGCCAAGCCGATCAGGCGGTAGCGCGGTGCCTGACGGCGCTGCCGCTGCGCGTCCAAGCGTTGCTCCAGGCGATGCCAAGCGCGCGGGTGCGGCACCTCGTCCAAGCGGTCGCGCTGATCTCTGAACATCTGGAATATATCTTTCTGATTTGCCATGTTGTGTATTTTTATCGTTGTTTAGGGATTGATCTCCTTCGGGGGCGACCACGCGGGTTGCCTGGGTTTAGGGGCAATGCCCCTACGAGGTGTTGCCGTCATCGGCGGCGTAGCGGCTTTCGTAGCCCGCCTTTTCCAGCAGCTCGCGCAAGCGCTTTTTAGCCAGGATGAGCTGCGATTTTGAGGTGTTGATACTGATGTCCAGCATCTCAGCGATCTCGCGGTGTTTGTAGCCCTCCATCACGTAGAGGTTGAACACCGTGCGGTAGCCCGTGGGCAGTTGGTTGATCAGGCCGAGGATTTCCTGGGCTGCTAATTCACCGACGATGCCAGCAGGGGTCTCGGGCGGGGCGATCTCGCTGATTTCCACCGTCATCCGGAAATTGTGGGCGCGCCGCAGCGACATCAGCGCTTCGTTGACGACGATGCGGCGGATCCAGCCTTCAAAACTGCCGCTGCCCTGGTATTGGCTGATATTGGTGAAGACCTTGAAAAAAGCCTCCACCAGCACATCTTCCGCGTCTTCAACCGTTTTCACATAGCGTTTGCACAGCCCGAACATCGCAGGAGAATAGCGCTCGTAAACCAGCTTCTGGGCATGCCGGTCATCTTTCTTGCAAGCTTCTACGAGCTCTTGTTCCGTCACAGGCAGTTTTTTACGGTTGATTACTTGCATACTTTTACATAGATGCAAAGTAAAGCCTTTTTGGTGTGAAAGGGAAATGCTTTATCTTTGTGCTTTTTGTTGAGGGGGGAGCTGCCACAACCTCAGCCCGACACCATAAACCATCGCACCCTTAAATCACAAACTCAAACTGCCTGAATAGAAGAAATGGAATTACAGAACGATCGTTTTTTGCTCAGCGGCGGCGTGGATCCGCTGGAATTGGTAGAGCAGTTCGGCTGCCCGCTATATGTCTATGACAGCGCCGTCATCGAGCGGCAATACCAGCGGCTGACCAAGGCTTTTAAGGTCAAAAACCTAAAGATCAACTACGCCTGCAAAGCTTTGTCCAACATCAATATCCTGAAGCTGTTCAAAAAGCTGGGGGCCGGCTTGGACACCGTCTCGGTGCAAGAGGTGGAAATAGGGCTGCGGGCAGGTTTCGCGCCACAAGACATCATCTACACCCCCAACTGCGTGGGCATCGAAGAATTGGAGGAGGCTGAAGGCCTGGGCGTGCGCATCAACATCGACAATATCTCCATCCTGGAGCAGTTCGGGCAGTCGCACCCCCACGTGCCGGTCTGCATCCGCATCAACCCGCACATCATGGCGGGCGGCAACAATAAGACCTCGGTGGGGCATATCGACTCTAAATTCGGCATCTCCATCCACCTCATGCCCTTGGTACACCGCGTCATCGAAGCCACCGGGCTAAAAGTGGAGGGCATCCACATGCATACGGGCTCGGACATCCTCGACCCGGATGTCTTCCTGCTCGGGGCGGAAATCTTGCTCAAGATCGCCAAGGAATTCCCCGATCTGGAGTACATCGACTTCGGCAGCGGCTTCAAGGTGCCCTATAAAGAAGGCGACATCGAGACCAATATCGAGGAGCTGGGGGAAATACTCACCGAGCGCTTCAACGACTTCTGCCGCGAGTACGGCCGCGATTTGACCCTGATGTTCGAGCCGGGCAAATTTTTGGTGAGCGAAGCTGGCTATTTCTTCGTGCAGGTCAATGTAGTCAAGCATACGACCTCCACGGTCTTCGCCGGGGTGGACTCGGGGCTGAACCACCTCATCCGCCCGATGTTCTACAATTCCTACCACCACATCACCAATGTCTCCAAGCCGATGGGCAAACACCGCTTTTATGCCGTGGTGGGTTATATTTGCGAGACGGATACTTTCGGCGTCAACCGCCGCATCGCTGAGATCAACGAGGGGGATATCCTTTGCATGCACAATGCCGGCGCTTACTGCTTCTCGATGTCTTCCAACTACAACTCGCGCTTCCGCCCGGCGGAGGTGCTGATTTACCAGGGCCAGCCCCACCTCATCCGGCAGCGCGAAACGCTGGAGGATTTGCTGCGCAATCAGGTGGATGCGGATTTTTGAGGTGCCGCTGACGGTTTGCTGCGCAAACCTACTGCGCTAAAAAGCGGGATAGACTTCTCATCCCGGCGGGGCTTACAACGAAAAAAGCCAGAGCATCAGCTCTGGCTTTATCAGTGGCCCCGCCAGGATTTCCCGCTTAAGCTCCGTGACGGTTTGCTGCGCAAACCTACTGCGCTAAAAAGCGGGATAGACTTCTCATCC
>CAYSPJ010000097.1:0-16750 GCA_964432875.1 uncultured Phaeodactylibacter sp. | reverse complement strand
TGACGGTTTGCTGCGCAAACCTACTGCGCTAAAAAGCGGGATAGACTTCTCATCCCGGCGGGGCTTACAACGAAAAAAGCCAGAGCATCAGCTCTGGCTTTACCAGTGGCCCCGCCAGGATTCGAACCTGGATCTTAGGTTCCGGAAACCCACATACTATCCCTTGTACTACGGGGCCATTTTATAAGCGGATGCAAAGATAACAAAACAAGTTCGGTTTTGCCAACCCCAGCCGCCACTTTTGTCGTACAAACTTTAGGTATAGACCCACTGGGCTGGCAAATAGTTCCGCAACTTCCCTTTTCGCTGCGCCTTGCCCTTATTTCCGCATCGCCTCCACCGGATCCATGCGAGCGGCTTGCAGGGCGGGGATGAAGCCCGACGCGACGCCGACGATGACCGAAACCAGCACCCCGGCGATAATATTGCCCGTAGAGAGGAAGAGGTTGAAATCGATGATATTGGACAGGATGGTGATCGTGACAAACACCAACAGCAAGCCCACCAGGCCGCCGATGATACAAAGGATGACCGATTCGATGAGGAACTCCAGCAGGATGGCGTAGCGTTTGGCGCCCAAAGCCTTTTTGATGCCAATGAGGTTGGTGCGTTCTTTCACTGATACGAACATGATATTGGCTACGCTGACGACACCGACCAGCATAGCAAACAAGCCAATGACGATGCCAATCAGGTTGAGGACGCCAAAAAAGCTATCGAAGATGCTGGAGATCATGGATAGTTCGTTGAGGGAGAAATTGTCCTCTTCTTTGGGTTTGAGGCGCCGCTCGGCGCGCAGGATGCCGCGCACTTCATCCTTCATCTGCCCCAGGGGGATGCCATCGGCAGCTTGGATATTGACGGAAGTATCGAAGACTTGAGTCGCTTTGAGGTTGGCCAGGTTGCGGGCATTGGGATAGGAGACCAGGATGCACTCGTCGAAATCCAGGGGGTTGATCAGGTCATCGCCTGCTTTTTCCAACACGCCGATGACTTCGTAATTGCGCCCCATCATCTTGATGGTTTGCCCGAGGGGGTCGATGTTGCCAAACAGCTCCTGCGATACTTTGTAGCCGAGCAGGGCTTTGGGGGCGCCATAGTAATATTCTGAGGTAGAAAAGAAACGGCCACGCTCGAACTCCAGCTTAAACATTTCCCCAAACTCGAAGGAAGTGCCGATGAGCACCGCCCCCTCTACGCTGTTCGAGCCAAACTTCAGGGTTTTAAAGCCGATGACGACGTGGTAGGAAACCATCTGCGCCGTCTTGGAACGAGCCTGGATCGCCTGGTAATCATCAAAATCGGGATTGGGCCGCTTAATGTATTTCCACCATACCCCGCTGGCGTCGGCCCAGGGCCATTTTTTGACGTAAACCACGTCACTGCCCAATTTTTCAAGGCTGCCGCGCACGTTTTTCTCCAGCGAATCTACCGCAGAAAGCACCCCGATAATGCAGAAGATACCAATAGAGATGCCCAGCAGGGACAAAAAACTGCGCAAGGGGTTGGACCTCAACTGCTGGAGGGCCTGGGCGACGGCTTCGGATATGATGCTGAGGATAGCCATAAGTGAAAGTTTCCGGTTTTTCTAGATGCCCGAAGGTACAGCAACGGCCAGGCGCAGGCTAATCCATTCGATGAAAGCGATTATTTATTCTATCAACGGAGGCGAGCAGCTTGCAAGCTCAAGCGGAAGGGGCTTCTAACCCAGCCGCTCGCGGATTTTCCTGATCTGCCGTTCCGTCTCAGCGATCTGTTCTTCCAGGGCAAATTTCTGGCCAGCATCATAAGCGGTAGCCAATTCTTTGCGGAAGAGGTTGATTTTGCGCTGCAGCGTTTCCGCCTGTTCGAGCAAGCCCTGGCGCTCCAATTCATCGAGGTAGCCGCTGGTTTTGCCGGGGCTGTCCGGTAGGGCCTCGGGCTGTAGCGCGCCCGCCTTGAGGTCGCCCTCCTCCAGTTCGTCGATGATGGACGTGAGGGCGTAACGGATGCGGTTCAAGCTGATATTGGCAAAGCTGGGGTCTATCAAGCCGTTGCGCAACTGCTTGTTGATGCCATTAAACTGGCTTTGTTGCATGATGATATCATTCTCTCGCCGGGAGCGGTCGTCGATGATTTGATCGAGCAGATCAAAAGCGCCTTTGAAGTCGTCGTTGCGCAGCAGGCCTTTAAGGCGGCTTTGCACATCGGCCAGCGTACGCAAGGGCGCCGGGGCAGCCGGCGCGGGCGGAGGCGTATCCCCGCCTGTCCGGGAAGGCCCGGCAGCAGCGACTGGTGCCGCGGGTTTTTCAAAGACCGTATCCTGATATTGCTTCAAGCGGAACATGAATTCCCCGCCCATATCGCCCACGTTTTGCAGGGCAGCCCCCCGGGGCAACTGCTCGGCATTATTCCCCACCGCCACCACGATGTCGTTGCAAAACTGCGATACGCGCAGGCGAGGTTCCTGGTTGTTGTTCAGATGCCACAGCACCGCCTGGGCAAAGGGGCTGTGCCCGCCATCCCAGCCGTCGGAGACGACCTCCTTGCGGCCAGCGGTGAGCAGCCAGCGCGAGGGCAGGCTCTCCAGCCGGTCTTCGGCGGTGGCCGCCCGGCGGGTGGTAAAGAAACTGCCGGAATAGCAGGAATCGGTGATGAGGAAGGTATGGCGGGTCTTAATAGCGCGCAGCAGGCGGGTCACCAGGTCGAAGGAAATATACGTGCCGATTTCCCCCCGCCGCCCATCGACCGGTATCCAGAAGCCGACGTCAGTCACCTCGTCGTATTCGCCATGGCCGGCGAAGTACATCAGCAGGTTGTCCTCTTCCGTGAGGCTCTTGGCCAGTGCTTTCAGCTTGTCGATAATGGCGTTTTGAGTGGCTTCCTGATCGAATAGCGTGATGAGGCGCTCTTGGTCGAATTGGTATTTTCCTACCAGTACTTTCTGCACCTCTTGGGCATCCTTTACCGCGTTAAAGAGCCGGGGCATGGCTTGGTAATGGTCGATGCCGACTACGCAGAGGTAGTTCTTGCCTTTTGGCAGAGCGCCCTGGGGTTCGCCGTCCAGGTCTATGCCGCGCTTGGTTTCCTGACTTCCGGGCATTGCGATTGAGTTTTTCGTGCTGCGTTTTTTTACCGCGTGGGCAAAGGTAGTCAAAACCGTTTAATTGCGCAACGGCGCAAATGGCAATCCCTATTCCCCTGCCACCACTGGCGCCGGCACCCTCACCTCCAGTTCCCGTACTGGCTTCCCATCGCTCCAGGTGCCCATATAGCGCTGCTCGGGGGTATCGCCGAAAGCGGCCTGGCAGTTTTCGCCCGTGCGCAGGCAATCGGCCAGGGCGTCCAGCAATTTCCATTGGCCGTAGAAATCGGCGGCATCGAGCTTGGCGGTGCTCAGCGAACGGTGGTAGGAAGCGTTGTGGATGCCCGCGTCGAAAGCGGCATCGAGGGCGTAGCTTTCGTTATGCACGGAAGTGAGGGGCGGCGTGCCATGCTCGTCAGGCAGGATACGGATGAGGTTGCGCTGCGGCGTATTGACGGCTGTTTCATAAATCAGGCGGCCCAGTTCTTCGCCGACTACGTGGTCGTTGATGCTCACCGCCACCAGCAAATGTATATCTTCTGGCATATCTTCATAAGAAGCCAGCCGCCCGCCTTTGAGCGGCCCGGTACCGGGTGCGCAGAGCAAAAGCCCTCGGGGCTGCGGTATGCCCAAATCGGCATGGTTGACACCTAAGTTGGCAGCGATGGTGGCGCCATAGGAATGCCCCACCAGGATGAGCGGCTCGATGATCGGAGCGACATGCTCGCCCGATTGGAGCCTTTCCAGGGCATTGCGGATCGCTACAGCGGCATGGCCCGCAAACGCCTCCGGGCGGGGGCTAAACAAGTTGTTTTGGTAGCGCGGGTAGATGACGATATTGCCCTTGCGTACCAGGTGGCGTATCCAGGCGCCGTAAATCATGGGGTTGATGGCGCCATATCCGTGAAGGAAGACGATCACATGGGCAGAATCAGGCTTGGGTTGGGTCGGCTCGAATAGCCAATAGCCGTCGGCCTCATCAGCAAACTGGGAGAAAAGTACTTCGCCATGGGTATAGTCAGCGCCGCCCGGGCCATGCTCGGGCTGCCCTGGAGCACCGACCGGATTGCTGGGGGGGAACAAAAAAATCCAGAACAAAAATAAAGGTATCCACGCTTGCATCATTCAGGTGTTTTGGGCAGTATAACGCAAAAAAGCCCGGCGAAGTTTTCATTTTTCAAACCCAATTGCCCGAAAAAAAACTACATTTGCACAGGAAATCAAAAGCGCCCGCAGAGGAATTACAAATGGAGCAACCCGTTGGGATCATTGGAGCAGGGAGTTTTGGCACGGCCATTGCCAACTTATTGTCGCACAATACCGAGGTGCTGCTATTCAGCCGCAAGCGCGAGGTGGTAGACTTGATCAATGCCGAACGCCAATATCAAGGCATGCAACTCTCCAAGCGGGTCAGTGCGACCAATGACCTGGAAGAGATTGCCCGGCGCTGCACTTTGATTTTCCCGGTAGTGCCCTCGGGCAGCTTCCGCAATATGATGCGGGATGTCGGCCCTATTTTGCGGCCTTACCACATCCTCATTCACGGCACCAAAGGGTTTGATGCGTATGGGCTGGAAAACCGCATGGATGAGTCAGGAACGCTCACCCGAGCCGAAGTGAGCACCATGAGCGAAGTCATCCTCCAGGAGAGTTCGGTCTTGCGGGTAGGCTGCCTGTCGGGCCCCAACCTGGCCAAGGAGATCCTGCAGGGGCAGCCCACTGCTACGGTCATCGGCAGCAAGTATCAGGAAGTGATCAACCTGGGCAAAGAGGTGCTGCGCAGCAAGCATTTTCACGTCTTCGGCACCCATGACCTGCTGGGCGCAGAATTGGCTGGCGCACTGAAAAATATCATCGCCATCGGCTCGGGCATACTGCGGGGCAGGGGCTTGGGCAAAAACATGCAGGCCATGCTCATCACCCGCGGGCTGACGGAGATGGTCTATTTTGGCAAAGCGATGGGCTCCGAGAGCCGGGCCTTTTTCGGCACCGCCGGCATAGGCGACCTGGTGGCCACCGCCACGAGCAAAGATAGCCGCAATTACACTTTCGGCTATCGCCTGGGGAGCGGAGAAACGATCCCGGAAATTGAAAACACCATGCCCGAGCTGGCCGAAGGGGTACGCACCCTGAAAATCACCTGGCAATTGGCAAAATACTATAAATTGCGGGTCCCAATCACCGATATGCTGTACAAAATCGTATTTGAAAACTTTGATATTGACCGCGCCATCCACTTCCTCATTACGTATCCGTATGATGTGGATGTTGATTTTTTATAACTCAAAGGAAAACATTAGTCAATGAACACCATCATTCAGAAGGCCTGGCCTCACTTCCTGGCCCTGGCTTTATTCCTGCTGGCTTGCGCCGTCTATTTTTCGCCCCAGCTGTCGGGCAAAGTGCCAGAACAAGGCGATATCGTGCAATACATGGGCATGTCGCAGGAAGTGCGCGAGTATTACGAACAGACTGGCGAGCGCTCGCTGTGGACGAATGCCATGTTTGGCGGCATGCCGACCTACCAGATCAATACGGTGAGCGAAGGCAACAACCTCAAGGTATTGGACCGCCTCGGCAGCCTTGGCATCAAGCCCCCCATCGGGCGCTTCTTCATTGCCATGCTCAGCTTTTATATCCTGATGGTGGTGCTGGGCGTCAACAATTGGCTGGCAGCCATCGGCGCGCTGGCCTTTAGCTTTACGACCAACAACTTCATCCTCTACGAAGCCGGGCACGAGACGAAGCTCAAGGCCATCGCCTATCTGCCTTTGGTCGCTGCGGGCATGTTGCTGACCTTCCGCAAGCAATACCTGGCAGGGGGCGTGCTCTTTGCGGTAGGCTTGGGCCTGAACATCATGTCCAACCACGTGCAGATGACGTACTACTTCTTCATGACCCTGCTGATCTTTGGCGCAGCGCAATTGGTTTTCGAAATACGCCGGGGCGAATTAGCCCACCTGGCCAAAGCCGTCGGCGTACTGCTTATCGGCGGGCTGCTGGCGGTTGGCTCCGCAGCCTCCAATCTCTGGATCACCTACGAGTACTCTAAAGACACCATGCGCGGCAAGCCCATCCTGGAACAGACTGGCGAGCCGACCAGCAGCAGTGAAACCGATGGTTTGGACTGGGATTATGCCATGAACTGGAGCAATGGCACCATTGATTTGTTTGCCTCCTTTATCCCCGGCGTCGCTGGCGGCGGCTCGCAGGAGCCGGTGGGGGCTGAATCGGCCGTAGTGCGCGATTTGCGCAGCAAGGGGGCCCGCATCCCCGACAATTTTTCGGCACCTTTATACTGGGGTAGCCTGCCTTTCACCAGCGGCCCGATTTACTTTGGCGCGGTGATGTTTTTCTTCTTCCTCCTGGGGCTATTCCTGGTCAAGGGGCCGGTGAAGTGGTGGCTGGGGCTGGGCACTTTGCTCACCCTGCTGCTCTCGATGGGGAAAAACCTGGAGGTATTCAACCGCTTCTTTTTTGATTATTTCCCGCTATACAGCAAATTCCGCACGCCCAACTCCATCCTTAGCGTGACGGCCTTCCTGGTGCCGGCCCTGGGCGTGTTGGCCCTACACAAGATTGTGAGCCACAAAGCTGAACAGCCGGCTATCCTGCGCAGTTTGTACCTGGCTGGCGGTATTTTTGGTGCGGTTTGCCTGTTCTTCGCCTTGATAGGCCCCTCTTACTTCGACTTCAGCACCCCAGAGGACGCCCGCTATGAAGCTGCCGGCTATAGCTTGGATGCCATCATAGCCGACCGGCAGTCATTGATGCGCAGCGATGCACTGCGCAGCCTGCTGCTGGCTATGCTGAGCGGGGGGCTGGTCTGGGCTTATGTCAATGGCAAAGCCAAGCAAACCCTGTTGCTGGCCGGCCTGGCCATCCTGGCCGTCTTCGATCAATGGACGGTAGGGCGGCGCTATCTCAACAACGACCTCTTCATCACGGCTGCCCAGTACCGGGCTAACTTCCAGCCCCGTGAAGCCGATGAGCAGATTTTGCGCGATACCGACCCCAACTTCCGGGTCTTTGACAATACTGTTTCTACCTTCAACTCTTCCAAATCCTCCTATTTCCACAAAGCTATCGGCGGTTATCACGCCGCGAAACTTCAGCGTTTCCAGGATATCATCGACCGCCACCTGAGCCGCGGCAACCAAGCCGTGCTGGACATGCTGAACACCAAATACTTCATCTTAGCAGGCCCCGACGACAAACCGGTAGCCCGCCTCAACGGCGGCGCGCTGGGCAATGCCTGGTTTGTAGATACCATCCGCCTGGCCAATTCCGCCAATGAAGAAATCGATGCCCTCGGCGCCATTGACCCAGCGGGAGTGGCCATCGTCCATCAGGAGTTTAGCAGCTACCTCGAGGGCTTCAAGCCCAATAAGCAAGGCACGATCAAGCTGACCAGCTACCGCCCCAACCGCCTGGAGTATGTAAGCGAAACGGAAAACGAGCAATTTGCCGTCTTTTCCGAAATCTGGTACGGCCCAGACAAGGGCTGGCAAGCCTATATCAATGGCGAGCCGGCCGAACATATCCGCGTCAATTACCTGTTGCGCGGCATGAAGGTGCCAGCGGGCAAACAGGAGATTGTGTTTGTGTTTGAGCCGCAATCGTTTAAAAAAGGGAAGCTGATTTCCCAGATATTCTCAGGCATTATCCTGCTGGGCTTAATCGGCTTTTTGGGGCAGAAGGGGTACGATTTGTACCAGAACCCGCCGCCCCCGCCGCCGGCAAAACCGGCCGAGGCCCCCAAGCCGGCGAAACCCCGGGCTACGCCGCCGCGCCGGAAAAAGAAGTAAGCCCGTGAAGGCTCAAAAACTTGCCGTCGTGGTCCCTTACCGCTTTGTGCCGCCAAAAAATGGCGGGCACAAAGCGGCTTATGGGTTTTGCGCTGCGCTAGCCAAAGAACGCCCCTTGGTATGCTTATCGACCTTTGATGATGAGGAAGGGCAGGCCCCCTTCCCGTTGATCGCCGTTTTTCCGTATCGATTTTATAAATACTTTAGCCCGCTGGCGGCCTGGCGGGCCTACCGGGCTTTAAAACAAGAAGCAGCCAGCGCCTGCATCGCATTCCAGCCCTTCATCGCCCTATTGTTGTTTCCGGCGACGGCCTTGCTGGGCATCCCCCTCCAGATATATGCCCAAAATATAGAGTATCAACGCTTCCGGAGCATGGGGCGCTGGTATTGGCCGCTCGTCTTTGCCGCCGAATGGCTGGCTTTCCGCCTGGCGCTGCATATCTACTTCATTTCGCCGGATGACCTGCCGCTGGCCCGCCGCGCGTTTGGCCTGGGCAGTGCGAAGTGCAGCACCGTGCCCTATGGCACCCCTTACCGCCAGGCCCCGCCAGATGCAGCCGAAGCACGCCAGTCGGTGCGCCGGCGGCATGGCTATGGAGAGGCGGAGTTCCTCATCGCCTTCTTCGGCCCTCAGTCGTATCAACCAAATCTGGAAGCGGTAGAGCTCATTGTGCATCACCTCAACCCCTTGCTGCAAAAGCAAGCGGCGGCCCCTTACCGTTTCATCATCTGCGGGGGCGGCCTGCCCGAGCGCTATCAGGGGCTGCGCGCCTTCCCCCAGGTCGAATACTTGGGGTTTGTGGATGATATTGAAGCCTATATCAAAGCCTGCGACGTCGTCATCAACCCGGTCAATACTGGCGGGGGGGTGAAAACCAAGCTGATCGAAGCGATCGCATGGGGCAAGACCGTGGTCTCCAGCCGTACTGGTGCTCTGGGGGTCTTGCCAGAAGCCTGTGGGCAAAAGCTGGTAGTCGTTGAAAATGAAGATTATCAAGGATATTGCAACCACCTGCTGGCATTGCAGGCGGCACCTCACTCCCCTACTCCACCTTCTTTTTACGCTACTTATTATTGGGGCAATGCCGTGCGGAGCGTATTAGAAAGGGTGTAACCAAGATAAGGCGTTGGCACTACATAAGCGCGCTTGTTCGATTATAAGCATTCAATTCGTTACCTTTACCCCCGTTTTCAAAAAACCAGCGCATGAATATACTGCAGAAAATACTACAATCGAAGCGCCTGGCGCGCGCCCGGCGCTTCTGGGGCAAAAAGACCGGCTTATACCTGCGCTTCAAGCGCTTCACGCCCTCGGCCAGCGAAGACCTGCGCAACGCCATGCTGTTCAAGGGCCAGGGCATCACCCATGTCATCGACATCGGGGCGAATACCGGGCAGTTTGCGGAGTCGCTCTACGATTTTGGCTATCAGGGCAAGGTCATCTCCTTTGAGCCGGTAGGCAGCGCTTACCGGGAGCTTCAGGCTCGCGCGAGCCGCTACCCCGATTGGCTGGTCGCCGAACGCTGCGCCATCGGCAGCCAGGATGGGGAAATCGAGATCAACGTGTCCGATGATACGGTTTTTAGCTCCATCTTGCCCATCAAGGATAGCTATGTGGCGCACAACCGCAAATCGCGCATCGTGCGCCAGGAGAAGACTCCAATATACCGGTTGGACAGCATCATCCAGCAGTATATCCCGGAAGCCGATGCCCGCATCATGCTCAAAATCGATACGCAAGGGTATGAGAAAGAAGTGCTGGACGGTGCCGGCGAAACCCTGCAGCGCGCGCAGGGGCTGAAAATCGAAATCCCCTTGTACGCCATTTATGAGCATACCCAATTTGCGTTTTACGATATACTGGGCCTGACTAAGGGCCTGGGCTTCCAGCCTTTCAGCTTCCACGTAGAGGGGGTGGATTTGGATACGGGGAGGGTGAATACGATTGATGGGGTGTTTTTTAAGGTTAAAGGATAAAGGTTAAAGGTTAAAGGATAAAGGTTAAAGGTTAAAGGGGGGGGTAATGGAATATATCATCATCATGCCGGCCTACAATGAGGAGGCTTTTATTGGGCGGGCGCTGGACAGCATCGCCCGGCAAACGCTGCTGCCACGGCGGCTCATCGTGGTCAATGACGGGTCAAGCGACCGTACGGCGGAGATCGTGGCTGGATATGCCCAGCAGCATCCCTGGATACGGTTGGTAAACCATGAGAAGAAAGAGCAGCGGGCGGCGGGCGCCAAGGTAGTGCGGGCTTTCTACCTGGGCTATCGGGCGATCAATGAACCTTACGATTTGCTGACTAAACTGGATGCCGACCTCGAATTGGCGCCTGATTACTTCCAGCGCATGGTGGCCATGTTTGGGGCAGCGCCGCGGCTGGGTATTGCCGGGGGCACCATCGCTATTGAACAAAACGGAGAGTGGGTTTACGAGAATTTCTCGGATGTGGATCATGTGAAGGGCGCCTTCAAAACCTATCGGCGGCAATGCTTTGAGGATATCGGCGGGCTGCGGGCTTCCATCGGCTGGGATACGGCCGACGAGCTGCTGGCCCGCTATCACGGCTGGGAAATACAGGTGGACAATAGCCTGCAGGTGCGCCATTATCGGGCACTGGGGGCAGAAACCGGCTCGATCAAAATCAGAGTTAAAGTAGGGCATGGCATGTACCGGCTGCGCTACGGCTTTTTCATTACGCTGATCAGCGCGATCAAGGCGGGCTACCTGAACCAGCCCTTCGGCCTGACTGGCCTGGCGGTGCTCTGGGGCTGGTTGCTCTCCTTCCTGCGTCGCGACGAGTTTATGGTCAGCCCTCAAGAGGGGCGTTTTATCCGGCAATTCAGGCGCCAACGCATGTGGGGCAAGCTGCGCCGGCAGTGAGTTTAACCCACCCCCTATTTAATTTAACCCATAATTAACCTAACTTTCACGAGCAGTTTACACTACTGGAGTTTCTTTGCGGCAGATTTTTAATAAACTGAGTTTATGAAATTTTATCTGCCGATCATTTTCGCATGCTTCCTCCTGGGCTTCGGCCCGCTCGCCTTTTCACAAGCTGGTTCTCTGGCTGGCGTCGTCATCGACGCGGAGACTAAAGAGACCATCATCGGGGCGCATATCGTCATCAAAAATACCGAGCTGGGTACGGCCACCGACTACGATGGCTTTTATAGCATCCGCAACATACCCCCCGGGGTTTACGACGTCCTGGTCACTTATACCGGATACGAAAACACTGAACTGCGCGAGGTAGAGATTAAACCTACCGATAAGCAGACGTTGGACATCGTGCTCGCCGTCAACTCTCTGATCCTGGATGAGGTAACCGTGGTAGAATACCGCAAAACCAACACCACTGCGGCAGTGCTGCTTGAGGTCAAGCAAGCCAAGCAGGTGGTCAGCGGTGTCTCCAGCCAACAAATCGCCAAGTCTCAAGACAATAATGCCGCGCAGGTAGTGCAGCGCATCCCCGGCGTGACGATTATCGATAACCGCTTCGTAATGATCCGCGGGCTAAGCGAGCGCTACAATAGCGTCATGATCAACAACGTGGCAGCGCCGAGCACCGAAGTCGATAAGCGCACCTTCTCCTTCGACCTGATCTCCGGCAATTCGTTGGATCGCATGATGATCTACAAGTCTGGCTCGGCTGATATGCCGGGCGATTTCGCCGGGGGTGTCATCAAGCTTTTTACGGTAGATGAAGTTGAAAAGAATTACACCAAGCTCAACCTGGGCATAGGCTATCGCGTAGGGACTACTGGCTCAGCTTACTTTCAGAGCGAAGGCTCACCTACGGATTTCCTGGGTTTTGACTCCGGCTTCCGCCAACTGCCGGGCAGCTTCCCCAGTTCTCGCGTACTGCAAAGCTCTGCCCGCAATGCACAATTGCGGCAAGACGCCGCCCATTCATTGCCCAATAATTTCCAGCCCAATGAATACATGGCAACCCCCGATTATTCTGCTGGGCTCAGCATAGGCCGCGATATCAAGATCGGAGACAAACGCCTGACGACGGTAAACAACCTCAACTACTCGACTAGCTATCAGTTTTTCCAACGCGATTTCTTCCGCTACTTTGAGTGGGTGGATCAAACGCAACCCATCCTGACGCGCTTTCAATTCCGAGATAACACCTACGAAAAGCAAAACCGCATCAGCTTGCTTTCCAACTGGCGGCTGCGCTTGAACGACCGCAGCACCATCAGCTTTAAAAACCTGTTCAACCAGATTGGCGAAAACGAAACCATCTTGCGCAACGGCTTCGACTTCATCCAGCGGCCCAATGACGATTTGAGCAACTACCTGCTGGGGTATCGCAGCCGCTCGATCTATACGGGCCAATTGGAAGGGACACACAACCTGACCCCCAATAAGACCCTACACTGGGTAGCCGGCGGCAGCTTCCTCAGCGAGCAAGAGCCAGACCTGCGCCGTTTCCGTACTTACCGCCCCAAATCGGAGACCGATCAAAACTTCATCATGCAGTTGCCGCCTTCTTCCAACCTGTTTGAGACCGGCCGCTACTGGGGCGAGCTCTTCGAGTTTTCCGTCAATCAAGGTATGGACTATAGCTGGGCTTTCCCGCTGGCTGGCGGCAAGAAAGGCGCGCTCAAAGGCGGCTATTATGCCGACTACCGCAACCGCGATTTCTCCTCCCGCTATATCTCCTATCTCTATCCGGGCTTTTTCGACCCCACCGAAGGGCAGCGCTTGTCTCGCTTGCCGCTCGACGAAATTTTCAGCCAGGAAAACATCCGCACCAGAGATGGTTTAGTAATCGAAGAAGGCACCCGCCCTATCGACTCTTATCAAGCTAACAGCCTGACTGGCGCAGCCTATATTGCCAGTGATTATTCCATCGGCAGCTTTGACCTCAGCGGGGGCCTGCGCGGCGAGTATAACGTACAGCGCCTGGAAAGCCAAGATGATTTCCAGGAGATTACGGTAGAAAACCCTGTTTTTTCCTTGCTGCCATTTTTGAATATCGGCTACAACAAGTCTGAAAACTCCATCTTGCGCCTGGCTTACAGCCGCACCGTCAATCGCCCGGAATTCAGGGAATTGGCCCCCTTCCTTTTCTATGACTACAAACTGGAAGCAGGCCGCGTGGGCAATCCCGATTTGGTGCCGGCCATCATCGACAACATCGATCTGCGCTATGAGATTTATCCCCGCATCGGTGAGACCTTCAGCCTTGGCGCCTTTTACAAATACTTCAACGACCCCATCGAAAACCGCACCATCATCACCACCGAGCAGCCCAGCTTTACTTACATCAATGCCGACTTTGCCCGGAACTATGGGGTCGAGGTCGAGTTTCGCAAATCGTTCCGTGGCGTAACTGGTTCGAGCTTGCTCGACCGTTTTGCCGTCAATGCTAATGCTTCCTTTATCTGGTCGGAGGTGGATCTGGGCGAGCTAGCTTCTGCCCAGGACCGCGTGCGCCCCCTGCAAGGGCAATCGCCTTACATCATCAACCTGGCGCTGTATTATGAAGAGCCGGATGCAGGCTGGTCGGGTAGCTTGGTTTACAATATTTTTGGCGACCGCATCTTTTCAGTGGGCGATCTCAACTTCCCAACCATCTATGAATTGTCGCGCCACAGTATGGATTTGACCGTGACCAAGCGCTTTGGCCCGCGCATCTCTTATAAGCTGGGTATTCAAAACCTGCTCGATGCGCCCTTCCGCTTCTTCGAAGATTCTGACCGCAACGAGATGATTGATCGCAAGGTGGACAACCCCATCTTCACTTTCCGGCGCGGGCAGTTGATCAACCTGACTTTTGCTTACGACTTCAACAAGTAGAAACCTTTCATTTACATAATCAACCAAATTGAATTATGAAACACTTTTTTAGTATTTTAGCACTCGCAAGTTTAGTGGCCTTTAGCGCCTGCGACAACAAAGATGACGATGACAGCCCGATCGTACCCGGGGATGACCTGGTAGAGCTTTCCGGCGATCTCGCTACGCAAACCCTGACGGCAGACAAGCAATACCTGCTCCAAGGCCAGGTCTTCGTCCGCAGCGGCCAGACCCTGACCATCGAGCCAGGCACCGTCATCTTCGGTGACAAGCGCACCCGCGCGACTTTGATTGTTGACCGCGGCGGCAAAATCATCGCTAATGGCACTGCCGACAAGCCCATTGTGATGACTTCTAACCAAGAAGTCGGCGTACGCGACCGCGGCGACTGGGGCGGATTGGTCATCGCTGGCAATGCTAGCTGCAACCAGGTTGACCCGGCGATCGAAGGCATTACGCCGCCCCTTTATTTCGGTGCCAACCCTGCCAACGTCAACTCTGCCAATACCGCTAACGATGATGACGACTCCGGCGTTTATCGCTACCTGCGCGTCGAATTTGCCGGCATTGAACTGACGCCGAACAACGAGACCAATTCCATCACTATGGGCGGCGTCGGCCGTGGCACGACTATGGAATATTGCATGGTTTCCTTCGGCGGTGACGACGGCTTCGAATGGTTCGGCGGCACGGTCAATGGCAAGTACCTGGTCTCTTTCTGTACCTGGGATGACGACTTTGACGTGGACTATGGCTGGTCGGGTAACGTCCAATATGGCTTGGCGCTGCGCTACCCCGGCTTTGCTGACCAATCGCAATCCAACGGCTTCGAAACAGACAACGGCCCGAACGACAACGATGTACAGCCCTATACTGCTGGTGTTTTCTCGAACATCACGGTAATCGGCCCCATCAAAACTGGCAACTCCGTTTCCAATGCTAACTACGCTCACGCTATTGACTTGCGCCGTCGTACGGCTTTGTCCATCTTCAACTCCGTCTTCGCGGGTTTCCCGGTAGGCGTGCGCATGAACCAGCCCTCCGTTTTGGCCAACTACCAGGCTGGCCGCGGCGCGCTGGAAAACAACATCCTCCTGGCCCCGAGGACGACCTATGCCGCTGGCTCTGGTGTCAGTGTTGACGACGTAAAGGCTTTCTGGGAAACGAACAACCAATTGGTTGATGGCGCAGCAGATGATGCTAAGCATACTGCTGCAGGCATCAGCCCCGACTGGTTCTTCGGCAGCCGCCTGGCGGATGCTTACCCTAGCGACCCCAACTTCGTGGTGACCTCTGGCACGGCTGCTTCTGGCGCCAAGTTTGACCACCCGAAGTTCGATGAGGCTAACCGTTCTAACTTCTTTGAGAAAAACGCCAACTTCCGCGGCGCTATCGGTGCTACTGACTGGAGCAATAGCTGGACCGAGTTCAACCCCGTAAACAAAGCGTATTAAAATTTGCTCTCAGTATATAAAAAGGCTTGCTCTCCTGGCGGAGGGCAAGTCTTTTTTTTGAATTCCGTATTAGGGCTTGTTTAGGTTTTATAGACAGCCGTTATACCCCCCCTTAACTTTGCCCTCATCAAAAAAACAAAGACAAATGAGCAAACAAGTTTGGTTAGCCTACGCCCTCTTGTTTTTCGCTGCTGCCTGCGGCAGCAGCAGCAGCCCGGAAAGCCTGGGGGAAAAACCCGGGGAAACCCGGGGAAAAGAGCTATTACAAGCGATTATCCGCTACGCCGGGAAGTTGCCTTCCAGAGCAACTCAAGAGACAAAATTTGAAGCCCGCTTCGACGATTATTACGAAGATTTGGCGAATAAGCACCGCATCGACCTTTACTATGAGGATGAAGCGAACGGCGACATCTATCTCTTGGCCAGCCGCATTGCTCCGAGCTTACACGAAAAGCGGGTGGGCATCGGCATACGCCTGCAATTCGCCGCTGATTCTCTGGTGTACTACGAAGAGCGCTTCCGCACCTGGAAGATGCCCGAAGCAGAGCTAGCTGAAAAGGGCGCGCTGCTTTTTGCTAAAATGGCTAAAGGGGAAGACCTCAGCCCGTATTACCCGCAAAACTCCGGCGAGGAGGAATACATTGAATTCCCGGATGCAGACACTTATTTTGATCTGGAAAACAGGGTTTGGCGCTCTACCCGCCCTAACCCTGTCGAGCCCTACTATCCCTTGAAGCAGTCTGAGTAGTGTCTGTATTTATAGTCCGATAGAGCTGCGTTACGGCAGCACTAGGGCTTCTCCATTACACAAGCCCCTTTTTCGGTAAACAAGAACTTCGCTTTAAAGCCAAATTCCTGTTGCCAAAGCCGGATGATAGCCTGCTCGCCAGCGCGGTTGGTATCGTCCAGGATGATGATGGCTTGTGGGCTGAGCTTGTCTTTTAGCAAAGGTAAGGCCGGATAGCGCGCCAGCGGCTGGATATCTTCCGTAGGCCCATCGATGATGAGGAGGTCGATTTGATTGACCCCTTCCAGGGCAGCGATATCATACCACTTCCAGCTTTTACTGCCGATTTGATAGTCCTTAAGTGGCGCATGCAGCACCTGGCTATGCGGGTTAAGCACTTTTTCGCGCGTGAGGGCGGCATACTGCTCCAGGTGATCGAGGGCATAGTGGCGGGCGGCACTGCCTCTTTTCATCAGCAGCTCCGACAGGATGATGGAGGATACGCCAGAGCCAGCTTCCACGATGACGGTAGGCTGTTTTTTGTCACAGTATTCCACCAAGACTTTAAGGAAATCTGGAGAGCCTGCCACTTCGCGCATCGCGGGCAAGTTGACCGTGGGCGTAAAGCGGGAATAAAGCCATAGCAGCCCTTCCACCTGGTTGGTGTCGTGTGCACGGTCGAGGGCGTACTTATATACAAACTGCAACAGCCGGAAACAAACCAGCGCCAAAGCCAGCAAGAGCACGGCCACGCCAGGCAGGAAAACGGGCCAACCCATGCCCCATTCCAGGGCGGCAAGCACGGCAAGAGCAGCAATCGAGCCGACAAAGGCCAGCTTGAAAAAAGCGAATGTAGCGTAAAACTTGGGCCTCATCTTGATG
>CAYSPJ010000096.1:3819-19351 GCA_964432875.1 uncultured Phaeodactylibacter sp. | reverse complement strand
CGGGTCGTGCTGGAAGATGGCCAGGCGGTCTGGGAAAAGGTGGTGGTGGACGGGGGGTAGCGCCTTGTGTCCCACAAGCTCTTCGCGCCCATTCGCGTTCCTAAACCGTGCGAGCGGGTCAACGTCCCGCTTCGCGCACATCCGCGCAAAACATTCGCGCACATTCGCGTTCCAAAACATTCGCGTCCCATCGGTGGGCATTCGCGTTTCAAAATAACCGCCGCGATGGCAGCCATTCCGCCCTTTTCCCTATGGCTCGATGCCCAAAATCAAGAGCGGCACAGGCGGGCTGTTGCGACCCTGCCTCATGACATTATAAACCTCTCCTTCATAGTAGAGCGTGATGTAGTAATTGTACCTGCTCTCTGACCATCCGCGTTGGTGGAATTCTGTATGGAAAGCCTTGTTCAAGTCAATCGGCGAAAGCAAGGCGTTGCCCTTTTTGCGGATTTCCTTGCTGATTTTGGTGCGATAATGCTCTGCATCAATCGAAGCGATCACTTCCTGAATCTCAGCGTATAGGCCCTGATGATGAACGATTAAATATTCTTCGCCGTTGAGGTGGGAGTACTTTTGAGCTATCTGCATCTAGTGGTCATTTTTGCCGTTTTCGCTTAGCAGCTCGAGCTGTTTCCATTCACTTGGGACCTGGGCGATTTTATCGCGCTCTGATGGCCGATGAATCGGTTTGTTGATCGGCCTGATTTTTAATCTTTTGATTTGATACTCCAGCGATGGGCTGATATAGTCAAATAGCGGCTCAGCGGCCTTCATATTATCTTGCTTCATTTGTTATTTGTTGTGTGTGCCTTTTTGCGATGCCCCTGCTCAAATCGCACTCAAAAAATAGTGCTGCCCCAAGCTCAAAACTAGCAACAAACAAAACTTGTCAAAATCATGCAGAAAGCCAACCTTCGCTGCCGAAAAATGCTGAAGCGGTGGCAAAGCCCCCCTCAAAAATTAGCCGCCACTTGTGCCCGCCCCGTATGGATGACCCGGGCCAGCCCCGTCTTGCGGCCCTCGTAGCTGATGCTTTTATTTTTTGAGATTAGAAGGTAGCTCGATCATTAGGGATTTGTCAATCTCAACAGCATCTACCCTTTGGTTATATAGCTCGATGAGGCGGATGAGGCTATGTTTCAAGTGGTCTCGGCTAAAGGCGCTGAGTTCATCAATATTCTGCGAAACGAAAGATTCCAATGACTCGACCGCGACATGGCCGTTACAGAACTGCTCCCCCATCTCTCTGGCTGCGCCAAGCTTAGCAGCAGGAACGATCAAATAGGCTTTGAACCCCTCGCGGATATTCTGTTGGCATTTTTCAAAGACTGGCGGCATCGGAGCGACTGTGACATGAAAAACCGTGTCGCCGACTAAAAAGTCGCCTTTTCTTTCTGTAGGCTGATCGGCTGTGCTGACGGATTCATTGGCTATTTCGATAGCTGGAAAGCGTAGTTGTAGTTTTGCGCCGACAAGGTGTTGAGAAACAGCGCCGGCTTTGCCTTCCTTAGTGACTTCCTGCATTAAGGTTTGTATCAGATGCCAGGTTGACAAGTTGGGGTCAAAGAATAGTTTTATCTTTTGGCGGTTGTGAAAATCTCTTACTCGCTCAACTAAAAAGGATTGGAAAGAGGTAAGTATTTCATTTCGCTCAGCTTCTGAAAGTTTCTCTAAGCGCAGCCCTGCCAGCTTTTCGAAGAGCGGCTTTATGTCTCCTTGCCCTCCGCGGTTAGTACGGCCACCTTCTCGTGCAAAAGGGCGAGTTTCTCCAAATTGGCGAAGGATAGCAGCTACTGCTGTACCACTTGCCCCTTTTATCTGGGCACCACCGCCAGCAATATAATTTTCAAAATGTAAATCATAATTCTCTTTGAGCCTCTCTAATATAATCAGGGTCGCAGCTATAGTGCCATTAGCGGGCCCTTTATTTGCTTTGACTGTTTTTAGAGATTTGAACCAATCTTCAAATGCGGATAGCGGCAGATCTTTCATAACCTGTGTTTCTGTTCTCAAAGTTGGAATTGATTTCTTGCAGCAAAGGGTTAAGGTAGTTTTCGGCTATCCAACTTACAACTGGAACACAAACAGCATCTCCAAAACCAAAGAGGGCCTCATTAAACGTCCCACTAATGCGATAACCATCAGCCCCCATTAAACGGGCGCATTCTGTAGGCGAGACGAACCGGATTTTAACCTCTCCCTTACCCACACGGAGTAGTATTTGCCGAGCACTTCCTCCTTTAGGTGTTCGCAAACATCCTGCGATGCCATCGGAACGAATCTCGGCCATTGACTTACCATTCCGAACGCGCCTAAAGGCTGTAAGATAGGAGAACTCTTGACGAAACTGGAGTTGATGAATAATGGAACGATGCCGTTCGAAAGTCTGGTTCATCAAGTAGTCAACCCGCTTTTCATCCCACCATTCCTCTGAATCTTCAGGGGTGTCATCCACGATGTCGTTAAGCCCTGTATTGCTTGTAGGCAAGGAAGGCAAATCTCGGATATTCCAGTTGATTTCAGGATGGTCAAAAATAAAATCTGCAAGTTTTCGTGGACGGATTAAGCTTTCATATATGCTTAACTGTTTTGGCTCTGCAGAATGACTGTCGCTAGGAAGGTGCTTACCTACCACGAATAAACGCACCCGACTTTGCGGTACGAAGCGCACTGCGTCAATGATGAAAGCATCTACAGCGTAGCCTAAATCATTAAGAGCAAGCATGGCTTCCTTAAAATCGGCACCTTGATTAGATGTTAGGAATCCTAACACATTCTCCAGTAAAACAATAGGAGGGCGGCGACATCCCATGTCATTTAAAACTTGGATAAACCCCCAAAAGGCCGAAGACTGCCTTCCTGATAGCCCTTCGCGTCGGCCCGCTAAAGATAGGTCTGTACAAGGGAAAGAAGCGGTTGCTAAGCTAACAGTTGGAACATCCGCTGCGTCCAAGTGGTGGATATCCCCAAGCTGGAAGTGATTTTCGTCATCTTGGAAGTGTGTCGCGTATTGGCTCTGTTTCTTCGAATCAATATCATTGGCGAAGAGGATTTTCCAACCTGCTCTTTCCAATCCCATACGCATCAACCCAATACCCGCGAAGAATTCGGCGAAAGTCTTAGAATCGCGATGCTGCGGCAAGTGTTTTGTCATGAGGTAATACCTTTGGAGACAAAAATAGCGTTTTTTATTGTTTGTTTTGTTTTTTTTGGCGAATATTTTGTATTTTTTGTATAAAAATAAGCTTTGATTCAATGTTCAGGCTTTCCGTAATAGAAATTTACCCTCGCAACTAGATTCTGATAAGGCTGCGACCAGAGCTGTGATCCCCCCCCTCAAAAATTCGCCGCCACCTGCGCCCGCCCGGTGTGGATCACCTGGGCCAGGCCCGTCTTGCGGCCCTCGTAGCTGATGCGGAGCTGGATATTGCGCGCCAATTGGCGGTCGAGGCTGAGGTTCCAGAGGAAGTTTTGGCCGCGCTGCAGGCCGTTGAGGATGGCGAAGCCCACGGGCGAATTGGGGTTGCCCTCGAAATCCACCTTGACGAAAGCGGTGCGCAACTGGAGGGAGCTTTTGGCCGACTGGTTGTAGCGTGCCTCCAGGCTGAAATCATGGCGCTGGGAATTTTCACCCTCGCCCTTTTCCAGGGTGTTCTCGTCGGTTTGATACTGGTAGCGCAGTGTAGCGCGGAAATTGCGCGAGGGCAGGAAAGAAAGCTCCGGAGCCAGGTTGGCGTATTCGATGAAGAAATCGCGGGCGTCGAAGAACTCCGAATCGCTCAGGCGGATGCCCTGGGCAAAAGCGAGCTTCGTGCTCAGGCTGCGGGTGATGTTCCAGCGCCCTTGCAAGGCAAGCTCGCTATTGCGCCGGCTTTCAAAACCGGAAGTCTGCACAAATTTGTTGCGGTTGTCCGTGCTGCTGAGCTGTATATCGTAGGTCGGGTTGGCCTGGTTGAAGAAGAGCACATGGCGCATGTTGCTGCTCACCGCTACCAGAGCAGTATCGGCCACATCCAGTTGGAAGGGGTTCCAGGGGGAGATATCCTCCGCCTGTTGGGTCTTGCGCTTGATGGCCAGGGTGGAGAGGGTGGAAAAGCGGCTGAGGAGTTTGCGCGGGCCGGTTTTGTTGAACCATACGGCCTTGGGGTTGAGGCGCAGGCTCTGGTTGAGGTTCACGTCGTCGGTGCGGATGAAGTCGTCGGTGATGGTGGTGATGCGCACGTAGTCGGCCAGGTCCTGAAAGGGGGCTAGTTCCATCTCGTTGGGCTGGATGATGCCGTCGTTGTTGTAGAGCGAATCCAGCCAGATATGGGTGCCCTCGCCGGGGCGCACGCGCACGAAGGTGAACTCGACCTTGGGCTCTTGCCCGGAGCCAATTTCGTAGGTAGTGGAGGATTGCACCGCGCCCTTGGCCAGGTTGAGGTTGAGGTCGGAGCGGCCCAGGAAGGTCTCGCCGGGCTCCAGGTTAGAGAGGCCAGGCTTGTCAATCCGCAGCCGCCGGTAGGTGAGGTTTCCCGCCAGGTTGAGGCGGGTCTGCTTGCGGCGCCACTCCCAGGCGCCGTTCACGTTGGCTTCGGTGGCGGTGGCTTCCTGCTCAAACTGTGTGTCCACCGGGGCATAATCGAGCCGTTGGCTGAAGCTGGCACCGAAGCGGAGGGCTTCCGTCTGGGGCCCTTCGAAGAAGAAACGGTAGCGGTTGAAGTAAAAACTGTTGGCTTCGAGCGCGGCTTCCCCCTCGGCGAAGCGGCTGCTTTTTTCCTGCTCGCCGAAGAAGCCGATTTTGGCCTGTTTCCATTGCGGGAAAGAACGAGCCAGGGTGGCGCGAGGGCGCAGGAAGCGGTTGCGCTGGTCGGAGCTTTCTGCCGAGAGCAGGCTGCCGTCCAAATCAATCTCCCAATTCGGGTGGAGGCTGCGCAAGCGTGCATTGTGGCGCATGCCCGCGTAAAGGCTGTCGCGCAGGAAGCCGCTAAAGCTGTAGGCCAAGCTGGCCAGGCCCGCCTTTTGCAGGGCCAGGCTGGCGATGCCGAGCTGTTCCTGAGCCGGTGGCACCTCGCCAATGCCCTGTACGTTGGCCAGGTTCCAGTCGCGCAGGAATTCCGGGTTGCGGTAGGGGTTGAGAGCGCGGAAGTCGGCTTGCACCAGCTCGTAGCTCAACTTGGTGGCCAATTGCCAGCCGCTGCTATCGCTACCAAGCAGGAAAATGCGGCTGAAGTCAGTAAAAGCCGCCAGGCCGAGGTCATCTTCTTTATCGAGTTGGGAGAAACGGTTGAGGTCCAGTCGGCTCAAGGCCACTTCGGCTGTCACGCCCGAGCGGGGTGAAAAAGCATAGCGCCCCCCCAGGGTAATCATCTGCTGCTGGCGCGGCGGGATAAGCTGGACGACCGGCTCGAAATCGCCCAGCGGCCGGCAGTCCGGCCCGAAGCCCACCCAGCGATAGACCCGCTCGTTGGCAGCTTGCGCCTCGTCGAGTACGTATTGGCCTGCCCCTGGCCCCACGAAGGAGAAACGGGCGGTGTAGCGTGCCAGCTCGGGATCGGTCGAGAACTGCAGGAATTGCAGGGCGGTGTCGGGGAAGCATTCGAGTAGCGTATCCAGCAGTTGGTAGGCGGCGCGGAAGGGCGTAAACTCCGGCAGCGTATCCAGGCTGGGCACTACGGCAGCGGAAAATTGGTCGCCGGCCAGGCTGAGGATGCGTTTCTGTTCATCAGTCAGCCCCAGTTCACCAGTGGCGTTTTTACTGTCCTGTTGGTTGAGGAAGTTAAAGTCCAGGCGCAGCTTGCCTTTTTCGTAAGAAGTGCCAGCGGCGTAAAGGGAGCGCACGTAGCTCTGGTCAGAGTACTCAAACTCTATGGCGATGCGGCTGTCTTTGGTCACCAGGCGTTTATTGGTGAAGGTGACCTCCCCCCGGTTGTAGTCGATGACGTAGTCCTCCTCCAGGCCACGCTGCAGCAATTGGCCGTCAAAGAAGACCTTCTCGGTACCTGATAAGACGATGATGAAGCGCTCGCCCTGGGCGCCGCGCAGGCGGTAAGGGCCTTGGTTGCCTTCCAGGGCGACAATGAGCTGACGATTGAACTGCCCCCGCGAGATAGCCAGGCTGGCAGTGTTGCTCAGGCGGCCTTCGCCAACATCGAGGCTATTGCTGAAGGTGGCGCCCTGCAGCTTTTTGAAGTAGTTCATAAAATAGCTGTTGGGCCGCGGCAGCTCGTAATCACCTGCGATGAGCTTGGACTCGCCTTTTTTGAGTTGGATAAAGATGCGGTCGAACTCGCGCAGTTGGCGGGTATTGCCTTCTGGCTGGAGGGGGATATTCTCATCGGTGATGGCAGCCAGCACCTCCACGCCCTCGCCCAGCTCGCCGGCCAGTTGCAGGTTGAAGCTGGAGTTGAGCACCAAGTCCTGGTTGTTTCCAAAGGAGATGCCGCGGGTAAAGTTGCCGGAATAATTCAGCCCCTTGAAGTCGAGGATGCTCTCTTCCTGGGCATAAGGATTGTACAGTAGCCCAATAAAGGGTCCTTCTGCGGCCTCGGTGCGGGCCGTGTCCAGCCGCCGATAAGCTTGCCCCAAATCGAAGGGCAAGACCCTGAAGCTCAGGCGTAAGCTATCAAAAGCCAATCCGGCCGGCAGGAAGTATAGCTGGTTGCCCTCCAGCCGGTAATAAGTGGTGTCGAGCTGTTGGCCATTGCGCGCATCGGCCACTGCCAAGGTCGAATAGATGATGCCCAAGCTATCCAATAGCAGCGGCCCCGGCGCAGGCGCGACGGTCATCTGGCGGCGGTTGTCCCACTCGCCCTGCTGGGCTAGCGCGCCAATGGCGGCAGACAGGATGAATAATATTTGTAGCCAGGCTGTCCTCACTCGAGCATTCGTTTGGGCGTCCGTATAGAAACGCAGAATCCTCGCTTGGCGTACTTCCCCCAAAATGGAAAGGGCAACACCAAGCTGCCCTTCCGAAATAAATCACCCGACTGTTGTGATGGCTGTTGAGCGCCAGGCACTCTAGGCCAAACACTCAGCAGCACTACTATTTTAACAATTTCCCGGGCGAATAGCTTCCATTAAATGCTTTTTACAATAAAATTAATGCAAATTAACATTTTTTTCAATTAATGGGCGGGCTAATGGGAAAATCAGTGGAGATAGCTCCACATCCCCGTTCAGGTATTTGCCATGCACCACAGTAATTCGAGGCATTTGTACGTTGGTACAATAGGCTTAGCCTGTTGTACGCAAAAAACATACGATAATGATACCACTCAAATTATTGCTTTCGACTATAATGCTGGCTTTCGTCAGCTCGGTGGCCAGCATAGGTGCCCAAAGCCTGGACCTGCCCCGGCAAAGCCCTCCAGCCAAGGTTTCGTACACTCTGGGCTACACCGATATTGCCATCCACTACGGTGCACCAGCCACCGCAGGGCGGGAGATATGGGGCGCGTTGGTGCCTTATGGCGAAATCTGGCGGGCTGGGGCCAACGAAGCGACGGTGATAGCATTCAGCACTGCCGTGGAGATAGAGGGGCAAACCCTGCCCGCCGGGCAGTATGCCTTTTTTCTCATCCCCCGCAAGGAGGGGCAATGGACGGCTATATTCAACAAGGACGCTGGCCAGTGGGGCGCCTATCGCTATAGCCAGGAGGAAGATGCCCTAAGAGTAGAAGTCGAAGCCCGCTTTTCCAAAGCAGCAGCCGAGGAGCGCCTCCAGTACAGCATCGTCGCTCAAGACGCCGACAATGGCTACATCCGGCTGTCCTGGGAGCACCTGCGCCTCTATCTGCGAGTGAAAACCAATACCGTGGACAGCGCAATGGCCCAAGTACAACTTGCCTTGGAAACTGCGGCGGCGGATAAAAAGTGGAGCATCCACGCTCAGGCAGCCAACTTCCTGCTCTGGGCCGGGCAGCCGGATGAGGCGCTGATGCAGGCTGAAAAATCTATCGCCTTGAAGGGCAATTCCTGGAATTACTGGCTCAAAGCCCGCAGCAAAGCGGGCTTGGGTGATTATGCTGCCGCAGTAGAGGCCGCCCAGCAAGCCAACCGCCTGAGCCGGGCCGATGAGGCCGATGACTTTTACGCCAAGTCTGAACCCGCCCTGCGGCCCATCATAGAAAGCTGGAAGGCGCAGCTTAAAAGCGGTAGCCGAGACTGATATAGGCCATGATGGCGAAGGGTTCTTCCTCCCGCAGGCGGCCATATTGCCAAATCCAGCTGCCATTGGTGATGAAGCGGGCATTGGGCGGCACGCCGCCGTAGCGGCGTTCTTCGGAGAAAGTGCCTAGCCCGGCACCGAACTCCCAAAGAAACCCGCTGGGGAATACCTGCTGGATGCCGAGGTTGAGGAATAAGCTCTGCCGCTGCTCGCGGAAATCATAGACCAGCCGTTGTTGATAGCTGCCCAGCGGGGTGAAGCGCTCGAAGTCGCCTTCTATGCCTGCTTTGGTGTGGCGGTATTCATACATCAGCTCCAGGAAAGTAGTGTAATTATTGTATTGCGACCTGCTCAGATGGTAGCGCAGGGCAGGGCGCAGGCGGAAGCCGCGGAAGTAATCCGTAGTTGGCTCGGAGGCCTGCTGCCAGCGCAGCTGCGGGCCGCCTTCCAATTGGACAGAAAAACGGGGTACAAAGCCATACTCCAGCCCCAGATGAAAGCCCGGCTGCCGTGGATGCATCAGCAGGCTGACATTATTCTTGAGTTGGAGGTAGGGCAGGCTGTCTCGCTGCCCTTTAGCCAGGCCCAGCGCCAGCAAGCACCAACCGATAGTCAGCAGTATCCTCATTAGGCGCCGATCGCTATTTCCGAAAGCTTTTTGATGTTATTCAAGTCCGTATAGTCATACTGGATGATGCGGTCAGGGCCGATGACCAGCAACAGCCCGTTCAGAGGGATGACATCGATGGCATTTATCCCCTTGATGTGGGCTAATTCGCTTAGCATGCCTGGCATTTGGGCATCGAACACCTTGATCCCTCCCAGGCCCAAGCAGACAAAGAGGGCTTCCCCGTCCAAGCCCAGGCCGTGGGGGCTTTCCATGTCGTAGCTGGCGATCACCCTGGGGTTGAGGATGTTGCTGATGTCGATAATCTCCAGCAAGTCGGCCGCGCCGGCGGCGGCCTGGCGGCAACCCGAGGCGCGCAGGGTGACGTAGGCGTATTGGTTGTTGGCTACCACGGGGTCGCAGCTCACAATGTGCTGATAGCTGGAGACGAAGCTAGGGGTGCCTTCGGGGGTGATTTGATAAATCAGCATCCCGCTTTGCGTACCTAAAAAGAGGAGGTTGTTGAGCGGGAAGATGGTCTCTACGCCTTGGCCCACAGCGACTGGTTGCAGTGGCTTGGGTTGGGCCGGCTGGCTAATGTCAAAAGTGGACAGGGTGGTGTTGTCTACGGTATAGAGGAAATTGCCGACGATGGTAAAGCGTGCCAGCGAGCCGCCGGTCCCGGTATTGGAGGAAGGCCCAGGCAGGTTGCTATCTTGTGCACAACTGATTAAGCCTAGCAATGCGCCGATGAAAAGGATGTTCCGTATCATTTTTTAGTATTTTGAATCATGATGATGTTACCCACTGCTGCCCTGTCTCTACCTCCAGCACTCCGGCTTTTTCAGCAACTGCTCCGTCCAGCCGACAATAGTCCCCATAGCTTCATCTGGGCACTCGAAGAAGCCGACATATTGCAGCGGGATGGGGGCGCCGGCCAGCTGCGGGAAGACCCCCTCTAGCCTGCTGAGCAGGCGGATATCGTTCAGGTCACTGATATCGATAACCACCAGATCGGTCAGGTTATTGGCGTAGAGGACGTTGCCGCGGATGGCGATATCCGAATTGCCAATGATGCGGATGAAGTGGAGCGGTTGCGGGTTGGCCGGGTCGGTATTGTCGATGACGTGGATACCCTGCTGGCTTTCCCCAGCGAAGATGTAGTTGTCTTTGTAATAAATCTTGAACAGACGCCGGATGGATTGCGGCGGCTCAGAGGCGATGGCCTTCCAGTCGCCTTCATGATAGACTGGTGCCAGGCCAATAGTCTGCTCCGGTATCTCCACTTTTTCGGGGATACAGCTTTGCCCCAAGAGGGCCAGCGCGATGAGAGGCAGGAGAGCAAGCAGGTTTTTCATGTGATGGCGGTTTTACTGTTTGGAGAACGGCAATCAGGCAGCCAGTGCTGCTTGAGAGCATGGTTTTTTTTTATTTATGGAAAGCAACTATTTACCATAGGGGAACACAGATTGGCGCGAAAGCCATTTGCGAACATTCGCGTAAAAATTCGCGCGCATCCGCGGTGCTAAAAATGCCGCCCTTGCCTCCTCAAAATAATCCCACCCAATCTCTTGACAAATTCAAATAAAGCCTGCATCTTTGTATATGTCTGAACATTTGAACAAATATGGAATTGCAAATCAATCACGCTAGCCCGGTGCCGATGCATGTGCAGGTAGAAGCGCTGCTGCGCCGCCTGATTGCTTTGCCAAAGTACCAGCAAGGCGCTTTCCTGCCGCCGGAGGTGGAGCTGGCCAAGCAACTCGGCATCAGCCGGAATACGGTGCGGCAGGCCACCAACAAGCTGGAACACGAGGGGCTGATCGTCCGGAAAAAGGGGGTGGGCACCAAAGCGGCGGCGAAGACGGTGACCACACAATTGGACAGCTGGCATTCCTTCACCCAGGAGATGAACGACAAAGGCATCGCCTTCAGGAACTACCGGATCGAAGCGCGCTGGGAGGAGGCGAGCGAACTGCTGGCCCGCTTTTTCAACCTACCCGCAAAGACCCCGGTAGTGCGCCTGGTGCGCCTGCGCGGCGATGCCGACGGGCCGTTTGTTTATTTCGAGAGCTATTTCCACCCGCGCACCGGCATCAACCCGGAGGAGGATTTCTCCCAGCCGTTGTACGAGCTGTTGGAAACCAGGTACAATACCCCGGTCAAGACCTCCCGCGAGCAGATCAGGGCTAAAAAAGCGACGGCGAGTATCGCCAAAATGCTGCGCATCGCGCCCGGCGAGCCCGTGCTGATCCGGGAGCGCTTTGTGCTCGACCCGGGCGACCGGCCGGTGGAATACAACATCGGGTACTACCATGCCGAGCGATTTACCTACTCCATCGAAATACGACGCTGATATGGGAACTATCGCCTTAGGAGCAGACATCGGCGGCAGCCACATCACCTGCCGGCTATTTGATACAGCGGCCAGTGCTTTTGTGGGCCAAGCGAAGGTGCGGCACCCCGTCAACTGCCATGCCAGCAAAGAAGCTATCCTCGCCGCTTGGGTAGAGGCGATAGCTGCTGCAGCTGACGGCTACGAGCTGTCCGCGCTGCAAGGCATCGGCTTTGCCATGCCCGGGCCCTTCGACTACCCGCATGGCGTGGCCTGGTTCAGGGGCGTGGAGAAATTTGAAGCATTGTATGGCGTAGATGTCCGCCAGGAAATCCTCCGCCGGCTGGATCTGCCCGCCGCTTTTCGGGTGAGGTTCCTCAACGATGCCGCCTGCTTTGCCATCGGCGAATCGCTGCGGGGGCCAGCCTCCGCCCACGAGCGGCTGCTGGCTATCACCCTGGGCACGGGATTTGGCACCACCTTCATCCGCGGCCATCAGCCGGTGGCCGGAATGGATGGGGTGCCGGATGATGGCTTCCTGTACCACATCCCCGTCGGCGACCAGATCGCGGATGAGGTGTTTTCCACCCGCTGGTTCCTCAACGCCTACCAAGTGTTGGCGGGCAAACCGGTGGCGGGGGTCAAAGAGCTGGCCGCTTTAGTCGGCAGTGATCCCCGGGCTGCCGACATTTTCCACCTCTTCGGGCGCAAGCTGGGCCGTTTCCTGGCCCCCTGGCTGCAGCGCTTCCAGGCCAGCGCCCTGGTAATCGGTGGCAATATCTCGGCGGCTTACCGACTCTTCGAGCCGGAGTTGCTGGCGGCCTTTGCCGCGGCCGGACTCGTGATAAAGGTATACATCTCGGCCCATCCCGAGGATGCAGCCCTCTGCGGCAGCGCGGCGCTGTGCGACGATGATTTCTATGCCCAGCTCACTCGTCAATCCACCCCCCTATGAGCACTCGGAAAATCCCCCTTTTTGCCCTCACTCCGGTCCTGTTCTCCTTCTTCGTGATGAGCTTTTGCGACTTGGTGGGCATCGGCGTGGACAATGCCATCAGCGATTTCCAGCTCAGCAATGCCCTGGCGCAGCTGATCCCGCTGGCGGTCTTCGTCTGGTTTTTCGCCTTGTCGCTGCCGGTCGGCCTCTTGCAGGAGCGCATCGGCAAGCGCAACATGGTGAACATCGGGATGCTGGTGACGGCGGCGGGCTTGCTGCTCCCTTTCGCCTTTTACTCCTTCCCGGTTTTGCTGGCCGGGTTTATGCTGCTGGGCATCGGCAACACCATCATCCAGGTCTCCGCCAATCCTTTGCTGATCGACGTGGTGACTCCGCAGCGGGGTTCCAGCTTCTTGAGCTTTTCCCAGTTTGTGAAATCCATCGGCTCGATGGCGGCGCCTTTCCTGGCTTCCTTTTTTGCGCTGCGCTTTGGCAACTGGAAGCTCGTCTTCCTCCTGTTTGGGGGCTTTTCCCTCCTTTCCGTCCTCTGGCTGCATCTGGCGCCAGTGACTGAATCGGCGGTTACCGAAAAAAAAGCGACCTTCAAATCGGCCTTTCAATTGCTCGGCATCCCCTACATCCTATGGATGGTGCTGGGCATTTTCTTCATCGTGGGGATCGACGTGGGCATCAACTCCACCTCCGGGCAGTTTCTGATCGAAGAGCTGGGGGTCAGCCCCGAGCCGGCCAAACAAGGGCGCAGCCTGTATTTTTTCGGCAAGATGCTCGGCACCTTCCTCGGCGCGCTGCTGCTGACGCGCTGGCACTCGGGCCGGTTTCTCCTGTATTCGGCAGCAGCCACTTTGCTGGCCGTGGTGGCTTTCATCTGGTCGCCCTCCGCTTTTTATGCCTTTGTGCTGATGTTTCTGATCGGGATGGCGGCGGCCAATATTTTCCCGCTCATCTTTTCCATCACGGTCAGCCAATACACCGGCCGGGCCAACGAAATTTCGGGCCTGATGATCATGGCGGTTTCGGGAGGGGCGTTCATCCCGCCGCTCATCGGCAGCGTCACGGACGTGCTGAGCGTGAGAGCAGGGATGTTCGTCCTGGTCGCCTGTGCGCTGTATTTGATCTTCCTCGCTGGCTTTGTCTCCATGAAAGCGGCAACAGAAGACGTAACTAAAGCATCGGACCGATGACAGAACACTGGCGCAAGACCCAACAATACCTGATGCCGGCGCAAAAACCAACTGCAGCGCCCGGGGGCTACGACCTGTATCCAGCTCATCCCCTGGGCGAGGGGCTGATCCAGGCAGGCTGCGCGGGGCTCGCCCGCGAGTTCCTGAAGCAGCGCGTGGTGCTGCTGGATGGTTACCAGGGCGTGTTTTTCGGCGATTTGCGGGCCCGGCTGCAACCGTTTTTCAATGCCGCGGGCGCGACGGTCAACTGGCTGGACGTCTCATCGGCTTTGAAATCACCGGCCGAAATAGACCAGCTGATTGCGCCTTTTCTGGGCGGGGATGACCCGATTTTCGGCACCAGGGCGAGTTTGAGCCTGGAGGATTTTTTCGATGCGCAAAAGCGGCCGCAACTCCGCCCTGATCCTGCTTATGACCTGAACATCATCTACGGCCCGGGGGCCGCCCTGGCGCCAGCCGAAGGGCTGCTGGCTTATGTGGATTTGCCCAAAAACGAGCTGCAATTCCGGGCGCGGGCCCAATCCATCACCAACCTGGGCGCCGCAGCGGCCTTCGACCCCAAGGCGATGTACAAGCGCTTCTACTTTGTGGACTGGATGGTCTTGAACCAGCATAAGCAGACGCTCTTACCCCGGCTCGACCTCCTGGTTGACGGGCAGCGCCCGGTGGAGATCACCTGGGCGCATGCTGCGGACATCCGCCGGGGGCTGGCGCAGCTCAGCCGCAATGTCTTCCGGGTGCGGCCCTGGTTTGAGCCGGGCGTCTGGGGGGGGCAGTGGTCTCGGCAGCACGTCGCCGGGCTGAATCCAGAGGCACCCAACTACGCCTGGTCTTTCGAGCTGATCACCCCCGAAAACGGGCTGGTCTTCGAAAGCTCTGGCCACCTGCTGGAAGTGTCTTTCGACTGCCTCATGTTTCAGGAAGCGGCAGCGGTACTAGGGGACGCCTTCGCGCGTTTTGGCACTGCCTTCCCCATCCGCTTCGACTTTCTCGACACCTTCGACGGCGGCAACCTTTCCGTGCAGTGCCACCCCCTGCCCGAATATGCCAAAGCGCATTTCGGCGAAGCTTTCACCCAAGAGGAGACTTACTACATCCTGGATGCCGGAAAAGATGCCGTCGTCTATCTTGGCTTTCAGGAAGGCATCGAGCCTGCTGCTTTTGAGCAGGCGCTGACCGCCAGCTTCGAGCGGGGAGCAGCGCTGGAAGTCGAGAGATACGTACAAAAACTGCCGGCCCGCAAGCACGATCTGTTCCTCATCCCGCCGGGGACGATCCACGCCTCGGGGCAAAACAACCTGGTGCTCGAAATCAGCGCCACGCCCTACATCTTCACCTTCAAGCTGTACGACTGGCTGCGCCCCGACCTGGACGGCAAGCCCCGCCCGCTGAATATCGAGCGGGGCATGGCCAACCTCCGTTTCGAGCGCCAGGGGCGCTACGTGGCGGAAAAGCTGAAGCCCCAACCGGTGCGGCTCGAGCAGGGCCCGGATTGGGCGCTATACCACCTCCCAACCCATGAAGAGCATTTTTACGACATCCATCGCATCCATCTGAAAAGTCAGGTGGAAATACGGACGAACGATCAATTTCACGTGCTGAACCTGGTCGAAGGCCAGGCCATCAGGGTGGAGACGCAGCAGGGCGTTATCATGCGCTTCCGCTATGCCGAAACCTTCGTGGTGCCCGCTGCCGCCGGCGCTTACCGCCTCATCAATGAAGGCGGGGGCGAGGCCTTGGTGGTGAAGGCGTTTGTGAAAGGAGGAGGAGCGAGGTAGAGGAGAAAATAAGCCAGGGTTTGAACTGGTTTGTCCTCAAAAAGCAGTATATTTGCCTTGAAAGCAAATCCATCAAGTCAATGAACCCGCTCCTGGAAAGAATTTCGGTCAATCCGCAAGTGTGTTTTGGAAAGCCTTGCATTAAAGGTACGCGAATCTGGGTATCTCTTATCCTCGATTTCCTCGCCTCGGGTTCGAGCGTAGAGGATATTTTGCAGGAGTATCCGCAGTTGGAGAAAGAAGACATTTTGGCTTGCCTGGCCTACGGCGCAGCTATGTCGCATGAACACTTTGTTTCCATCAACATCGCTGCTGCCTGACATGCCGGCATTCAAACTTGACGAGAACTTCAGCCCCGCGCTTGCCGAATTGCTTGCTGGGCGTGGCCATGATGCCGAATCAGTCTTGGCCGAAAAACTATCCGGTATCCCTGACGCGGATTTGTATCAGGTTTGCATAGCAGAAAACCGCTGCCTGATAACGCTGGATTTGGATTTCGCCGACATCATCCGCTTTCCTGCCGA
>CAYSPJ010000096.1:0-3719 GCA_964432875.1 uncultured Phaeodactylibacter sp. | reverse complement strand
AACCATGAGGACAGCAATCCTAACCTTAGCACTGATTTTCGCGGGGGCGACCCTGCTGGCCCAAGGGCCGCTGGAGCTCAACACGACCATCGTCAACGGCTTTGAGCAGAAAATTTCCGGGAACGACTTTTCGTACCATTCCTCCATCCCGGTAGCCAAGCAGAGCCTGCTGATCCGCGCCACGAGCGGCAGTTCTTCGATGACCTGGAAGACTGCTCCGGCGCCGGCGCGGCTGGACTCCGAGTACGTGACCTTTGTCTGGCTGGCCGGCATCGGCTCTTCGCCCGGCAAGGCCGGCTTTGACCTGGCAGTAAATGGCGTCAAAAAATTCACCTTCTGGTCGGATGGCACCGAGCAGTGGTCGCTCACGGCAGAAGACGGCAGCCGGCTGTCGTTCCAATCCGATATGATCGATCAGCACGGCGACCGCTTCGGGTTCATCTTCTTGTCTATCCCTGCCCGGCAGGTAGCGCCCGGCCGGGCGCTGACCCTGCAGGCGACGGGCGGGCGGTTCGACAAAAGCTCCTGGTACATGACTTTTCAGTACCCCATCGAGAGCGGCATCAACGTCAAGGCCCTGCCGGCCTTGACGGAGGCTGGGGGGCAGCGCTATCAGCTCGGGGTGGCGGGCATCTTCCACTTCGGCGGGCCGGATGTAGCCAAGGTATCGGTAGGCGGGCAGTTGGTCGCCGAAACCCCGCTGGCCTTCGGCTATAACTACGTCAAGCTGCAGCTCCCCGCCGTGGAGCGCAAAACTGCGGTAGCTTATCAGCTCGAAACAGCCGCCCGCACCTGGACGGGCAGCCTGGAGCTGAACCCGGTGCGCCAGTGGCGCGTCAACTTCGTGCAACATTCGCACACCGATATCGGCTACACCCGCTCGCAGACCGAGATCCTGGGCGAGCACCTGCGCTTCATTGACTATGCCCTGGATTACTGCGACAATACCGACGCCTACCCTGAAGAAGCGCAGTTCCGCTGGACCTGCGAGGCTTCCTGGGCGGTGGACGAATACCTGAAAAGCCGCCCGGTTCAGCAGATCGAACGCCTGAAGCGCAGGGTCGCGGAAGGGCGCATCGAGCTGACCGGCATGTATTTTAACTTTGACGAGCTGCCCGACGAGCAGACCCTGGCGGCTTCCCTCCAGCCCATCCGGCGCATGCAGGAGCAAATCGGGCAACCCATCGTGACTGCCATGCAGAACGACGTGAACGGCATCGGCTGGGGCTTGTGCGATTATTTCAGCGAGCTGGGGGTGAAGTACCTCAACATGGGTACCCACGGCCACCGGGCCCTCATCTGCTTCGACAAGCCTACGCTATTCTGGTGGGAATCGCCCTCTGGCAAGCGCATGCTGGCTTTCCGCGCCGAGCACTACATGACTGGCAATGCCTTCAAAATCCATGCCGGCGATTTCAACGCCTTTGAAGACGAACTGCTGACCTACCTGACCAACCTGGAAGCCAAGGGCTACGAATACGACCTCATCTCCATCCAGCATTCCGGCTATCTGGTGGACAACTCGCCGCCCTCGACCCAGGCGTGCGAGATGATCCGGCAGTGGAATGAAAAATACACCTGGCCCAAGCTCAAAACGGCTACTGCCACGGAATTTTTCGAGGAGATGGAAAACCGCTATGGCGAGCGCTTCCAGGTCATCCGCGGCGCTTGGCCCGATTGGTGGACCGACGGTTTCGGGGCTTCGGCCCGGGCGGTAGCGGCTACCCGCCAGGCCCAGAGCGACCTGATCGCCTATAGCGCCGGGCTGAGCATGGCTGCCCTGCAAGGCGCTGCCCTGCCCACAAAAATCGCCGACCGCATCGAGCTGGCCAATGCGGGGCTGCTGTTTTACACCGAACATACTGTGGGCTACCACGCCAGCGTGCGGGAGCCTTTCCACCGCTACACCATGGAGCAGCGCGCCATCAAGGAATCCTATGCCTGGGAGGCTGCCCGCCGGGCGAAGATGCTGGGCGAAGAGGCCATGGGGCTGCTGCAGAGCTTCGTTGCCCGCGAAAAAGAACCGGCACTGCTGGTCTTCAATACCCTCAACTGGCCCCGCAGCGGCTTGATCAAGGTGTATATTGACCACCAGATACTGCCGCGCTATACGCCTTTCACCATCGCCGACCAAAGCGGCAAGCCCGCCAAAGCCCAGCCGGTGGAACGCCATTCCGACGGCACCTACTGGGCCATCTGGGTGGAAGACATCCCGGCCTTTGGCTATAAAAAATTCGTCATCCGCCTCGAGGGAGAGACACCGCCGCCGAGCCAGCCCAAGACTGCTGAAGAAGTGCGTACCCTGGAAAACCAGTGGTACAAAATCCAACTCGACCTGGAGCGCGGCACCATTGCCAGCATTACCGACAAGGCGCTGAACCTGGAGCTGGTGGATCCCAAGGCCAGCTGGAAATTCGGCGAGTTCATCTACGAGCTGCTCGACAACCGCACGCAGATGGAGTCTTTCAAGCTCGAGGACTACACGCGCGAAGGCTTGGAAAAAGTGTGGTTTGACGGCTACGAGGAAGGGGCGGTCTGGAATGCGGTGCGCTTCAAAGGCAACACCCGCGCGGCGCATCGAGACGGCACTTACGAATTTGAAATCCGGCTGTTCAACACGGACAAGCGGATTGACCTGGCCTATGCCATCGAGAAAAAACTGGTGACCGATCCCGAGGGCATCTACATCGCCTTCCCGCTGCAGCTGGAAAACGGCCAGTTGGCTTTCGACGTACAAGGCGGCGAAGTCCGCGCTGGCATTGACCAGATCCCCGGCTCAGCCAACGACTGGAACACGGTGCAGAACTACGCCCGCCTGTCGAACGAGCGCGCCCAGATCATGCTCAGCTCGGCGGAGCTGCCGCTGATGCAATTCGGGGGCATCAATACCGGCCGCTTCCAGGCGGGGGCCACCCCAGCCACGACCCACCTCTACGGCTGGCCGATGAACAATTACTGGGTCACGAATTTCAACGCCGACCAGCACGGCGGGCACACCTGGCTCTATTCCCTGACGAGCAGCGCCGACCACGGCATGCCCGCGGCGAGCCGCTTTGGCTGGGGCCACCGCACGCCCTTCCTGAGCCGCGTGCTGCCCGGCGGCGGCGCGGGCGAGGCGCAATGGCAAGGCAGCTACCTCACCGGCTGGCCGGAAAACCTGCTGCTGGTGAGCGCCACCCCGGAAGCGGACGGGCGCTCGGCCATCTTCCACGTCCGCGAAATCGGCGGCCAGCAGAGCACGCTGGAGCTGCGCCACGGCAAGACCGGCACCCCGCTGCTTTGCCAAGCCGTGGACGTGACCGGCCGCCCCCTGGCCGATAACCGCTTGGAGCTGGCGCCCTACGAGAGCCGGTTTTTCAGGATCAGTTTTTGAGCGGGGCAGGTAGTGGACGCCTTTAAGGCTGGGTGTGTTTAGTGGGCTAATGAGAACGGCGTTTTGCCCGCAACGACATCTGCCTTTGCCCGTATGCGCCGCATGGTGCGGAGATACGGATTTTATGGCGATGGAGGCGCGTCGTTGCGCCGCTCTGCGGCGGGCATTCCGATAGCGGAAGCCTATAACACAAACCTCCTTTTTCCTGAGGATACGCCGTATATGCTTTGGCTTTTTTGCCACTGGGCAGGTGGGGCATTTTTTTTTGAAAAAAAACACCCGATTATTTTTTTCTTTGGGGGGGGGGGGGGGGGTATTTTTGCATTATCATTTTTGCCACACTGTA
>CAYSPJ010000095.1:0-19628 GCA_964432875.1 uncultured Phaeodactylibacter sp. | reverse complement strand
TTCCTGGTGGATCCTATTGCTGGGCAGTACGGCGATGACGATAAAAGATAGGGCATGGAGGCCTGCCCCGTAGTCCTTCAACACGAGCGCGTCGTTGAGCTGCTGCTCGAGTGGCTTGACCAGGAAGGCTTTATCGCCGATATCCTTCCAGGCTATGGTGCTAAACCAAATCGGGGGCCAATTTATATTCGTCATCAGCGGTCGATTTTGTTGCCCGGCGGCCGGATTAGCGGGACTGCTCTCCGCAGGTTTTCTGGCAGCAGGGCATAATTGTATATCTTGATTTTCTCCAACTTCAAGCACTCTGGCAATGGCCCTTGGTACTCAATCTCCTATCTTAGCCCCGGATGAGGGAGCCCCATGCGGTGGATTAGAGTGTGTATCAAAAGACTATTTGAAAAACTTGATGCGGAATGAAATTTTATTCCACCCCCTTAATCCCCCGCCAGCGGGGGAGATTTCTTAGCCGATTATGTTGTTTTCAAAAGATTATTTTGCAACAAAAGCCGCGTTTCTTCTTGTGATACAGCCTCTACAATCGCTGAGGCATGAGGGTTAGCCTTAGCCCTCAGACAATTCAAAGCTGCCCGCCCCCCAACACCCCCTCCACATCCCGCCGGAAGCGCGCCCAGTCAAAATCGCGGATGCGGCTTTGCGGCGCTTCGTCGATGCCGCGCAGGAAGAGCTGGGCGACGAGCTGTTGGAAGGCCGTTTCGTCCGCGGCGGCGGCGGCGGCGTAGTCGAGTTTGAGGTATAGCGTGATTTCTCGTTTCGCTTTGGAGTAAGAGATTTTCTCCTCGTGGATTTTGTTGGATGGCAGTACGGCGATGGGCACAAAGACGAAGCGAACGATACCCGTGCCATAATCCGTCAGGCGGATGTTTTTGTCCAGCAGCTCGCCTACTTTCCGGATAGCGTAAGCTTTGTTTTCCAATTCATGCCAGAAGATGGCGCCAGTCTCAAATGTGGTCTCTTGTCTCATATAACTAGTTATCTCTCTTATTACCGGGAGGTCGCATCAAAGGCCTCTCCCTCCTCGTGTTTTCAGGCAGCAAGGCATAGTTGTATATTTTGGTCTTTTCCAGCTTCAGGCATTTGTTTAGCGGGCCTTCATACTCCACCAAATATATCAATCTTTCCGTAGGTAGCCCTGATTTATACCTGCCTTTTTCGCCATTCATGGGGCACTAATAGCAAAAGCGGGGGGAGACCAAAATCAGGCCAAAGATAAGTGCTATTTGTGATATTTCAAAATGAAATGTTATTTTTTTATCGAGCCGCCGCGGGTGCAGGAGTAGGATACCTCGCGTATGTGTTTAGCGAAATGAGCTGGTCTGGCCGGCAAGTGGGCAAGGAAGATAGGGACGCGGATGAACGCAGGTCGAGCAGGGTTTCGCGGATTTATCTATTTTGACTTGGCCGGGTCAAAGGCGGACGGTTTCCATCTGAGCAAAACACTGTCCGATGCGCTTTAGCACTATCGGATCAGCCTTCAGTCCGTGCAGTAATATTTGAGTGAAAACATCGTAACTATTTAGCATGGCGAAAAGCTGCGAGTTACGAGCCACGAGCTGCGAGTTCTCTGCTATATCTCCAAGATTAAGTTTTGAAGTATATTGGAGAACGATTTTTCCTATGGTTGAAACTCGGCAACCTTCTTTCGCCAAGGCTGAACTCGCGACTCGAAGCTCGCGACTCGAAGCTAGCTAAATAGTTACAAAACATCTTCCATCTTCCTCATTCCGATTTTTCCTCCGCTACCACCCACCAATTCCCGCCATTCAAGGGTGCTTCGATCCACAGCTTGAGGATGCCGCTCTCCGCGAAGCGGGCTGCTTGGGCGGGGGTCAAGGCGTGTTGGTAATTGCCCTGGGCTACTGGCACCTCTGCCAGTAGTTCGTAATCGTCACTGCCGCCCTGCTGGAAGTGGTTGGTGCAGGCGAGGTGCAGGCGAGCCTGGCCTTCCGCCTGGAGGGGGTTCCAGGACAGCAGGAGGCGCTCGCCAGCCAGCTCGGCGCGGAAGCCGTCGAGCGATAGAGGGCCGATGAAGGAGGTGCCATCCTGCTCGGTGCGGATGGGCGTGGGGGCAGTGATGCCCAGGTGCGCCAGGATGGAAGGCGTGATGTCGGTGATGGCTGGTTCGCCAGCGCTGAAGCGGCTATTGGTGGAAGCGGCATTGGTGACGATCCAGGTGCTGCGCTCGCGTTCCGATTGGCCGCCGTGGTTTTTGCCGGTATCGGGGTCGCGGCCGTGATCGGTAGTCACTACCACCAGCCAGTCTTCGCCCATGGCCTGGCGTTTTTGGACCGCCTCCCAGATGCGCCGTACCTGGCGGTCGGCTTTTTGCACGGCATCATCCATTTCCGGGCCGTCGCCGAAGAGGTGCCCGATGTCGTCGGGGTATTCCAGATAGACCCAGGAGAGGTCGGGGCCGTTTTGGGCGATGTAGCTGGCGGCTTCATCGGTCACCCGCTCGTCGATGGCCAAGATGTAATCGCGGGCTTTGTCGTGGGGGTATTGCACGGTATCCAGTTCCAGCCCGTCAAAAGCGAAATCGAGGCGGAAATCGCCGGCGGCGGGTTGGCCCTCCCCGATCAGCACGGTGCGGTTGTCGAGCCAGGTGGAGAAGATGGCGGTCTGGTAGTTGGAATCCGCTTGCTCTACGATGCGGAAGATGTTCCAATAGTTATAGTTTGGCGATTGGTTGTAGTTGTTCCACATGTTGTGCTTGTTGGCCCAGGAGGAGGTGATCATGCTCATGTAGCCAGGCGCGGAGATGGTGGGGGTCTCGTTGTAGGTGCCTTTTTCCCCGCCTACGTAAGCGCGGGTATAGCCCGCCTGCCCGGCAATTTCATCCAGTGCAGGGGTCGCCACTCTTTCCAGTACATCGGGCGGGATGCCGTCGAGGAGGATGAAGACGGCCTTTTTGGGGGCAGGGGTTTTGGTTGCTGGCTGGCAGCTCAGGCATAGCGCCAGGATGGCCAGGAGGAGGGAGAAATACTTCATGGCAAAGGTTTTTTAGTTGGTTCTGGCCCAAAAGTAAGGTTTTGTTGGATAGTGGGAGAGGGTGGTGCATGGAAAAATTGTGGCTTGTGAGCAAGAGCAGCTCGAGGAAGCCCACCGCAGCCCCGCCAGCTGGGCGCGAACAAATTTTACACAAACTTAAACCTGAGATTGCTAAATCCTGGCAAGCACAGGATATCTTTGCTATCATTACGACGCTGATTATGTCGCCAGCGGGTAGCCTTCCCTTTTTGGGGTAGGGATGAGCGACAGAGCTAGCATTAGTTAGGGTAATGCAAACGAGAGGCTGATGAAAGTACACTCACTAGTAAAATTAGTTGGCGCTTTGCTGATGCTGAGCAGCCAGGCAGCTTACGCACAGATTGAACCTTATCTGCAAGCCGTAACGCCCACTTCCATCTGGATCAGTTGGAAGACCAGCTCCGGCACCGAAACTATAGTGGAATATGGCTTTGCCCCCGGAGCGTTGGAGCAAACCGCGCAGGGTGGCGTCCAAATCATGTCTGACGTCGGTTATCCCAACAACTACTACTATCATAGCGTGCAATTGACAGGCTTGCAGCCCAACACCAAGTATTACTACCGCGTGAGCACCGGGGCGCTAGCCTCTCAGGTTTATTCCTTCCGCACCTTGCCTGAGCCAGGGCAGGCTGCCGCTGCCGATGGGCACATCCGCTTCCTGATCCTGGGTGACAACCAGATCAAATCGCAGCCGCGCTTCGATTCGCTGGTAGTTTATGCCAAACGCAAATGCACGGAACGCTACGGGCCCGACTTCAACGAACAAGTCAGTATGATTTTAATGGTGGGCGATCAGGTGGATGTGGGTACCCTTGACCACTACGAGCATGTGCACTTCGCCAAATGCCGCTACCTCTCGCCCCTCTTGCCCATCAGCACCATCATCGGCAACCACGAGACTTATGGCACCTTGCAGCTTGGGGCTTATTACGACCATTTTTTCTACGACAGCTTGCATTATGCCGGGATTTATTCGGGCACCGAAACCTACTACGCCTTTCAAGTCGGCAAGGTGCTCATCCTCAACCTCAGCACTGAGCACGTCACGGGCGCGGTGGGGGCGGCCCAGCTCAACTGGCTGCAGCAAGTGGTCAACCACGCCAATAACGACCCGACGGTGGACTGGATCATGTCTTTCGGCCACCGCCCTTATCAGGCCGAGCAGTACGTGGGGGATATTTCTCCCTGGATCCGCAATACGGTGATGCCTTTCCTGTCCTCCAGCCCCAAATTTTTTATGCACGTAGGTGCCCACCATCACCTCTACGCCCGCGGGCAGCTGAAAGATACGCCCAATTACCACCTCATCTCCGGCGGCACCGCCTGGGACCAATACTGGGGCATGAGCAACGAATTGGATTTTGACGACGTACAAAAGACCCTCTCCAATTGGGCCTATCAGCTCGTGGACTTCGACCTGGCCCAGCAGCGGGTGGATGTGCAGACCTACTCTATCGGCAGTATCTACGGCTGGCATGACAATCGCCTCATCGATGAATTTCATCGGGTCAAGGGGCAGCCAGGCCCCGCCCAGCCGTCTTTGGAAACGGTTATCCCCGACACGCTCGAATTGCCTTTCGCCCTTCTGTCTTCTGACTTCCAGTCGCCTGTTGGCGAATTGCTGAACTCCACCCAGTTCCAGTTTTCGCTCACGCCTGATTTCTCAACGATCGGGCTCGACAAGCTGAGGGATTACGAAAACTTTTTCGGCCCAGCCGGCTCTCCGGATAGCACCGCTGATCTCAACCGGGGCGTCAATATTTTGGAATACCTCATCCCTGCCGGCGCCTTGCCCAATGGCAAGCACTACCTGCGCGTGCGCCACCGCGACCGCAATCTGGAGTGGTCGCCCTGGTCGGCAGCGGATTCCTTTGTAGTCATCAACAGTACGCTGCGCGACCCCAAGATCGCACTCGGCCAACACGCCTATCCGGCGGGAGCGGCTATTCAGGTCACCTACGAAAACGGGCCGGGTAATCCGCTGGATTGGATCGGGGTTTACAAAAAAGGAGAGGTGCCGGGGGAAATCGCGTCCACGGCCTGGAGCTACGTCAGCGGCGCTTCGGGGGTGCTGAGCTTCAACCTCTCCCAAAAAGGCGAATACTTCGCGGCATTTTTTGAAAATGACGGCTATACTGAAATCGCCAGCCGGGTGCCCTTTTACTATGGCCCCATCCCGGTCATTGCCAGCAATAAAACCAAGTACGAACTTGGCGAGACGGTAGCCATCTCCTACAGCTTCGCTCCGGCATTGGAACAAGACTGGATTGGGATTTACAAAATCGGGATAGAGCCCGGGGGTACAGCATCCGCCCAGTGGCAATATACTGCCGGGCCTGCTGGCCAGTTGAGCTTCAGCGGTCTGGACAAGGGGTACTACTACGCCAGCTACTTCTTGAACGACGGCTATTTTGAGCCAGCCGGGCGCATCTTCTTCGCCGTAGGCGACACCATCGCCAACCTGGTTATCGACAAAAGCATCTACAACCTGGGCGAGTACATCATCGCAACCTGGACCGACGGCCCGGGCGTGCCCAAAGACTGGCTAGGCATTTACCAGTCCTGGAAAGACCCCAATGTGGATGCACTGGACACCTACACTTATATCGAAGGAAGGCCCGCCGGCAGCCTGACGCTGAGCGATACGCTGGTGCCGCAAACCCCCGGAAATTATTACATCGTGTTGTTTACCAATGATTCTTACGACGAGATTTCCAACCGCCGCTATTTCGCCATCAGCGAGGGCAGCGTCGGCACCGCCAACCTGGCCGATAACGAAGGCGTCAGGCTCTACCCCAACCCCAGCAATGGGGAGCACACCATCGTCGAGTCGCCTTACCCCATCGAAAAAATCGAAGTGCTAACCCTGGAAGGCCGCCTGATTTATCGGTCGGAGAACAATGCCCGGGAGATGAAGGTGGCGCTACTGCACCAGCAGCTTCCGCCGGGGACGTATATGGTGAAGGTGTATTCGAGGAAGCTGTACACTTTACAATTGATTATCCAATGATATTGCCCGGGCCGCCGAGGCGGCTTTTATTGCTAATTTCACAAAAACAATCCAATATGAAGCCATTCTTTACGCATTTGTTCGTCTTGTTGGCCTGTCTGGCAACGAGGCCGGCATTAGGCCAGGCAGCGCTTAGCGTGTCGGCCACTTCCTTTGTCGAAGGCGAACCCATCTCTTTCACCTATAATTCTCCCGACTGGGTGAGCACCGATTGGATCGGTATTTACGAAGCAGGGCAAACGCCTGGCGACGCCAACTCTACCCTCTGGGACTACATCCCGGAAGCCAGCGGCACTTATGTGTTTACCGACCCGCTTGCCCCCGGCAGCTATGTGGCCTTCCTCCTGTGCTGCGACAGTTACGATGTCTATGCCACTTCCGAGGTATTTACCGTGACTGCCGGCCCCTCCCTGGTTTCACAAAAAGCTGTTTATGAGGAGGGCGAAACGCTGGTTTTTGAATACTCCAGCCCCAACTGGGTAGATACCGATTGGATCGGCATCTTCAACCAGGGCGAAACGCCTGGCACCGTCGGCTCCATCGTTTATGAGTATCTCCCGCAAGCGATGGGCACGGCGACTTTTGACGAAGCGCTGGCCCCCGGCCAATACACGGCTTTCCTGTTGTGCTGCGATGGCTATGACATCTATGCGCAAGTGGATTTCGCCATCGAGGAGAGCACTGGTTCTGATCTGCTGCGTTCAGCCAAAGACGAGTACGGCTCCGGCGAGACCATCACCCTGCTCTATGAGAGCCCCAGCTTTTCGCCGACGGACTGGATTGGCATCTATAAGCTCGGCAACGACCCGAATGTGGAGCTTTCTCAGCTGTGGCAGTATATCCCCCAGGCTTCCGGTGCCCTCAATTTTGCCGGCTCGCTGGAAGCGGGCACCTATGTGGCCTATCTGTTTTGCTGTAATAGCCTGTCGGTATATGCGATGAGCAAGCCGTTTACGGTTCAGGAAGGCGTGCCGGGGGCCGTGCTGACGGCCAACGCTTCGGTCTATCCGGAAGGCAGCCCGATGATTTTTACTTATGCCAGCCCGGTTTTCGACCCTACCGATTGGATCGGCATCTACCGCCAGGGCCAGACCCCGGGCGATGTCAGTTCATTGGACTACCAGTACATCCCGGCAGCCAGCGGTTACCTGACCTTTACCACGAGCCTCGCGCCGGGGCAGTACACCGCCTACCTGCTCTGCTGTGATGGCTATACGGTCTATGCCTCGGTCAACTTTGAAGTTGGGGGCATCAATACCGCCTCTCTGGTCGCCTCCAAGCTCATCTATACGCCGGGTGAGGACATCGTCTTTACCTTCAACAGCCCGGACTATAGCAGCACCGATTGGATTGGCATTTATGCCTCGGGTGAGAGGCCCGGCGACGCCAGCTCGACAGAGTGGAATTACATCCCCGCTGCCTCGGGCCAGCTCGCCTTGCCGTCCAGCGATTTGTATGAAGGGCAATGGAAGGCTTATTTGTTGTGCTGCGATGGCTACGATATCTATGCCTCTGCTGAATTTACCTTTTCACTAACCTCTTCCACCCAGGAGCCGAAAGCACAAGCCATCCAGGCCTATCCCAACCCCACCAGCGGGCAGCTGACCCTCGACCTGCCGCAGGACGTTCGGCTGCGCCATCTGGAAGTACTCGATGCGACTGGACGCCGGGCTTATCAGCTCGCTGCCGATGCCCATCAACGGGCCCTCGACCTCAGCGCCTTGCCCAACGGCTTATATACGCTGCTGGCCACTTCCGCAGAAGGTCAAACTTATGCTGCGCGCATCAGTTTGCAGCGCTAACTTGTGCCTGTCTTTATAGTCCGATAGCTGCGTTACGCTCGGCCCCAAAATCCTCATTTACGGCCAGTAAACTCCGGTTTTGGGGCCTTCGCAAGCCTTGCTCTCGAACTCTAAAGCCCAGGCACTTAACTAAATGGACGGATACTAATTAGAAACATTTCGAGAACCATCAAACATTCAAAATCATGAAGAATGATACACCCAAACGGGCCCACGCTCTGCTCCAAAAAGGGTTGAGCGTGCTGCTACTGCTGCTGCTTAGCAGCCCTATCCTGCTGGCCCAGCGGTTGATTACTGGTCAAGTAACCAATCGCAATGGAGAAACGCTTATCGGTGCCACCGTCATCGCCAAAGGCAGTACGGCAGGGACGGTGACGGACATCGATGGCAGCTTCAGCCTGACGATAACCAACGAAGCCAAAACCCTGCTGGTTTCTTATGTAGGGTATGAAACGCTGGAATATCCCCTGGGCAACGCTAATGTGCTGACCATTGTGCTGGCCGACGAGGCGCAACTCCTTTCTGAAGTAGTGGTGACCGCCCTGGGGATTGAAAAAGACGAAAAAAAGGTGGGCTATGCCACCCAAAGCGTCGAAGGCCTCAGCCTGCAAAAAGCGCGGGAGCCCAACGTGTTGAGCAATCTTACCGGACGGGTGGCGGGCCTGACCGTCTTCAACAGCACGGGCTTGTATGAAAACCAGTCTATCCTGCTGCGCGGGCGCACCCCGCTGATCGTGCTCGATGGCGTACCAGTCAATACTGACTTTTGGGATATCAGTTCCGACGATATCCAGGACATTACGGTGCTGAAAGGTACTGCTGCTTCAGCCCTTTATGGCTCGCTGGGCAAAGATGGTGCCATCATGATCACCACCAAGCGGGCCAAGGTCAAGGGCTTCAACGTAGAATACAATACGAGCAATATGTTCCAGGCTGGCTGGCCCATCCTGCCGGAGGTACAAACCCAGTACGGTGCCGGTTATGGCGGCCGCTATGCCTACGTCAACGGCAAGGGCGCAGGCATCCAGGACGGTTCTGGCTGGATCTGGGGGCCAAAATTGGATCAGCCCGACCCCACCACTGCCAGCGGCTTTGTGGAGCTGCCGCAATACGACAGCCCCATCGATCCGGTTACCGGAGCGCGCATCCCCACGCCTTGGGTCTCCCGCGGCAGGAACAACCTGCAAAACTTCCTGGAAACAGGCTTTATCACTTCGCACAACCTTAGCCTGAGCGGCAAAAATGAACAGGGCGACTTCCGCCTGTCCGTCTCCCAGTTCTATCAAAATGGCCAGGAGCCCAATACCTCGGTGAATGCAACGACTTTCACCCTGGCCGGCGGCTACAGCCTGGGCGCCCGGCTGACGGCCAACGCATCGCTGACCTACAACAAGCAATACACCCCTAACTATCCCCGCCGCGGCTATGGCCCCCAAAACTACGTCTACAACCTCCTGCTGTGGACTGGCCCCGATGTGGATGTGCGCGACCTGCGCAATTACTGGATGCCGGGTCAAGAGGGCTTGCAGCAGCGCCATTACAATCTGGCCTGGTACAACAACCCCTACTTTGCCGCCTACGAAAACACACAGCCTTACACTGCCGACAATACTTATGGCTACTTGTCGCTCGGCTATGAATTTACCCCTTCGCTCAAGCTGCTGGTCCGCTCCGGTGCCGACATGCGCCAGGATGCTTACGAGCTGCTCACGCCCAAGAGCTATATCCTTTACTCTGACGATGTGAACGGCAATTACTACATCGAAAACAACGCCGACTTTCAGCTCAACAATGATTTGTTGCTCACCTTTGACCGCTCGTTTGGTGAAAACCTGGAAGTGAACGCCATCGTTGGGGGTACGTCTCGCTACCGCAACCGCCGCTATTTGTCTTCCAATACCTCGGGTTTGAACATCCCGGAGTTATATACGCTATCCAACTCCATGAATGATGTGACCACCACCAACCTGCGGGGTTCCAAGCGCGTCAACAGCCTTTATGCGACGGCCGATATCGGCTTTGCCCGCGCCGTCTATCTGGGGCTTACGGCGCGCAACGACTGGTCTTCGTCTTTGCCAATGGAGAACAACTCCTATTTCTACCCTTCCGTCTCGCTCAGCACCGTGGTCTCCGAGCTCTTCGATATGGGCAACTTCCTGCCCTTCATGAAGCTGCGTGCCTCTTGGGCCCAGGTATCGAGCGACCTGGGCAGCGAAGGCCGGTCTGACCTGGGGGCTTACCAGTACCAATCGACCTACGACCCCGCCGTCAATTGGGATCGCGTCGCGTCGGTCAGCTATCCGGGCACCTTGCCCAACCCCTTGATCCAGCCAGAGACTTCTACTACCGTAGAGCTGGGCGGCGATCTACGCTTCCTGAAAAGCCGCCTGGGGTTGGACGTGACCTACTACCGCACCATCGATCGGAACGACATTATCTCCCTGCCTGTTTCACTGGCCTCAGGCTTTGGGTCGCGCCTGGTCAACGCCAACCAATACCGCCGCCAGGGCGTAGAGGTGATGCTGAATACCAACCCGGTGCGCACGCGCAACTTCCGCTGGGACCTCAACCTCAACTGGGCGACCCATCGCCGCTACCTCGATGAATTGGCGGAAGGCCTACAAGAATTGAACGGCGTGCGCCCCGGCGAGCGCCTGGACATCTACTACGGCGATGCTTTCCTGCGCGCCCCGGGCGGCCAGATCATCTACGACGGCAACTCTGGCCTGCCGCTGGTGGACCCCAACCGCCGCAGCCTGGGCTTCATTGATCCCGATTGGGTGGCCGGTTTGTTCAACCAGTTCACCATCGGCCCGGTTTCGTTTAGCTTCCTGCTCGATGGGCGCCAGGGCGGGGTGTTCTACTCGCAGACCATCCGCAAGATGTGGTGGGGTGGTACCCATCCCGATTCGGTCACTCCCGACCGAGACCTGGAGAATGAAGGCGTCCGCTCTTATGTCGGTCCTGGCGTCGTCGTTACTGGCGGCCAGCTCGTCACCGACCCCAATGGGAATACCATTTCCGATACCCGCGAATTTGCGCCCAACGAAACGAATGTATTCTGGTCCAACTGGATAAACTCCTACTACCACGGTGCCGCTGAGGAGTCCAACCTCTATGATGCCAGCTTCATCAAGCTGCGCGAAGTGACACTGACTTTCCAGGTGCCGCAGAAGTGGGCCTCGCGCCTCGGCATGAGCGATGCCAGCGTCTCCTTTGTCGGCCGCAACTTGTTCTTGCGCACCGATAACGGTTTTGTAGACCCAGACCCCTATGGCGCGCCGACGGGCGGGGAGGAGTACCTCCAGACGCCGCCTTCGCGCAATTTGGGTTTTAATGTGAATGTGAAATTTTAACGGATGCCGCTATTTAGCCATGCCGAGAGCTGCGGGTTACGAGTTGCGAGCTTCGGGTATTGGTGGCTGGTACGACAACTTGTCACGAACTGCTTACGGCCTAAATAGCGATAACGCAAAACAGATAAAATCATGAAAAAATTGATTTCCATATTAGCGCTGGCCCTCTTTTTCGCCGGCTGCGAAAGCTTCGAGGATTTATCGGTTGACCCCAACCGGGCTTCAGAGGTCAATCCTGGCTTGCTGCTGACCAACATCCTGGTCAGTGCCCTCAATGTGCCTTCTGCCGATGCAGCTCTGGCATCGCAATACCTGGTCTTCACGGATGGCGTGGCCGACGAGCAGTACTACTCCTGGCAGCGAGCCGGCTTCGGCACCTACAACTCCCTGCGCCAGGTGACCAAGATGATCGAGGAAGCCGAACGGGTCGGCAACGACAATTACATCGGCATCGGCAAGTTTTTCCGTGCCTACTTCTTCCATGGGCTTACCCGCACCTTTGGCGATGTGCCGTATGCGGAGGCGCTCAAAGGGGAAGCCGGGGCCTTTGCTCCAGCTTACGATCCTCAGGCATCCATCTATGCGGGCATCTTGGAGGAGCTGGAGGAGGCCAACGCCCTGCTGCAGCCCACCAACGGCCCCATTGGCGGCGATTTCCTCTATGGCGGCGATGTGCAAAAGTGGAAGCAGCTCATCAACTCCTTCCGCTGGCGCGTACTGATCGACCTGTCCTTGAAAGAAGGCCATACCGCCATCAACCCCAAGGCGCAAGCGGCGAAGATCGTGGCCGATCCGGTCAACTACCCGGTATTTTCCAGCAATGCCGACCATGCGCAGTTGGAATATATTGACCGCGACGGCAACCGCTACCCGCACTACAACAACCGTAGCTTGCAGACCGCTTACTACCTGTCGTCCACTTTCGCCGATCTGCTGAAGGAGCGCAACGACCCGCGCCTGGTAGCCTATGCCAAGCCGGAGCGCCGCGCCGTACAGAACGGGCAGCCTGGCTTTGAGAACATCGTCGGGGCCTACGGCGGCCTGGAGTCGGGCGCGCAATTGACGGCCAACGTGCTCGCCGCCAGCAACGAGGGCAAAGGCTCCCCGGTTGACGAGCGCTACCATAGCGAACCCACTGGCGAGCCGTGCATCGCCATCGGCTACCCCGAGTTGCAGTTCAACCTGGCCGAAGCTAGCGCGCGCGGCTGGATCAGTGCCGATGCCAAGGCCCACTACGAGAATGGCATCCGCGCCTCGATGGAGTTTTACGGCATCCCCGCAGCGCGGATCCAGGCCTACCTGGCCCACCCGCTGGTCGCCTACGACCCCGCCAAAGCCATCGAGCAGATCAGCACCCAGAAGTACCTGGCGCTTTTCATGCACTCCGGCTGGGAGTCTTTCTACAACCAGCGCCGCACGGGCTTCCCCGTCTTCCGCACTGGCGAAGGCACCCAAAACAACGGACAAGTGCCCAAGCGCTGGATGTACCCCCAAAACGAGCTGGACTACAACCAGGCCAACGTATCGGCAGCCATCAACCGCCAGTTTGGCGGCAGCGATAATGTGAACGAGTTGATGTGGCTGCTCCAGCCGGAATAGGGGCGAGAGATTGGGATGGGGAACTAAAAGCGGGCGGCACTGAAAATGCCTGCAAAAACCGGCCAAGAGCAGCGCCGTGGAGCTCGACGCTTGCTCTTGGCCTGGCGGGAACAAGGCTGGGGTTGCCCCTTCAATTCACCAAGCGCTAGTTCACTAGCGTCTCGATATTCGCCATCGCTACCCAGGGCTGGTTCCAGTTGCCGAAGGGGTATTTTTCGTGCTGGCGGTGCAGGCCCTTCTTAGGGCAGTCGCAATTGCCGCCCGTGCGGGAGGCGGGCCATTTGGTATTGCGGCCGTGCATGATGGTGTAGGCCGTGAGGTTGCCGGCATCGTCGGTTTCTATGGATGTCACGACTGCCACGTGCATGATCCCCTTCCCACGGGTAATCAACTGCTCGATAGTAGGGTTGTCGTATTTCACGTCCGTCTGCCCGTAAAACATCACGCTGCCCGGGCGGATTTTGTTGGCATCGGCCAGGGCATCGCGCACGATGTGGAGGTTGTTGTGGCGGTGGTACCAGTGGGCGATCTGGCGGGAGTCGCGGTCGGGGCGGAAGGGGGGATAGATGTACTTCGTGGGATCGCGCAGGGCGGGTATGCGCGCCTGCACGCTGTCCTTGATTTGGTGGTAGATGCCCGAGCAATCCTGCCCGAGCTCGATGACATAGGCCAGATTTTTTTCTTCCATCTCGCGGGACACGGTTTCGAGCACTGTGGTCAACTTGTCTTCGCTCACGCTGCGGGTGCCCAGGCTTCCACTAGGCGCTTCAGGGGCGGGGTCGGGCTCCGGTTCAACCGGGGTACCTTCCGCTGGCGTTTCCGGGGCGGGCTGTGCGGTGGTATCTACTACTGCCGGATTAGTCTCGGCAGGCGTTTCCGCAGCGGCAGTCGCTTTCTGTGGCGGCTCCGAGGCTTTGCTGGAGCAGCCGGAAAAGGATGCGGTGAAAACTGCCAGGCAGACAATCGCCAGGGCGGCGGCGGTGTTGTGTTTCATGTTTGCTGAGTTTTTGTTATCAAGACCTTTCTTTCGACCAGAAATAGCCGCTTTAGAAGTCTATTTGTGCTTAGGGCAAAGAGTTACCCTGTTGGCTAGCGCAAATATTCAGTTGTCCCAAGTGACGTTTCCCGTCAAAATAGTAGCATTTTCCATCAAACCAAGGGAGGCGGATAGAGAAAAGGCAAGGCCAGGGCGGCCGGGAGAGCAGCAAGGGATTGGAGTTTGCTCAGGGAGCTAGAAAATCGAAGAAGTTTTCGCGGTGCACCACTTGGGTGTGGTGTTGTGGGTAGGCGTTGGTGAAGGTCTTAGATAAGGATGCCTTCGCCTTGGGGTCCCATTTTATGTCGTAAGCCCACATAAATCCTTCGCGCTCTTCTACATAGTCAATCTCTTGCCGGTCAACCCATTTGCTGCGCATTTGGTTTTTTATAGTTTACTGTTTATCTTGCGTCAAAATACTTTGTCATGGTTACCGTCGAAGAAGAAAAGAAATTGCTCACCATCGTCGAGTACCTCGCAGCAGAGGGCACTGCGGAGACCCGGCACGAATTTCAAAACGGAAATATCATCGCAATGGCTGGAGGAACTTTGGCTCATAACGCCGTCAAGCTGAGAATCGCAGGAAAGCTCGACCAGTATGTCGAGGAGAAGAACCTGCCCCACATGGTGCTCAACAGCGACACCAAGGTCCGCATCGAGTCCGCCAATCGCTTCCTCTACCCGGATGTGACCATCAGCGACGGCACGCCGGAATATTACACCACGCCCGAGGGTCAAATCCGAAGGGACATCATCATCAACCCCTTGGCCATTGTAGAAGTACTCTCGGAAGATACATGCAACTATGAAAAAGGGGAGAAGTTTGAGCTGTATAGCTCGGTGCCGGGCTTCCAGGAGTACATCCTCATCGAGCCGGAGGAGGTTTGGGCAAGGTCCATGTTCCTGCAAGACCCCGCACAGAACCTCTGGAAGCACGAGATTTTCACGGGCAAGGACGCCAAGCTGCCCATCCGCTCGCTGGGCCTGGAGCTAGCGCTGGCCGAGATTTATGCGGTATTGGAGAAGCTGCCTAAGACCGAATGAAGTCATCTTCAGCTAATCAAGTTGAGTGTTTCCAGCCTGCCATAATCATGGGGCACTAGTGCCCTCAAAAAAAAACAGCCTCACTCCCGGCTCACCCGCATCGGATTATCCAGGGCGATGATGACTGGCTCCAGATGGGGCGGGCCCGGTTGGGTGTAGCGGATGCCCGGCGCAGGAGTGGGCCCTGGCCCCCCCGGGTTGTAGAATGCTTTGTACCCGCCCGCCAAGCTAGGTATCTCCAGGTAGCGGATATTTCGCGCCGCCGCTTCATCACCCACCAAGATGATGTCGATGTAGTTGTCGCGGTCTTCCTGATAACAATCGTCGTAATAGATCCCTTTGACCGGGTCGGCCTTTTGGCCCAGGTCCGATAAGCCGAGCACTTTCAGCTTACCGCCTTTGACGGCATATTCCACGCCTGCCTTTTCCAGGAGTACGGTATCGCCATGCTCTCCCAGCACGTGGAGGCGGAAAAAGTCTTCATACTGATTGGGCTTCACGCCAGTGACCCCGTCAGGGGAAAAACCGCCGGTGGTGAGCATCCTCAGGCGGAAATCGCCGCCGCCGTAGAGGGCAAACTCGTCGTTGGGCATGGTTGGCTGCCGCCGCTCGTAGAGGGTGCCGCCCATGCCCTCGCCTTGGGGCTGTGTGCCGCAATAGTTGAGCTTGGCGCCTACCAGCCGGGGCCCGTTGTCGGGGTCGTAGGGTGATGAATCGGTCGTCCAGTTCAGGCCGGTGGCGTCGAAGAGCTGCCCGCCGGGGCCGACCAGGTAGAGGGGGCTGCCCCCGTCCACGATGTCTAGCCTTACCGGGTAGCGCGCCTCCGGGTCGGTGCTCGGCTTGCGGTTGCCGAAATCGCCGACCGCCACCGCTACATTGCGCTCGTTGTGTTCCCAATTGGGTAGCATCATCACGATGGGAGCCACGACCACCTCGCCGGTATTGAGGGTAAACTGAAAGGCGCTGGGCTGCAGCGTCTCAGTAGCGATGGGCCAGCTAAATACAATGGGCAGGCCGTCGCCATAGTCCACTGCCTTCTTGCCTCGCCCGACCAGTTGGATGCCTTTTTTCGAGCCTGCCCCGGTCTGCATCCCCACTGCTGGTGCCTTTCCGCTGGTACAGGCCAAGCCGTGATACCAGGCTGCTCCAGCTGCCAGGGCGGTCTCCTCAATCACCTCATCTGGGAGGCCCAAAATACCGTCAAACCCGAGCCCTGCCGAGAGTATCTTCGGCTCTTCCGACCAATAGTCGGCTTCTACGAGCTTGCCGTCGTACCAAGGAGCTTGGTTAGCCTGCTGGCAGGAGGCGAGGGATAGTGAGAGTAGTAGAAGTAGTAGTTTTGTTGGTGGCATGGTGGTGTAGGTTGGGAGGGCTGGCATTTGGATGTAGCCGCAAGACTGGCGAAGCCTTCAAATATTGACAGCACTATCGTTTTATTGGCAGCAGCCCAAGCGTTAAAGGATACAAAGCTAACTAAAAAAACCTCTAAAAATCAGCATCTACCCCCCGAAAAGAAGGATTAGGGATTGATTGAGCCCCATAGGGCTTAGCCAATGGTTCTAGCAGCAGCTCATTTCCGGTAGTGCCGCTACAGCGCGGATGTCGCGGTATAATGGCTCCCTTTTTCCAAAAACAAAGCCATTTGCTTGGATATAATTGTTGTACTAATTATTTTTGCAGCAACCAAACTGCCAAGACGTGACCGAAGCACTTATAAAAACCAGGGCCGAAAAGCAGGCCGAGCTACCAGGCTTCATCCTGGAGCGGACGGCCAAGCGCATGAAACAGTTTTTCCAGCAGCAATTGACGGCGGCGGATGCGGGCATCACCATCGACCAGTGGGTCATCTTGCAGGTGCTCGACCAGCAGGAGGGGCTAAGCCAACTTGACATCGCCCGAGCCACCTATAAAGATGCACCCACAGTTACCCGCATCATCGACCTGCTGTGCCAGAAGGGCCTAACCCGCCGCCTGGCGGACCCAGCCGATCGGCGGCGCTTCAAAATTGAGCTTACTCCAGCAGGCCGAGACAAGATCCAAGCGGTACTACCCGTCATCCAGGCGGCCCGCCGGGAAGCCTGGCGCGGCCTGCAGGAAGCTGAAATCGGCCAGCTGGCGGATATCCTGAACACCATTTTTGACAACTTGGGGCTGCCGGCCGAAGATTAGCAGCCTCGTTTTCCTAACCGCTAAAACCAGACGCTATGCATTATTACAGTCAGGGGCAGGTGCCTAAAAAACGGCATACCCAATTTCGAAAACCCAATGGCGAGCTTTACCATGAAGAGCTTTTTTCTACCGAGGGTTTCAGCAATTTATATTCCCTGCTTTACCATGCTAACCCGCCCACGCAGATTATGCAGGTTGGCGAGCCCTTCTCTGTAGAGCCTAAAGTGGTCTTCGACAAACAGCTCAAGCACCGCAGCTTGAAAGGCTTCCAGGTGCCGCCTGAAGATGACTACCTGCAGAGCCGTAAGCCGGTGCTGGTCAACGACGATTGCAAGATTATCCTCGCTGCTCCGCGGCAGAGCATGAGGGAGTATTTCTTTAAAAATGCCGATGCTGATGAGGTGATCTTCATCCACAAGGGCAATGGCCAGCTGCGCACGATGTACGGGTCGGTTGTCTTTGGGTATGGCGATTATCTGGTGGTGCCGCGGGGTACCGTCTATCAGCTCGAGTTTGATGGCCCGGACAACCGCCTGCTGATCGTCGAGTCTTACAGCCCGGTGCTGACGCCTAAGCGCTACCGCAATGCTTTTGGCCAACTGGAAGAGCACTCGCCTTTCTGTGAGCGCGATATCCGCAAGCCCCAAAATCTGGAAACCCGCGACGAGCAGGGCGAGTTCCTGTTCTACATCAAGAAACAAGACCGCATCTACCCCTACTATTACCTCAACCACCCCTTCGATTTGGTGGGCTGGGATGGCTACCTTTACCCCTACGCTTTTTCCATCCACAATTTCGAGCCGATTACTGGCCGGGTGCACCTGCCGCCGCCGGTGCATCAGACCTTCGAAGCGCATAATTTCGTCATCTGTTCTTTTGTGCCGCGTTTGTACGACTACCATCCCATGGCTATACCAGCGCCATACAACCACAGCAATATCGATAGCGACGAGGTGCTCTACTACGTGGACGGCGATTTTATGAGCCGCAAGCACGTGGAGAAAGGCATGATTACCCTGCACCCCGGCGGCATCCCCCATGGGCCGCACCCGGGAACGGTGGAAAAGAGCATCGGTGCAAAGGAAACGGGCGAACTGGCGGTGATGATCGACACTTTCCGCCCGCTCAAGCTTACCGAGCACGCGCTGCCCATCGAGGATAAGGACTACTTCCGGAGCTGGCTGCCAGAAAGCATGACGGCGCATGGAGGTAGGTAGGTGGGTGAGCGTTGGCAGGCCTTTGCGCAGCCTTTTCTCTCACCCGCTGCTCATCTTTGGACGTGAGTAGCGCAGGGTATGTTTTCATCAATTTGTCAAAAAGATTAAAACCATCGTTTCATGGATACACTAACCAAAAATAAAACCGACATCCAACAGGATACCTTCCCGATCAAAGGGACGGACCACATCGAATTCTACGTGGGCAATGCCAAGCAGGCGGCTCACTACTATCAATCGGCCTTCGGCTTTAAGCTGGTTGCCTACCGCGGGCCAGAAACGGGCGTGCGCGATAAGGCCTCCTACGTGCTGGAGCAAGGGAAAATCCGCTTTGTGCTCACCTCTGCCCTCTATCCCGAGCACGAAGTCGCGCAGCATGTACTCCGTCATGGCGATGGTGTCAAGGTATTAGCGCTATGGGTAGATGATGCCCGCGACGCCTTTGAAAAAGCCGTTGCCCGCGGGGCTCAGGCTGCCCAGGCGCCTCAAACCATCGAAGACGAACAGGGCCAGGTGACGCTCGCCTCTATCCATACTTATGGAGAGACCATCCACACCTTCGTGGAGCGCAATGATTACGAAGGCGCCTTCATGCCCGGCTTCCAGCCCCGGCAGAGCCTGATGAAAATCGAGCCCATCGGGCTGAAATACGTAGACCACTGCGTGGGCAACGTAGAGCTGGGCGCGATGAACAAGTGGGTCCAGTTCTATCAGGAGGTGATGGGCTTCAAGCTTCTCGTCACCTTCGACGACAAAGATATCTCCACGGAATATACCGCGCTGATGAGCAAAGTCGTCTCCAACGGCAACGGCTACATCAAATTCCCCATCAACGAGCCGGCCGATGGGCTGAAGAAATCTCAGATTGAAGAGTATCTGGATTACTACCGCAGCGCGGGCGTGCAGCATATCGCGGTAGCTACCGATGATATCATCCACACCGTGGGTGAGCTGCGCCGCCGTGGCGTCGAATTCCTTTACGTGCCAGAGGTTTATTATGATACGGTGATGGAGCGGGTAGGCGAAATCAAGGAGGAGCTGGAAGAGCTCAAGCGCCTCAACATCCTGATTGACCGGGATGAGGAGGGGTACCTGCTGCAAATCTTCACCAAGCCGGTACAAGACCGCCCTACCGTCTTTTATGAAATCATCCAGCGCGAAGGGGCTCGCTCTTTTGGCAAGGGCAATTTCAAAGCTTTGTTTGAAGCCATCGAGCGGGAGCAGGAGCTGAGAGGGACCTTATAGCAGCAGCGCTGAACTCGTGACTCGTGACTCGAAACTCGAAGCTAGCTAAATAGTGTCTGTCTTTATAGTCCGATAGCTGCGTTACGCTCGGCCCCAAAATCCTCA
>CAYSPJ010000094.1:0-20119 GCA_964432875.1 uncultured Phaeodactylibacter sp. | reverse complement strand
CTCCGGTTTTGGGGCCTTCGCAAGCCTTGCTCTCGAACGCTAAAGCCCAGACACTCGGCTAAATGGACAGACACCAGGTAGAACCTCGCTAAAGCTCCCCGGAAGCGCCCCAGCTTTCGGGGCGTTTTTTTAACTGGTGTATTTCTCAACGCCCCAGCCAAGCCATTTTTTCAATCCATTCAAGTCATCATCAGCTGCTGGAACATAAGCCGCTGCTTAGCGTTGAATAAGGATAAGCAAAGCTGACACAAGCACATGAACTTTTTACTCCAGAAGCTAGAATCACATATCGATGAGCTTTCACTGATTGGTGGGGAAGAGCTGCTCGAAGCCGGTGCGGTAGAACAACTGTCCGAAGTAGAAAAGCACCTGTGGCTGGCCATTATTGAAGGTTATGAAGTGGAAGTGCAGATCACGCCTTCAAGGGTAGTGGGCGGTAGCTGTGAGTGTATGCGCTTCAGGGAGGAAGGCAGCTGTGAGCACCTGGCTGCCGCCTTGCTGGCCTTGCGCCGCAAGCAAGAGGACAAAAAAGCTCAACAACGCCAAAAAGAACGCCCTCCTGCTGCCCCGGCCGGCGGCAAGCTCACCACCGGCATTGTCCTGGAGCACGTCTCCAAAGAAGAGTTAATCGAATTTGTAAGGGAATATGCGCGGGCCAACCGCAATTTCGCCATCGACCTCAAAGCGCGCTTTGCCTCTGCTGTGGCACATATTGACCCGCGGGAAAAGTATGCTCAGTTGCTGGAAAGCACCATCAATGGCGTGCGCAAAGCCGACCGGAGCCTCACCACCCGCGGTGGCCAGCGGGTAGTGAGCGTGCTAGAGGAGCTGCAGCAACAAGCAGTACAGGCCGTAGAGGAAGGCAACTTCACCGAAACGGTCTGCATCGCGCAGAGTATCATTGAAAAGGCCACGCCCATCCTTAAAAAGGCCAAAGGGCTGGAGGAGCAAATCCGCCCATATATCCATCAGGCGTTTGCCAATCTGGAGCGCGTCATCCGCCGGCGCCCCGCCCCGGCCTTGCTGCAGGAGCTGTGGGGCTATAGTATGGCAGAATACGGCAAGCTAGCTTATCGTTCGCAAGGCATCGACCTGCTGTTTTTTAAACTGCAATTGCTGCTGGCCCAGGAAACGGAGCAAATAGAGGAGCTACTGCTTACCTTGGAGCTGCACCGCAGCAAATATCAGCATGAAAAACGCCCGGAAGCCCCTCTATTGCTGCTTCAGCTCCAGGCCTTGGAAAAAGCCGGGCGTGCCGAACAGGCCAAGCAGCTTATGGAGTACAACCTCAGCCAACCGGACATTTTGCAGTACGCCATCAAACAGGCCCGCGAGAGAGGGCTAATACCCCGGGTAAAAGCCTTAGCTATGACCGGGCTGAAACTGAGCCCGTCGTCCGCATTAAAGGCGGAATTGGAAGAAATGCTGCTGCAAATGGCCGAAGCTGGGCGGGAAAAAGCTGAAATTAACTTCTACAGCCTACAAAGATTCCTGGATACGCTGCAGTTCTCTTATTTTGAGAAGGCCCGCCGCCATGCTGCCAAAGCCCGCTGGGCCGAACAGGTGGACGAGGTGTTACACCAGTTGCGCACCCGCCCTTATTCCGCCGCCTGCCGCAATGCCATCGCCCGCATTTACGCCGAAGAAGGCCGCCTTGAGCTGCTTATGGATTATACCGAGGAGCTCAATTCTCTGGATCTGCTCCAACAGGTGGGCGGCTACCTGCTGGAAAATTTCCAAGATCGGCTCTTCCATCTCTATCGTCGGCTGCTGGCCGATTACGCAAAAAACCACCTCGGAAGACAAACCTCCCGGAGAATCCGCGAGGTGCTCGCCCATCTACAGGAAATCGGTGCCGGCACACTGGCTGAAGAATTGATACAAGGTTTCCGGGCCACTTATCCAGAACGACATTCCTTGATGGAGGAGCTGGCGCTACTAGAGTAAGCTCCTCAATTAAAGAAACTATCGTAAGCTGCTCCGTCCCCGCTTTTGCCCCGTTTTTCCGGCTCGCGGACTGGCTCGTCCAGATCGAGGCTATCGCTGGCAGGCAGGCGGCCGCTATCAAGCAGCATCAAGGTGCTTTCCTTCTCCCACTTTTCCAGCATATTCAAGCCCTCCTCTTCGAAGATGCCATTTTGCAGGTCGATGGACTGCATCAGGTTGGCCGACACTTCCATGAAACGCTCCATTTCGCCTACTTTGGTCGCCACATCATCAGCAACGGCCTCCATGGCGGCATCGAACATGGCGCGCTTGTCGGGATCTCCAGAGATGACGCTCATGGCAGAGCGCATCGCAGAATGCGAAGTACGGATAGCCTTGCGCTCTTGCTCTTTGAGAGAGACCTGGTCTTTGGTATCTTCCAGCAGTATCTCCGAATTTTGGTGCATCTTGGCCAGGATGCGATACATCACCTCCATGCGCTGGTGCAACACCCGGTATTTCTCGTTGCTTTCCTTCAGGCGGGCGGCCTTGCGGGTAGCAAGCATCACCTGGTTATCGATGCCTTTCTGCCGGGCAGCGCTAGCCATTTTCATATTATCCTCTATCTCGCGCTCGTTTTCCTCTATAAGCGTGGCGATTTTGCGCATCTGCCCTTTGAGTACTCCAATCTGTTTGCGCATCTTGACGAGGTTGTCCTGCAAGCTTTCCACGTAGCTCTTCAGGATGCCAATGGGGTCGAGCTGTACAAATAAGCCCGTCATCCAGCGCATAATGCTCCGGTAGCCATACCACACCAGGTTGCGCATCCGGGGGTCGAGTACCATATAGACTACCGCGGCCAGCACCACCAGCAAGCCAGCCAGGTAGAGGGTGTTGGCTGCTAGCCCAATGAGCCAGGTAATATTGGTAGCAATGAGGTAGCCGCCGCCAAGGATGATGCCGGCCAGGAAAATCATACCCGTCACGCCTTCAGGGCGCTGCCAGAAAGATTTTGGTTTGAACCCAGGGTTTTCGAATTGAGGGATGTCCGCCATTTTAAGTGATATTTTCAGTTTATTAATGCGGGATTAAAGCAAAATCTTGATTTGCTCGATATCCTCGTCTATCTCGTTGAGTACCGTGCGCAAGGTGACCTCAAAGCCTTCCTTGGTAGCCGCGATTTTTTCCTTAGCCGCCCGCACGTGCTCATCGGCATGATCAATCGTGCTTTGGGCTTTAGCGATTTTTTCTTGCAGCTGCTGGATTTTAGCCTTGTAGTCTTCAATCTGCTGCTTCATCGTTTTGACCTCGGCCAGCTTTGATTCCACACGCTGTTCCATCTGCTTATGCAGGGCGGCATCAAACTGTTGCTTCTCGCTGAGGAGCACCTTCTTGTAATGGTCGGCGGTCTGCAGCAGCTTGTCTTTGGTCAGCCCTACCGTAGAGGCTGTAGCAAAAGCCGATTTAAAAGAAATAGCCTGGTCCATGCCCATTTCCAGCAGCCGCGCCAGTGACTGCTTAAACTCAATGTAATCGAAGCCCGGTTGGTTGTTCCGCTCCAATGCTTTGATGAGGGATTCCAAACTGCGTGGTTCCAGCTCTTGCCGGCTGCCAAAAAGGCCTTTTAAGTTGTTTTGCATTCTTACGGATATTGGTTATTTGGCCGCAAGTTAAGGGAAAATCGAGGATAATAACACAGAAAATTCGATAATCCCGAAAGTAGTATAGACAGAAACATATTGCCCTACTTTTCAGCGGCTGGCAAAAGCATGCCCGCGGGCATCTGAATACAGACGACATGCCCGCGCGCGCAGGCCTCTCCATTGGCATATAAAGTAACCTGGACGACCACTTTCCGGCCCTTGATTTCAGCAACTGTTGCCCGCAGTTCCAGCTCCAGCCCGATGGGCGTGGGCTTGAGGAAGTCCACATTTAAAGAAGCGGTGACAAAGCGCAAATAAGGCTCGGAACCTAGCTCACGGCCTTCTGCCCGGGTAGCCGCTGCTGCTGCCGTGCCGGTGGCATGGCAATCAATCAGAGAGGCGATCAGCCCGCCATACACATAACCGGGTACTGCGATGTGATAGGGCTTGGGCATGAAACGCGCTACGCTCTCCTCGCCTTCCCAGTAGCTCTTGATTTGAAGCCCATGCTCATTACGGCTGCCACAGCCGTAGCAGTGGCTGTAGTCCTCCGGGTAGTAGTCCTGAAATGCTTTCTTTGCCATTTTTTGTGCGCAAGATAAGGCTTTTTTGGCAATGAAGCCAAGCATTACTTATCCTGCCGGGCGAACACCTTTTGGAGCAGCTCTGAGGAACGCGCGCCTGTATTCTCGCGGAGGTCCAGTTCCTTTTTCTCTACCAGCCCGAACATGCCAGCCAGTGCTTGGCGGGTCACATAGTCGTCCAACTCAGGGTTGGCTTTACTCACCAGCGGCAGCTTATTGTAGGCCGAGACGCCATCCCGCCAGTAGGTACGGGCATTGAACTTATCCAGCGAGGCAATGATCACCGGTTTGAACTCGTCGTACAATTGATTGAAAGTCGTTTTCTCCAGGTAGCGGGTAGCCGCGTCTTTGTTGCCCATGAGCAAATTCATGGCATCCTGGAAGGTCATCTGGCGGATGGCGCTGACAAAGATGGGCTTGGCCTTCTTGGCAGCATCTTCAGCTGCCCGGTTGATTTTGAGCAAGGCATCCTCCTCGAAGTTGGAGAAGCCGGGCACGGCCCGCAATTTTACAGCCACCTGCTGCGCCTCCTCCGGCAGGAGGATTTTATAGGCGCTCTGGTAGTAGCCGTTTTCAGCCGAGAGGAAATCTACGGCCTGCCCCACGCCCAGGTCGAGGGCTTCTTTAAGCCCCTTGCCGACTTCCTCCTGGGTAAGGCTGCCGCCGCCGAGCTTGTCTTTAGCTTGGTTGAGCTTGTCTTTCCAGGCTTGGGCATTCAGGCTACTGAATACGGCGAGGAAGGCAAATAGTACCATTGATTTTCTGGTCATTTTCTCGTTATTTTAGTTTTCAACAAAAATTTCGGTACACAAAGCTAGGCGCTCCGGTTCATTTTCTGCTATCTGCGATCATGGATTAACAAAACAAAAACAAGCCAGGCCGCGCAATTGTTATGCACTTAAACCGAAAGGCCATGAGCCAGGAAAGCATCACAACCGGGATAGCCATCCTCGCCGCCGGGGCTTCTGCCCGCATGGGGCAGCCCAAGCAGCTGCTGCGCTTCCAAGGAGAAAGCCTCTTGCTCCGCTGCCTGCGTACGGCCCTGAGCTCGCCATTCCGCCCCGTAGTGGTCGTACTGGGCGCTAATGCCGCCTTGATCGAAAAGGAACTGCCAGAGCAGCCGGCCATCATTGCGTACAACCCTGATTGGCCCGCCGGCATGGGCGGCTCCGTGGCAATGGGGCTGGAAGCTTTGCTCCAGGCCGAACCGGCTTTGCAAGCCGCTTTTTTCCTCCTGGCCGACCAACCCTACCTCGACGCTCCATTACTGCTGGACATGGCGGCCATGTTGGAGCGCAAGCCCGACAAATGGGGCGTGGTAGCTTCTTATGGCGATACCATTGGTGTGCCGGCCCTCTTTAGCCAAGCACTCTTCCCCGAACTATTGGCATTGCGCGGACAACAGGGCGCCAAAACGCTCATCTACTTACACCAAAGCAAACTGCTGACCCTGCCTTTCCCCAAAGGGCAATTTGACCTGGATACGCCCGAGGACTGGCAAGCCTTCCGGGAAAGGGAAGAAGGCTTGGAAAATAAGGGATGAAACCATGAACACGCCCCTAATGGTTAGCCCGTCAAAATTATATTTTGGGATTTGAAAACATGAAAACGATCCTTCCCTGGCAACCCACTCCTTCTACCGCCAGCTCCGCTCAAGCCCCCCTGCCTTATTAATCCTGTGTTTCCAGCCGTTTAACAGCTCAGCGCCTTCCTTCGTCTTTTTTTACCGTAAAAACCTGGGAAACTTTTAAACCTAATATTGTTTCCTATGTTTTTCGAGGGTACTTTTGCAGCGCCAAAGCGCACACGGCAGGAAACTACAAATATGGAATTGAAACAGCACATTCTAAAAAAAGCCTTTGACCTCTTCATGCGCTACGGCATCAAGAGCATTACGATGGATGATTTGTCGCGGGATTTGGGCATATCGAAGAAGACGCTCTATCAATACGTGGAAAACAAAGCAGACCTAATTGAACAATTGTTTCAGCAACATATCGAAGAAGAGAAGCGCATCATGGCCCACATCCAAAGGGAATCGGCCGATGCGATTGACGAGCTGCTCAAGATTGCCCGGTATGTGCTGCAAAAGCTCCATGAGCTATCACCGACTACCGTGCTCGACTTGAAGAAATACTACCCCAATACCTGGCGGGAAATGGAAGCCCTGCACCAGCGCCATGTTTTCACCATCATCAAACAGAACATGGAGCGGGGCATCCGTGAAGGGGTGTACCGCGCTGACCTGCATCTCGACATCATCGCCAAGCTCTATGTGGGCAAGTCCATGCTCGTCACTGACGGCAGCCTCTTTCCCGCTAGCGAGTACGACATCAGCAGGTTGTATCGGGAGTATATCAACTACCACATCCACGGTATCGCCTCGCCCAAAGGCTTGCAGGAGCTGGGCAAGTATTTGGTAGCCGAAAAGCAGGCTGGGTGATGATGATAGATGGATGCGCTGATAGATTGATAGCCGGAGCAATAGGTTGTAAAAATGACAATAACAACAAGCTTTCAAAAATGTATAAGATCTTAAGCCCGATTGTACTCTCAATGCTACTGGCAGGCCCCTTAGGGGCACAGCCACAAGCCCGCCAGATGACGCTGGAAGAAGCCATCCAGTATGCGCTGACGGAAAGCATCAAGATCAAAAATGCCCAAATCAGCATCGCCGATGCGGAGCAGCAGATTATTGAGCGGCGCGCCATTGGCATCCCGCAGTTGAGTGGCGGCATTACCTTCACCCGCTACTTGCAAGTGCCCCGGCAGCCTCTGCCAGAGGGCTTCAATATCTTTGGCCTCTTCGGGCGCGCCCTGTCAGAAGATTTAAGGGATTTCCTGTCAGAAGATACGCAAATGGAAGTTGACCAGGCCTTTGGCGGCATGAATGGCGGCAGTGGTTCGCAGGGCATCGCCTTCTTCCTGCCAAACAACTTCACCGCAGCCATTACCCTGGACGCCATGGCTTTTGATGGCTCCTACTTCGTGGCGCTCAAAGCTGCCCGTGAATACCGCAAATACACCGTAAAAGAATTTGATGTGCGGCGCCGCGAAGTGCGCAATGCGGTCATCGAATCCTATCTGCCGGTACTGCTCATCGAAGAGAATATCAACTTGCTGGATAAAAATATCAGCAACTTGGAAAAGTTGTTCTTTGAAACCCGCGAGTTTTACAAAGCAGGCTTTGCCGAACAGCTCGACATGGACCGGCAGGAGCTCTCACTGGCCAACTTACAAGTCGAGCGGGAAAACCTCCTCCGCCAGAAGGAGCTTGCGGTGGCCAATCTCAAATTCGTCATCGGCTATCCACTCGAAGAGCCGCTGAGCGTGACCGACAACCTGGAAGCCATGCTCCTGGAAGCTACTGATGAAGCGCTAGTGGCCGATATTGACCTGCTGCGCCGCCCGGAGTTTGAGCTCCTAAACCAAGCTATCCTCATGAACGAATTCAACATCAAGCTCAACAAAGCGGGCTATCTGCCCACTTTGCGCGCCTTTGGCAATGTGCAGCAGCAGTACCAGGGGGAGGACCTCCAAAGCGGCTTTTGGGCACCTTCTTCTTTTGTCGGCTTGAATTTGAACGTGCCCATCTTCGACGGCTTGGGTAAGAAAGCTAAAATACAGCGCGCCCAACTAGATTTGGAAACCGCTAAAAACCAGCAAAAGGACCTGGAGCGCGCTATCACGCTGGAAGTAAAAAATGCGCGTACCAATTACTTTAATGCCCGCCGCCGGCTCAACAGCCAACAAAACAACCTCGGCCTAGCTGAGCGCATTTACCAAACGGCTCAAGTGAAATATCGGGAAGGCATTGGCTCCAGCCTGGAAATCAACCAAGCAGAGCAAAGCCTCTATGCCACTCAAAGCAACTATATGCAAGCCTTGTACGACCTACTCCTGGCGAAAGCCAAATTGGAAATGGCGCTAGGGCAGTAAGGCATACTAGAGGCACCAAAAAAATCAAAAAAGATAAAAACATCAAACTGTAGAAGACATGAAATACCTGACAAAAATCTTGTCATTGACCGTGCTGCTGGCACTAGCGGCTTGCAGCAGCACTTCCTCTGATGAGGGTGCCATCCCGAAAAGCCTGGAGGGAAAAAAGGCGCTGCTAAAAGAAAAACAGCTGGATTTGAAAAACCTCACTGCTATGATTGCACAACTAGAGCAGGAAATCGCCGCGCTGGACCCCAACAGCAAACAGCAATTCCGCCGCATAGTGACTACGATACCGGTGCAGCGTTCCAATTTTGAGCACTTTGTGGATATTCAAGGCTCTGTACAGGCTGATGATGTAGTGGGTGTATCCAGTGAAAGCAGCGGCCGTATCCTGCGCCTGACTGTAAAGGAAGGCGACCAGGTGCGCCGGGGGCAGCTCATTGCCGAGCTAGACCTCGAACAGCTGCAAAAGCAGATCGCTGAGGTGGAAAAATCCCTGGAATTGGCCAATACCGTTTACGAGCGGCAGAAGCGCCTGTGGGAACAGAACATCGGTTCGGAAATTCAGTTTCTGGAGGCTAAAAACGGCAAGGAGCGCCTGGAGAAAAGCATGGAGACCCTGCGCTTCCAGCTCTCCAAATCCAAGGTTTATTCGCCGGTGACGGGCATCGTAGATCGCCTGGCGCTGCAGAGCGGAGAGATGGCTTCGCCCGGCATGCCCATCATCCAGGTACTCAACCCCAACAAGCTCAAAGTTGTAGCCAATGTGCCGGAAAACTACTTGCGTGCCGTCAAGCAGGGCGAAAAAGTTCGGGTGAGCTTTCCAGCCCTCGGCCAGGAGCAGGAGGCCCGCGTCACCCTCATTGGCAGTACCATCGACCCGGCCAACCGCACCTTTGAGGTCGAAGCAGTCATCAGCAGCGCCAACGGCTTGCTCAAGCCCAACTTGCTGGCAATCATGTCCATCAAAGATTACGAGCAGCCCAATGCCGTCTCCATCCCGCTAGAGACGGTGCAGCAAGAAGTCAGCGGCCAAAACTTCGTTTTTATAAAAGAGGAAGGCGCGCAAGGAGCTTTTGCCAAAAAGGTGCATGTAGCAACCGGCCGTAACTACAAAGGCAACATCATCATCGAAGAAGGCTTGAATGGCGGTGAAGAATTGATCCTGGAAGGGGCCCGCGGCTTAGCAGAAAACGAGCTGATCCAAGTACAAGCACCGGATAACAAGTCAATCACTGACTTGCGCCAGGAGTGAGGCGAAAGACAGGAAAAGGCAAGAACACGGGTTTGTATCAAAAGAAGTAAAAAGTAAAAAGTACAAAGTACAAAGTACAAAGTACAACGTACAACGTACAAAAAACGAACACCATCCAATGTCTTCCAAAGACCAACATAAAAAGTGGCTCAAACAATTCGGGCTGTCCTCGCTGGCTGTTGACAACGGTACCAGCGTATTCATCATCACCTTGATGATCTTGCTGTTTGGCATACAGTCTTATCAAAGCATGCCCAAAGAGCTGTTTCCGGAAGTTGCCTGGCCTACGGTCTATATCAACACCCCCTACTTTGGCAATTCTGCGGCCGATATCGAGAATCTGGTCACCCGGCCGATCGAGAAGGAGCTGCAATCCATCACAGGCATCAAAGACATCCAGTCCACTTCTATCCAGGACTACTCGGTCATCACGGCCGAGTTCAACGCTGAAATGGATTTGGACGATGCCGTGCGCAAGGTCAAAGATGCCGTAGACAAAGCCAAGAGCGAACTGCCCAACGACCTCACTACCGAGCCTGTTGTGTTGGATATCAACCTTTCGGAAATCCCCATCGTGACGGTCAATATCTCCGGAGACTACACCAACGATGAATTGCGCAATTTTGCCGAATATCTGGAAGACCAGATCGAAAAACTGGATGAAATAGCCCGGGTGGAGATCAGCGGTGCCCTGGAAAGAGAAGTAAAAGTGGATGTTGACCTGGCCAAGATGGAGTCCATGATGGTTAGTTTCAACGATTTGGAAAATGCTATTTCAGCAGAAAACATCACCATGTCTGGCGGCGAATTAGTCAACAATGGGTTCCGGCGCGCCATTCGGGTGAAAGGCCAGTTTGAGCAAGTCGAAGAACTGGAGCAGCTGATTGTCAAGGCAGAAAACCAGCGCCCAATTTACCTGCGCGACATAGCGCAGGTAACGTTCAGTTATCAAGACCCGACCAGCATTGCCCGCTCTGACGCATTACCGGTCATCTCGTTGAATGTCGTCAAGCGCCAGGGCGAGAACCTGCTGGAAGCATCGGATAAGATCAAACTGATCGTAGAAAAAGCGCAGCAAGTACTCCCCTCCGACCTAAAGATCAGCCTATTCAACGATCAATCGGTGAATACCCGCAACGAGGTAAACAACCTTGAAAACAGCATCATCTCCGGGATTATCCTCGTGGTGCTGGTGCTGCTATTCTTCCTGGGCCTGCGCAACGCCATGTTTGTCGGGCTGGCCATCCCGCTGTCTATGCTCACCGGCATCATGTTTTTGTACTTGCTGGGTGTGACGATGAACATGGTCGTGCTCTTTTCGCTCATCCTCGCCCTGGGCCTTTTAGTAGACAATGCGATTGTAGTGGTGGAAAATATCTACCGCTATATGCAGGAGGGTTATTCCGGCTGGGAGGCAGCCAAGTTTGGGGCTGGCGAGGTCGCAGTGCCCATTATCGCCTCTACGGCGACCACCCTGGCGGCCTTCCTGCCACTGGCCTTCTGGCCGGGCATTATGGGGGAATTCATGAAATACCTGCCCATCACGCTCATCATCGTGCTGAGCTCCTCGCTCTTCGTCGCCTTGGTCATCAACCCCGTCTTCGCTTCGCGCTTCATGAGCGTGGATAAAAGAGCGGATGAATTGGTGGTACGCCGCCGCCGCCGCCGCAATGTGGTGATTGCAGCAGCAGGCATGTCCTTACTGGCCCTGGCGTTCCATTTTGCCGGCGCATTGCCTTTGCGCAACTTCCTGTTTATCGCGGCTGGCGTCATCCTGGTCAACTGGTTTATGTTGCGCCCTTCAGCTTTTGTCTTCCAAAACCGCTTCCTGCCTGTGCTGGAGCGCGGCTATGACCACTTCATCCGCGCTGCCCTGCACCGCCCCATTTTGGTGTTTAGCAGTACTTTCATCTTGCTGTTCCTCGCTATCGGGCTATTGGCAATCAGGTCGCCCAAGGTCATCTTTTTCCCCTCTGCCGAGCCCGTTTATGTCAATGCCTTCATCGAACTACCACTGGGCAAGGATATAGAAGCGACCAATAGCGTTTTACGGCAATTGGAACAGCGGGTAGAAAATGTGCTCAAGCCGTACCGGCATATTGTAGAAGCAGTGCTGGTGCAAATCGGCGAAAACACCTCCGACCCCAATGGCCCCCCCGAACCCGGTGCTTCGCCCAACAAGGCGCGCCTGACCGTTTCCTTCGTGCCAGCCAACGAACGAGGTGGCATTTCTACTTTTGACGTAATGGATGAAATACGCGATGCCTTGAGGGGGCTTCCGGGAGTGAATATTACCGTGGATAAAAATGCTGACGGCCCTTCTTCCGGCAAGCCGATCAACCTGGAGATACAAGGTGATAATATCGATGAACTGGCTACGCTTTCTGAAACCCTCATCCGTTTTTTCAATACCAAAAACATCCCCGGCATTGAAGAATTGCAGGCCGATGTAAAGATTGGCAAACCAGAACTGGTGGTCAATATCGACCGCGAAGCAGCACGGCGCTATGAAATTTCAACCTATGACATTGCCACTGCTATCCGCTCAGCTGTTTTCGGCCGCGAGGTTTCCAAATTCAAACAAGGTGAAGATGAATACCCCATCTTCGTGCGCCTGGACGAAGATTATCGCTACGATATCAACGCCCTGTTGGGGCAAAAAGTCACCTTCCGCAGCCCGGCTAGCGGCAAGCTTGTACAAGTCCCCATCTCGGCTGTAGCCGATGTGGAATTCACTTCTACCTATAGCGCCATCAAGCGCAAAGACCTCAACCGCGTCATCACCATATACTCCAACGTACTGGAGGGCTACAACGCCAATGAGATCATCGATGAAATGAAGCAACTGATGGCACAATATCCGCTGCCCATTGGCTATTCGTATGAGTTTACCGGCGAGCAGCAGCAGCAAGCAGAAGACATGAACTTCCTCAATACTGCTTTTGCCATTGTACTGTTTTCCATCTTCCTCATCATCGTAGCACAGTTCAACTCGGTTTCCTCCCCTTTCATCATCATTTTATCGGTGCTTTTCAGCACCATCGGGGTCTTCCTGGGCTACATCGTCTCCGGGCGCGACATCTCGGTGATTTTCACCGGTGTAGGTATCATCTCCCTGGCAGGGGTAGTGGTGAACAATGCCATCGTGCTGATTGATTACATCAACATACTCATCAAGCGCAAAAAGCACGAGCTGGGGTTTGGCCCCGATCAGGAGCTGAGTTTGGAAGAAATGAAAGAATCTATCGTGCAAGGAGGTGCCACCCGTCTGCGGCCGGTGTTGCTCACCGCCATCACGACTGTCTTGGGCTTAATCCCCTTGGCCATCGGCTTCAACTTCAACTTCTTCACCTTGGTAAAAGAGCTAGACCCTCAGATTTTTATCGGAGGGGATAATACCGCAATTTGGGGCCCGATGGCCTGGACCGTCATCTATGGCTTGGTATTTGCTACTTTCCTTACTTTGATCGTGGTACCAGTTATGTACTGGCTGGCCTATCGCTTGAAGAGAGGGGCGTTACAACTCATCCGCGGCAGTAATGGGAATGAGCCCACGCCAAACGCAGATTGATGGATGCTGAAAAAAACGGGGGGCTTTAAGGCAATTTTTTTACATATTTTTGCTCATAATAGTGTGGGAAATAAAAAAATGCACTATTATTGGCGTTCGTAATAGATTATTGCCAAATCAACAAGCGGAAAACTTGAAAATCGGTAAAAAGCCCCCTTCATTCAGCTTTTCAAAAGCTCAACCCTCAGTTTAAAACTTAACCCTCAGTTTACCAGAATAAGGAGAGACTTGGCATCCATTGGATGTCGCGTGAGGATTCATCGTTTTGTATCCCCCACTATTTTTATAGTGTTGTTCATAGTGTTTATCTATCTAATGCCCTGTCACCTCACTGTGTGACAGGGCTTTTTTTTATGTGCAGATCATCCGATGGGCATCATCACAGGATAAAGCGGAGCTATTTCCTGCTCAAGCTGTCCTGTTTTTTGTCCCGCCGAGGCTTTGCTCCTTCAAGAAGGCTTCGCATGGACAAAAAGCAACTCATTTTAGCCAACGCTGTGTGCCATCTCAATAAGCCCGTGGAAATAATGCGCCAGACTGGAGAAACCAGTCGTATCCAGGTTGAGTAAAAGAGGAAGGAGGAGGCAAAGAAGTAAGGAGAAAAAAAACTGACGCCACCCTGAAAAATGAAATGAGGGAAGCGTCAGTTTTTAAGGTATCAGCAATACCGATCAAAAGCCATTTTCAAATTTTCAGCAATGATTTCCTTCGAACGCCCCTCGATGTGGTGGCGCTCCAGGAAGTGTACCAAGCGGCCGTCTTTAAACAAGGCGATTGAAGGAGAGGAAGGAGGATATGGCAACATATGCTCGCGGGCCTTGGCGGTGGCAGCGTGATCAACACCAGCAAATACGGTGACTAAACGGTCGGGCACCTTGTCATGCTGTACGGCAAGCTTAGCGCCAGGGCGAGCATTTGCTGCGGCACAGCCACACACCGAGTTTACCACGAGCAGCACGGTCCCTTCTGCTTGCTCCAATGCTTCGCTAACGGCTTCTGGCGTGGCGAGGCTTTCAAAACCATGGCTCGTCAAGTCTTGGGCCATTGGGATGGTCAATTGTTCTGGATACATATCGTTTTTGCTTATTTAGATTCAATAAAAAGAAATCTCAAAATCATCTTGTTATACAACTGGCCAAGCCCCTTGGTTCAATGATTTTTCGCTCAAATCCATAATACCTACACCCAATATTTTGCCAATTAGGCCGTTTTCCCCTATCATTGAGTCAAAACAGATTGATTCTTTGACCATTGGTGTGCTCTATCCCAGCAGGAAGCCAAATGGTCAAAGAAGGAACAGAAATAAACCAAGACCATGTTGCGCCTTTTTTTTCTTTTAAACAGTATCCTGTTAAGTATTTCACCCCTTAGCCTTACTGCTCAAAAAGCCTTATCGGGCATTTGGGAAGGTATCATCACCGAAGGGGGGCTCCACACCAAAGATGGGCATCGTTTCGAGCTGTTCCTCCAGGTCCAGGATGGACATATCAAGGGCCAGTCCTACATTTATATCCGTAAGGATAGCATCATCACCAGGCGGCTGAGCGGCAGGATGTATGAAGACCGCTCGGTTTATCTCGAAGAGGCCCCTGCCCGGCTGGGGAACTGGGAGGAAGGCCAGGGATCAGCAGGGGAGTTCAGCCGCAAATACCAATTTGTCTTCAAACGCAGTATCTGGGACTCAAGCCTGGAAGGCTACTGGCAGGATATCCCCACCGATTCCTCCAGCCATAAGCGCCAGCGGGGGCGCATCATCCTGAAAAAGAAAGCCCCTGATACCAAGGCATGATGACGATTTCGTATGCTTGGCCAAACCTATTGGAAGCCAAAAGGAGTTGTCAGCGCAAAGGGGTTCAAGCATAGAAAAATAGGGGTTTTTATATCTTTGCGCACAAAACAATATGCGCCTTTGCTTCCGCTCTGCTATTCTGCCCCTCCTTTTTCTGGCTTTTAACCAACCTTTGGCTGCCCAAGCTCAAAAATGGTTTAAAACCATCCCCCCCGACAGCCCCGAAATCCCCGCCTGGGCACAGCTCATGTACGCCGATAATCCTAATGTCCGACAGATAGACAGCGCTTATCGCGCATATTATACGGCCCACCCTTTTGAAAAAAACACCCACACCCAAAACTACAAGCACTGGCGGCGACAGGCGGAGCCTTATCTCGATGCCGAAGGCTATATTGAATGGCCGAGCTTGGAAGCCCTGCAACAAGACGAAAAGCGCTACCGGCAACTGCTGCAGAGCCACCCGCCCCAGCGGCAAGCAGGGAGCTGGAGCAATCTGGGGCCCTTTGAGACTTACAATCAGGGCACTAGCCAGTTTAAGGTTTCCTGGCAAGCTAATGCTTACACCCTGGACGTGGCAAAAACCAACCCCGACATCCTCTACTGTGGCACGGAAAGCGGCGGAATATTCCGCTCTGACAACCAAGGGCTGCTTTGGCGCCACATCTCGGCCAACACCATGATGGCGACGGTGCGCATCGTGCGCATCAGCCCCAATGATGCGGATATCGCTTATGCCGGCGATTGGGATCGCCTCTACCGCACGACCGATGGAGGCAGCACCTGGGAGATATTGTTGGAAACTGCCGGGCTGGGCGTCAATGGCATCGCCATCAGCCCTGCTGACGAGCAACAGCTCATTGTGGCTGGGCAAAAAGGCCTATGGCGTTCCGATGATGGTGGGCTAAGCTGGCAGCAGTTGTTCAACAACCCGGTTTACGATATCGAATTCAAGCCCGATGACCCGCAGGTGCTCTTCCTGGTGCGCGGCAATACGGCCCAGAAGCGTTGTGAATTTTTGAAGTCTATTGATGGCGGGCAGAGCTGGATAATTAAAGATGCTGGCTGGTATCTGCCACCCAACCCCAACTACAGCGGCCTTTCTGATGGTGGTGCCAAGCTGGCGGTATCCCCCCTTTCTCCCAATCTGATCGTCGCTGGATTGATTGGGAACTCCAAAGCCGGGGATGATGGCTACCTCGGCCTGTGGAAGAGCTCGGATGGTGGCGAAACCTGGAGCCTGCAAGGCCCTCACGTGGGTGGCCCTTACGAATACAGCGGCGGCCCGGGCAGCCACAAGAACATCATGATAAACGAGGGCGGCGGCGGCCCTTACCAGGGGTTTTACGATTTCGTGCTGGCCATTTCGCCATTCAATCCCGAGATTATTTATATTGGTGGCGTCAGCCTTTATAAATCCACCAATGGCGGCAACAGCTTTAACGTCATCGGCGGTTATCAGGGCAATACCTGGATTCATCCCGACATGCAGGAGATAGCCGTTAGCCCCAATGGCCTGTGGCTAGCTACCGACGGCGGTATCGATTTCACTGCTAATGAATTTGCCACGGTAGAATCTCGTAAGAACGGCATTACTGCTTCAGAATTTTGGGGCTTTGGCAGCGGTTGGAACGAAGACCTGCTGGTAGGGGGGCGTTACCACAACGGCAATACAGCCTTGCGGCCTAGCTTCCCAGCGGGTACTGCGCTGCGCCTGGGTGGTGCCGAAGCACCTACGGGCTATGTCAACCCCGGCAGAGGCATCGCTTACTTTTCCGACATCAGCTCTCAGGCAGTACCACACAGCATCGACGGGGCGGTAGCCAGCTTGCCTAGCTTACAGTTTTATCCGCTGGAGTCTTACTTCGCGGCCCACTCTAGTAAACTAGAGTTTGACCCGCGCTGCTACAACCACCTCTACCTGGGGCTGGACCACCAGCTTTGGAAATCAGAAGATGGCGGGGCCTCTTTTTCTGCCATCGGCACTTTTGGCAACGACCCCGGCCGGCCAGTGCTGCAATTTGAAATATCCCGCAGCAACCCGCAGTTCATTTATGTCTATCAACGCACCTCTTTCTACGGGGCTACCCTCTGGCACACTCAGGATGGCGGGCTAAGTTGGCAGCAACGAGCCTTCCCCAATGGCGTATCTTCCCAGCGCGCTGGCGGCATGGCCCTCAACCCGGAGAATGAAAATGAACTCTGGGTCAGCTTTGCCCACAACCACAACGACGGTGCCAAGGTGTTCCGCACTATTGACGGCGGCCAGAGCTGGGCAAACCTGACCACCCCTACCCTCAATGGGCACGTCATTCATACCATCTTCTATCAAGCTGGCACGGATGGGGCCGTTTACCTCGGTACCGATAAAGCTGTCTTCTACCGCGATAATAGCATGACCGATTGGTCGCTCTACAACGATGGATTGCCCTTGCGCACCGACGCTAATGCCCTACGCCCCTACTACCGCGAAAATAAGCTGCGCCTGGCTACTTATGGCAACGGTATTTGGGAAACAGAACTGGCACTGCCCTCCTCTCCTTTAGCCCAGCCTACCGTTGATAAACTGTGGGCCGGCTGCGCACGCGATACCTTTTATTTCGATGACTACTCCGTGCTGCACCATGCTGGCGCTAGCTGGGCCTGGAGCATTTCGCCCGCCCCGGCTTACGTCAGCGCCCTGGACGTACGCAACCCCAAGGTCGTCTTTGGCATCGAAGGCAATTATACGGTAAGCCTTACGGTCACTGACGCAGCGGGGCAGAGCGACAGCCGCACGATAGAAAACATGGTGCTGGTGGAAGCCTGTCGGCCTGACACCATCCCTGGCCTGGCGCTAAGCCTCCAACAATCTGGCGACTATGCTACCGTAGAAGGCTTGCCCATCAACGGGAATGAACTGACGATCACGGCCTGGATCAAGCCGCAGGGCATCCAGGATGAATACACGGGGATCGCCATAACTAGCTCTGGGCCAGCAGCCGGCTTCAATTTCCGGCCAGAGATGGAATTGGGCTACCATTGGCCCGGCGGGGCTTGGTGGTGGAGCAGCGGCCTGAAAGTCCCCGTTGATGAATGGTCTTACGTAGCGATGGTCGTCCGCCCTAATGGGATTGAATTGTACCTGAATGGCAAAAGCGCTTTGCACAGCTTCAATGCCGAGCCCGTCGATTTCAGCGTTTTAGCCACGTACTTGGGCAGTTATCGTGGCTGGGAAAGCCGCAACTTCCGTGGCTTGATTGACGAGGTGCGTTTTTACCAGCGCGCACTTACTACGGAGGAGATACGCCTGCGCCGCCATTTAACCAGCCATCCCGATACCGACGAAGGGCTTGCGGCTTATTTCCAATTTAATGAAAGCCAGGGCCCTGCTCTGAATAAACTGGGTAATCAACATGCGCTCCCTTCAGGCTTTGCTGGCCGTAGCCTTTCTACCGCACCACTTGGCAGCGGCAACAGCCAGCAACTGCTGCTGCAAGCACCGGGCACCTATAACTTTTCCCAGACGGGGTTGAGCCTGGCTTTCGCCCCCGGTGCCATCCTGCCCAACGGGCCGGTCGTTGCTACCCGGCTACAGGTGCCTCCTGATTTCCTGCCGGGCCAGGAAGCACTCCCTCCTTCCGGCTATTGGATTATCAACAATTATGGCATGAATAGCGGATGGGGGCCATTACAATCTTTACGCTTGAGCGGGCTGCCCATCCCGGTAGGCGCGGAAAATCAAACTGCAGCTTTTTCCCTGTTGCAGCGCCCTGACAATGGAGAAGGCGATCATTGGATCAGCGCCATAACTGGGGCAACGGAAGCAGTACCCGGCCCTACAGATGGCCAGTTGGCTTTCTCTACCAACAATAATGACTTGACCTCAGGCCAATTGCTCATCCTTCAAAGCGATTTGGTGGCCGTAGCTACTCCTAGCCTGCCCAGCAGGTACCTGGTGTACCCCAATCCGGTAAGTGCCGGACAGGAGCTGCATATCGCTACCAATCAAACGGGGGCTTATCTCTTTGAGTTGTTCGATACTGGCGGCAAGCTGCTACTGCAGGCCATTATGGAAGGCCCGGCCCGGCTACGGCTCCCCGCTGATCTGCCAGCCGGCCTTTACACCTATCGCGCCAAGGGCGAGCGGTTTATGTCTGCGGGCAAGATTATTTGTCGCTGATAAGGGCTTAGGTCAGCTACCATTTTCTGGTTCTTTGACAACTTTTAACCATAGCACATCAACCCTATGAATATTCAGCAGCTCGAATACTTGCTTGCGGTAGCCCGCTTTCGCCATTTTGCCCAAGCGGCAGCCGCCTGTCACGTCACCCAGCCCACCTTGAGCATGATGATCCAAAAGCTGGAAGAGGAGTTGGGTGTCAAGCTACTAGACCGCTCGCAAAAGCCCGTAGTGCCAACGGAAATAGGTGAAGCAGTCATCACCAGGGCCCGACGGGTGCTGAATGAAGTGGGGGGCATAAGGGAGTTGGCACAGGCTTACCGAGGTGAAATTGAAGGTAGCCTCAGCCTGGGGGTTATCCCTACCTTAGCCCCCTACCTGGTGCCGCTTTTCGCTGGCTGCTTCCTGGATGAACATCCTAAAATCAAGCTCCGCATCGGAGAATACACCACCGAGGAAATTATCCGCCTACTGCAGCGAAACGAACTGGATATTGGTATCATGGCCACGCCTATTGGTGAGAAGAGCCTGCGGGAAATCCCGCTCTTTTACGAAGCCTTCGTCGTCTATACCCGCAACGAAAATACCCGCAATTACCTGCTGCCAGAAGATATTGACCCTAGCGAGCTATGGTTGTTGGAGGAATCGCACTGCTTCCACTCCCAGGTCATGAACTTGTGCGAACTGCGCCAGAAAAGCAGCCCACAACTGGACTATGCGGCCGGTAGTATCGAGACCCTCATTCAACTTGTGGAGTCGCAGAAAGGCTCTACTATTCTACCAGAATTAGCTACTCGCTCCATGTCGGCAGCCCAAAAGCAGCGCATCCGCCTCTTTCTGCCGCCCGCCCCCGCCCGGGAAGTCAGCCTCGTGATCCACCAGGATTTCGCCCGCAACCAAATCCTCGAAGCCTTGCAACAAGCTATCCTCGAATCACTGCCAGAAGAGCTTCAAATCGCCCGCGAACTGAGGCGAATCGAGATAGGGCGTTGAAAGGTGAGGATGGCTAGTACCGTGGGCCCCGCTAATGGCAGCTTTCGCCCCGACTGCAATCTCAGCCTTAACCTGGGTTATGTTACTTTCTAACAATGAATTAGCAGAAAATCTCACGTTAATGTAGAAGCAATAATCCTAAAGCGCTATAAATGCAGAAAGGGCGCCGGGTAAATACCCAGGCGCCCTTCCGCTTATGCAATGGGGCCGGCAGCAGGCCCTAAAACCCGCTGCCCCCCGGTAAGGATTATTCT
>CAYSPJ010000093.1:16221-20922 GCA_964432875.1 uncultured Phaeodactylibacter sp. | reverse complement strand
GCTTGAACTGCTCAAAGCGGAATCTAAGCGCCTGCAGCGCCAGTTCCTATCCGCTCATGGTTTGAATTAGGATGCAATATAATAAAGCTTTTTTGGGGGCTTGAAGAAACCCGATTTTGCTTTGGTGTCTTTTGTTGGAATTATATATATTTGCCACGCGCTTATCCAGATACTGGCGGCGCGATAGCAACTTCTTTTTTCAACATCAAAGCAACTATTTATGAAAATCCAATCTTTACTTGTCTTCTTGGGGCTAGCCCTGCTGGTCATCGGCTGTTCCAAAGACAGCCTGGACCAATCATCGTCCAATGAGCTTGCCTCCCAGCCGATGAGCAAGGCTGAAATGGACGCGATCGTAGAAAAAAGCCTTCACGAGACCAACTCGCCCTATCGCTGGGCGGCTGCCGACAGCCGCATGTTGTGGAGCGCCTCGGTAAGCTCCGACTCCATCATGGCGCTGGGCTATAAACCTGCCGCAGCTACAAATGTAGAAGATCAGCTCGGCCTGATCGATACTAATACCGAAGAATGGCTTGCCGTGCGCAATAAGCTCATCCAATTGGTGGTGGAAGAAACCAACCGCGAATTCCCCGGCCTGAACGCCACGGCCCGCGACCTGTTCCGTAACCTCGACTGGCAGGGCTTGCCCGTGCTGGATGCCAAAATCTTCAGCCAGCGCCTCATCGAACGCTTGCGCGAGATGCCGGAGGTGCGCTATGTAGAGCCGATGAGTTATGCCTTGGGCGAAGTGGAGTTGCGCAGCGATTCCGGCTGCGGCCTAACGCCCGCCAATAATATCCCCACGGCCGATTACACCACGACAGCGCCCAATGTCAAGATACCTTGGAATTTTAGCCACTCCAGCATGAATGTGCCACAAGCCTGGAATACCAGCACCGGGGCAGGTATCAAGGTGGCGATGATCGATACGGGCACTTCGCCCAACCAGCCCAAGCTGGGCAGCCAGTTCAACTCGGGCTACTCTTCTGGCCGTACGCTGGAGCGCCTCGGCACTCACGTTACGGGCTGGTGGTGGTCGCAATCGAACGAGGGCCCCAACGACCAGTGCGGCCATGGCACCCAGATGGCCGGCTTGATTGCCGCCCCGCGCGGCGATGGCGGCGCATCAGTGGGTGTCGCCTACAACTGCAACCTCAAGGCTTTCCGCTCCTGCACTGATGTCGTCATCAATGCCTCCAGCGAAAAAGCGGGCGTGCGCGATGCCCTCTTCATTTCTGGCAACGACAGCGCCGTGAAAATCATCAGCATGTCCATTGGGGATGTATTTTACAGCAGTACTGTGGCCGATGGCATCTTCCACGCCTACAATCAGGGTAAGCTAATCTTTGCCGCCGCTGGCACTTCGTTCTCCTGGACGAGCTGGTGGGGCGTCATCTTCCCCGCCAACATGGCCCAGACTGTGGCGGTGACGGGTATCAAAGACAGCCCCAACATGGTGCGCTGCAGCTCTTGCCACTCTGGCTCTGAGGTGGATTTCGTCGCTGTGATGCAGCGTGCTTCTGACGACTCACGCACCTCGCTGACCCTGGCCATGAGCGGCAACCAGCCCGCTTATGTGGGGGGCTCTTCCGCCGCTACGGCTACTACCGCCGGTATTGCTGCTTTGGTTTGGGCCACCAACCCGGCTCAAACCCGCACCCAGGTGCTGGACCGCCTGAAAAATGCCGCGAGTATTTATCCCAACCGCAATAGCCAATTCGGCTGGGGTACGATCAACGCGGCGGCAGCGGTGAATTAAGGGTGAACGCTAGGATTCATTGGGGTGTCGGACAACTCGAAGGTGTCCGACACCTAACATTTTTTCACTGGGTATCTTGATCACGAGGTGAATTAGCGGCATTTACGCTTTCCTTGCCGCCCGGAACGTCCCATTGGGCTGTACGAAAAAGACCGCAGCGGCTTTGCCGTCCGGCCCCATCTCGAAGCGCACGCTAAACCCATCGAGGGCTTTGAGCTTGAATTGGTGGGCGCCGATGGGCACGGTCTCGTAGTCGGGTTGGCCAGGCACGAAGACGATGAGGGTTTCGCTGCGCAGATAGACCTTGGCGGTCATGCCTGCCAGTTCGTACTCGCCTACATAAGCCTCCAATTCATCTTTGCTGACGGCTACTTTTGTAGCTTGGCGTTTGAATTTGATATCCTCGATGCCCGCTTCGATACCGGCAAAAGTCAAGGATTCGATATCGCCTTGTAGGCCGACATTGAAGTGGAAGCGGAAAGGGCTGTCGTCGCCGAGATCAAAGCCATCTTTAAGCGGGCGGGGCATGAATACATTGTAGTGGTAGTGTTCTGCCCACATATCCAAGGCGCCGGTGCGGGCGAAGAGCGAATCATTGCGCACGAAGAGCAGCAGGCTGCCATAGCCAGGGTGTTCGTAGTTTCCAGCCAGTTCGGCCAGGAGGTGGGTGGGGCGGGTACCTTTTTTGCGCTCGTCGGCCTTGGCCGCTTTAGCTTCTTCTTCGGCGGCTTCGGCTTTCATGGCGGCCGCTTTGGCTTGCCCGTGCCAGTCGCGGGCAGGCAGGCCGAGCATCCAGTCGGCGATATAGTTGCGCAGCAAGCCGGGCAGGCGCGAGCCGTTTTGGTTGGCCAGCACTACGATGCCCAGGCTATCGGAGGGGAAGAAACCGACACTGGCGCTGAAGCCATCGATGTTGCCGCCATGCTCTACGCGGTAGTGCCCGCGGTAGGAGGTCAGGAACCAGCCCATGCCGTAATTGCTTAAAAAGGCGTCGGGGTTTTCAGGGGATGGTAGGCCAGCACCCACTGCCATTTGCGAGGAAATCGCTTCGCGCCAATAGCCAGCCGGAATGATTTCCTGACCTTCAAATATTCCGCCATTGGCCCATGCCAGGGCCCAGTTGGCCATCTCTGCCGGGCTGGAGAAGATGGAGCCAGCGGGGCCCATGCCGTCAATCTCGTAGTAAGGCATGGGCTTGATGGTTTTGTCTTTGTCGGTATAATAACCGAGGGCTGGTTCGGCATGTTTGCCTTTCCAGAGGGCGAAATTGGAGGCCTTCATGCCCAGAGGCTGGAAAAAATGTTCGCGGATGTTGTCCTCCCAGCTCTTGCCAGTGATTTCCTCGGCGATAGCGCCCTGAAGAAGGAACATAAAGTTGTTGTACTGCCATTTCTCCCGCAGCTCGGCCGAAGGCTCGAAGTGTTGAATGCGCAGCAGCAGGCTATCGCGGGTAGAGGGGTTGAGGTACCAGGAAAAGTCATGGCGCGGCAGGCCGGTACGGTGGCAGGTCAGATCGCGCACCGTGGTCAAGCGGTCCAGGTCGTCGTTGTAAAAGCGGAAGCCGGGGAGGTAATCCCGCACTTTTTTGTCGAAGTCGAGCTTGCCTTCAGCCTGTAGTTTACCCAGGAGGGCGCTGGTGAATGCTTTGGTGCTAGAGCCGATGGCAAAGAGGGTCTGCCCTGTGACGGGTTTTTGCCCTTCGTAATCGCGGTATCCAAAGCCGCCGGCATAGACGACCTTACCCTTTTCAATTACGGCGATGCCCACGCCAGGGGCCTGCCACTCGGCCAGCAGGCGCTGGGCTAGCGTGTCTAGCCCGGCCAGGCGAGGTTCGCTGGGGGCTTGGGCGCGGAGGGGGAGGGCTAAGTTTAAGGCTAAGGCTAAAGCTAAGATTTGGGAGAGGAGTCTAGCGAGGCTAGCCGATCCAGTGGGAGTGATCAAAGCGATGTTTTTCATGAACTAAGTATTTTTGATGTTTAGGATTTTGCCCGCAGTAGTGCCTATTTTTTTATGATTTTCCCGACGCCGATTCTTTCCTGCCCGCGCTCTAGCCTCAGCCAATAGGGGCCTGGCGGCAAGCCGCCGACTTGGAAGGCCGCCGTGCCGGCGAAGCAATCGCGGAGGACGATTTGGCCGGCCGCATTCAAGAGCTCGAAGCAGAGCCGCGTGTTTGGTTCTGCTGCTTCCAGGGTCAGTTCCGTCCCGACGGGATTGGGGTAGGCACGAAGCCCAAAGCTGGTTGGATTGGCTTCCAGCCCGGTAGGAGAATCGAGGTAACTGCCCAACAAGGCCGACAAATCCAGCCGGTGGAGCTTTTGCTCGATCTCGAGAAATGCTTGGGCGAAGCGCTCGTTGGAGGCGAAATAGGTCTGCCCATCAGTAGTAGCGATGCCTTCAATTTGGTGAAAAGGGAGGTTGAGGCTTACCTTTCGCTTGTTGCCGCCAAAAAAGTCTTGGCCGGCGAAATCGTACAGTAAAAACAAGAAAGGCTGCAGCAAGGGGTTATAGCCACAGAGCACCGCCAAATTTTTGTTTTCCAGGTAAGTAGCGCCCGTGATGAGCCCCTGCACCTCCTGCGCGCCACGAAATTGCGCCACCTGCACGCCCGGGCTTTTCGGCAGCACGTACAGGCTGCTGCGCTGGCTGACCCACTCTTTGGTGAACAGATAGATGCTGTCGGCAGACACGACAAAAGCCTCGCAGTCGAAATCGGTATTGTTGCTGCCAGTGGGGTTGAAATCCGTTTGCAGCGCGTAGGAAAACCAGATGGTATCGATAATCGGCGCATGAGCCAGCAGGCTGTTCTTTTCGATGCGCAGGAGGTGCAGGTCGGTGCGGTTGCCGTTGGCATTATTGCCAAAATCTCCGATGTAAACGTAGTCTTCATCCTGAGAAATCTCTTCCCAATCGGTATTGATCGCCCCGCTCAGCTCGAAGGCCTG
>CAYSPJ010000093.1:13911-16121 GCA_964432875.1 uncultured Phaeodactylibacter sp. | reverse complement strand
AGCAGCGTTTTCATAGGCTTAGGAGATGTTGATTTCAGCCGGGGGATTTGACCGAGGCCAGACCCTGGGCAAGTTAGTTATTTTGTCAGATTTAGCCCGCGTTTTTTTGCTATAATCTAATTTTCTCCATCCGAGACTTCCAGGTCGCGCAATACTACCCAAACGGGTAGCTCGCCACATCTTCATCCCGCTCATCTTTGCAACAAGCAAAAACAGAAAGAGATGCGTTACCTCATTACCCTATTCTTATCCGCACTGAGCTTGGGGCTATCTGCCCAACCCCAGGCGTCCGGCAGCGTCGTTTCGGCGGCGGGGCACTCGGGCGGCAATGGCCAGGTGTTCATCAACAGTACATTGGGTGAAGCCTTTATCTTCAGCGGTGCCAGCAGTGAGGTCTATGCTGGTCAGGGCTTCCAAACCATGAATGCGGGTGTCCTCACCTCTACAATCTCCATGCCTGCCAGGGATATCAGCGTCAAGATTTTCCCCAACCCGAGCACGGGCCCGGTGTACATCCAGTCAGAAGCGCCTATTGGGGAGCTACGGTGGTTTACAGAAGGCGGGCAATTGGCCGGCTGGCAAAAGGAAGACAACGGCCGCATCGACCTCAGCAAGCTGCCTGCCGGGATGTATAGCCTGCAGGCCAAAATCGGTGGGCAGTTTTACTTACTGGGGCAAATCGTGAAAACGGGCTTGTAATGGATGAACGGCATTTCCTGACCACCACGATATCTGGCAATGGCCACCATTGACAACTGCCATTTCATATCAAAATCCAAATATTTTACCATGAAGCGATTATTATCCTATCTATTAACTTTCGTGTTTGTTGTAGCGCTAGGCGCGCAGACGACGCCTGGGGTGATCAACTACCAGGCAGCGATCAAGAACAGCGACGGCACGCCTGCAGCGAATGAGCAGGTGTCCATTGAAATCCAAATCACCACGGCGACGGATAGCTACGAAGAGATGCAGACGGCGGTGACCGACGCCTTTGGCATCGTCAACATCCAAATTGGGGGCGAAGAGCTGAAGGGGCTGGACTGGGGCAGCGGCGGCGCGAGCCTGTCGGTGTCTATTGTCACGCCATCGGGTACTATTTCGCTGGGCTCCATCCCTATGGCGGCAGTACCTTATGCGTTTTACGCAGAATCCTCGGGCAGTTCGCTGCCGGGGCCGCCGCCCGCTCACGAGTGGGCCGGCACGAGCATCCGCTTTGAAAACCCGGATGGTTCTTTCGGGCCCTTTATCGATTTGCAAGGGCCCCAGGGTGGCGGTATCACCGTCGTCGGCACAGTGAATGCTGTGGACGAGCTGCCTGATGGGAGCAGCAACGATCTTGGCGATTTGATTATCATCAGTGGTACGGGCGAAGGTTTCGTCTGGAATGGCACAAGCTGGGGCAGCGTCGGCCTGATCCGCGGGCCGCAGGGCCCGGTGGGGCCTCCCGGGCTCCAGGGTATGGCAGGGGCGCAAGGCTTGCCCGGGCCCCAGGGCTTGCAAGGGCCGCAGGGGCCAGCTGGCTCGCAGGGCCTACCGGGTTTACAGGGTGAAGTCGGCCCCCAAGGCCCCCAGGGCCCCATCGGGCCGGCCGGCCCGCAGGGAGAGACTGGCGCAGCCGGCCCGCAGGGCCCTGTCGGCCCCGAAGGGCCACAAGGGCCACAAGGCAATAGCGTGACTGTAGTTGGCTCAGTGCCCACTGCTGGCGATTTGCCAGATGGCAGCGACAACAATATCGGCGATTTGGTCATCGTGGCCAGCACGGGCGATGGCTATGTATGGGATGGGGAAAACTGGGTGAATGTCGGCGCGGTACAAGGCCCTCCGGGGCAGACTGGCCCGCAAGGCCCGGCCGGCCCGCCGGGGGCTACCGGCCCGTCAGGGCTAACGGGGCCAATGGGCCCACAGGGTTTGCAAGGTGCCGCTGGGCCGCAAGGCCCTGCTGGCCCTCAAGGCCCCCAGGGACCCCAGGGGGTGCCTGGCCCCCAAGGAACCCAAGGCATTCAAGGCGAGGCTGGCCCAGCGCCAAACCTGGGTATCGGCACCGTAGTAGCAGGCCAATTGGCGAACGCGGCTTTTACGCCGGGCTTTAATGATACCGTGTTGCTCAATCTGGTATTGCCGCAGGGGGCTCAAGGCCCGGCTGGCCCCCAAGGGCTGTCTGGCCCGCAAGGGCTTCAAGGCCCGGCTGGCCCCATCGGCCCAATTGG
>CAYSPJ010000093.1:12399-13811 GCA_964432875.1 uncultured Phaeodactylibacter sp. | reverse complement strand
GGCACGCCGCCCAACCAGACGTTGAACCTCGTCTTGCCGCAAGGTGAACAAGGCCCCGCCGGCCCGCCCAACAACCTGGGCATTGGCACAGTGCTCTCGGGAATGACCGCTCAGGCGGCCATCACGGGCACGCCGCCCAATCAGACTTTGAATCTCGTGTTGCCGCAAGGCCCCGCTGGCCCGCCGAACAGCTTGAGCATCGGCACCGTCATCTCTGGTGCTACGGCACAGGCGGCCATCACGGGCACACCGCCCAATCAGACCTTGAATCTCGTGCTGCCGCAAGGCCCGGCAGGCCCGGTAGGCCCCGCGGGTGCTGTGGGCCCGGCAGGCTCTCAGGGCCCTCAAGGCCCGGCAGGCCCTCCAGGTACCTATACCGCCGGCCCCGGTATCAGCATTGCCAACGGCATCATCACGAATACGGGCGATTTGGATCCCGAGCAGAAAGTCAAGCTGAATACCCCCTTTGGCGGCGATGTCAGCGGGTTTTACAACAACCTTACCGTGACTCACCTGCGCAACCGGCCCGTGTCGAACCAAACTCCCAGCCAGGGCGATGTACTGACCTTCGACAACGGCCAGTGGCGGCCAGTAGAGCCAGCACCGAGCGGCGGCGGGGGTAATACTTACGCTGGTGCCGTAGGGCCAGCGGGCAACTCCATCTTTACCTCCCCCGGTGTGAGTATCACCGTGCCTGGCAACAACGAAGTCAGGGTGACTATCTCGGGCTTAAGCCTGTCTGCCACCAACTGCAGCGTGGTGGCGACCAGCCGGGGCACGCTCAGCCAACTCTATAACGTGACTTTTGATGGCGGGGCGGCCGTCATCCGGACTTACAACAACGAAACGGCTTACCCGATGAACTTCATCATCTATCGTTGATTGCAATGAGAATCCTACTACCCATATTCTTTTTGATCTTGGTGACAGAATTAGTTGCTCAGGACCTGGCCGGGCTGTCTCTGAAGGACCAGCCAGCCCTTTCCGGGAGCCTCCGGCTGGGTTCCAATTTTTACGCTTACAGCGGCGATGGCCTGCCGCGCAATGCGCCTTTGGCATACAGCATTGCCGGCGGCCTCAACGCCTCTTTCGCGGGCATCAACGTACCGGTGTCTTTTTCTTTGAGCCAGCAGCAGGGCAGTATCTCCAACCCTTTCAACCAGTTTGGTGCCAGCCCTTACTACAAGTGGGCCAAGCTGCACTTGGGGCACCGCACCTTGAATTTTTCGCCTTATGTCTTTTCGGGCAAGGCTTTCCTGGGGGCCGGCGTAGAACTGACGCCGGGGATCTTCCGTCTCACGGCGTTTTCGGGGAAAATTCAAAACCTGTTTGTCATCCAGGAGCTGAATGACCCGGCTGGCCCGGCGGTGCTGCCGAGCTACAACCGCCGCATCCAGGGTGCCAAGATCGGC
>CAYSPJ010000093.1:0-12299 GCA_964432875.1 uncultured Phaeodactylibacter sp. | reverse complement strand
ATCGAGCCGTTCTACCAGTCCTTCGGTATTAATTTCCTGCAAAACGACGTGGAGAACTACACTGCTAACCTGGGCCTGCCGTTGCTGAAACGCAAATTGCGTTTCAACGGCTCCTTCGGCTTGCAGCGCGACAACCTGCGGGGCAGCAAGGCTTTCCAGAGCCAGCGGCTCATCGGCTCGCTCTCCGCCAGCTATTCCCCCAGCCAAAAGCTGAACCTGACACTGCGCTACGCCAACTACCAGCACGAGAACCAGTCGGGCCTCCTCGAGGTGAACGACACCCTGAAATTCGTCACCATCACCCAGAACCTTTTCGCCGGGGGGCGGGTGCAGTTATTTGAAAACAACGGTGCCAAAGCGGCGCTGAGCCTCAACGGTTTCCGCAACGAGGTGGTGAACGAATCGGGGCTTAGCCCAGTCAATGCCAATTTTACTGGTACGGGCCTCAATGCCAACCTGCTTTTTACCCTGAAGGAAAGCGGCTGGAGCATCGGGCCGTTGTTCAACCACAACCGCTACGATTTTTTCAACCGTACCCAAGGGCGCAGCGGAGGCGGCCTGATGCTGAGCAAGAGCTTGTTTAAAAAAGCTTTGCATACCACGGCTACCGCCCAATACAACCGCAACCGCCTCAATGGCGAAAACGATGGCACCAACCTCAACCTCTCCCTCGGCGGCAACCTCCGCCTCAAGGGCGGGCACGGGCTGTCCATGCGTTGGTACTATCTGGATAATACCGCCACGGTCAATGCCTCTTTCCGCGAATTGCGCGGCCATATCGCTTATACTTATGCACTTAACCCACGCCGGACATGAAAAAAATCATCCTTTTGCTGATCCTGATTTGCTGCGGAGCCTGGGCGGGCGCGCAGCCCATTCAATTGCAGATCGAGATTTTCCCGCCTTATCCCGTCAGCCTGGAGTATTACCTCAACAACGCGGATAACGCCTTTGTATCCATTACCAATACCACGGGTGCCGACCGGGAGCTGTACTTCCACACCCGTATCAGTGCCAATACAGGTCTGCTGGCGCAAACCAAGCCAGGCTATCGCCCCTCCATACCATTCACCGTTCCGGCTTTCGGCACCCTAGTCCTCACCGGCAACGACCTGGAAAACACCGATTTTGGCTTCAACAGCCTCAGCGATGTGGACATCTCCGGCGTGACCCCAGAGCAGCGCGACCTTATCCTTTTCAATCGCGCTTTGCCGGAAGGAACCTATGAGGTTTGCATCCTCGCTTTTGATTGGGCCACCGGCGCTCCGGTCGGCTTCAATTGTTCGGCGCATTTCGACATCCTTTATGGCGATATGCCCGTTATCATCCTGCCGATGCAGGATGATGTGGTGGAGGCCAACGACAACAGTTTCTTCTTCACCTTCTGGGAGCCGCCTTTTACCTATGCACCGCTGCCCAGCACTTTTGAGTATCGTTTGAAAATGATTGACATCACGGGCCAGCCTTTCAACGACTTGGAGATTTTGATGAACGATCCCGGGCAGTTCCCGCTCCTCGATGAAGCGGGCATCATCGACCAAGTCTTCAACTACCAATACCCCGATCAGATCGAGCTGATCGAGGGGCATCAATACGCCCTGCGCGTGCAGGCTATCGACCCTACTGGCCAAACCCCAGTGACCAATAACGGCTATAGCGAGATTACCACCTTCTGGTACGGCTTCCGCCCTGGCGATGGCGACGGCACGGGCATCCCAGCCCCGGAGGCTGCTGCTTCCAATTGCGAAAGCGACTGCGAGTTCGGGGAAATCGCCAACCAGGCCCCAGTTACATCAATTGCCAGCTTTTCTAGCCTGCAAATCGGTTATTTCACCATCGAGCTGCAGTCGGTGAGTAACGAGAGCGGAAACCGGGCGGCGGGTACGGGCACCATCGTAATCCCCTTCCTGGATAGCGTGCGGGTAAATGTGGAGTTTGAAGACGTGAAAGTGAACGCCAACGGCCGCATTTACGAAGGCCAGGTGTATGCGGTGAAAGATTACGACTACGACCCCAACGATCCGGTAAGCGTATCGGGCTTGGATCGCTTCCTCCGCACTGAGCGGCTCATTAGTATCATGCTAGGAGGCCGGGGGCGTGCGTTGAATATGCCGGCTGGTATCGTGTGGGACATCAACGGCGAGCACCTCATGCTCGGCTTCAACAACATGGCCTTCACGCCTGAACGAGCGAGCTGCCAGGTGATGTACAACCTGCACTATCCCTCCTGGGGCAATTACTGGCTCTCGCTCTCCGCTTCGGATATCTGCCTGCTGCCAGCTGGTTTTGGGGAGGAGTTCATCTTGCATCCCGTGGTGGATATAGACTTGCCCGACATCGGCGACACCAAATACATCCTCAAAGGATCGGCGGCGGCCACCGCTGAAAGCGTCAAAGCTTCCGCCACTTATGTAGAAATTGACTGTAAGGGCATCAAAGACTTCGGCTTGAACATTGAAGTGCAGTTCTCCCGCGAGGTGCTGGTACCCGATACGGAGGATGGCGCGCCGGGCGAAGGCAGGGTGAGCGGTGCCATCACGCTGTCGTATCCCCGCGCGGCCGATTCGCCGGCGCTGGGCTCGGGCACGCCGCCGGATTTCGGCTTTTTGGGGCAGTTCAGCATGGCCCCCTTCCAAATCCGCGGGCTGCCCGGCCTCGGCTTCACGCTCAACCAAGGCTGGGTGGACTTCTCTGACACCCGCAACCCGCCCGACATGAGGGTGCCGGCCAATTACCAGGATGATAATGTGACAACCCAAAACGGCGTACGCAGCCTCGACCCGCTGTGGGAAGGTTTTTATATGAAATCTCTCACCGCCAGATCCGCAGAAGGATGGCTCTTCGAACAGGAGCGCTTTCAGTTTGAAGTAGCGGATATGATTATGGACAACCTGCTCACGGCGAAGATCCGGGCATCCAGCATCGCCGATGGCGATATCGGCAATTGGTACCTGTCATTAGATACCCTGTATATCGAACTGGTGCAATGGAGCGCCAACAATACCGGAACCTGGAACGCTGGGCTGAACGGCCGCCTCGGTATGCCCATCACGGCGGCCGACCAGTACTTGCAGTACAGCGCCTTCATTTCGCCGCAAGACGAAGGCCGGGCGCCCAATATGGAGTTTCTGGTGCAACCTCCCGTTGGCCTGACCTTCCCTTTCATGCAGTCGGCTTCGGCAAATTTGTGCCCTAATTCTTATGTGCGGGTGGTGCAAAGTGACGGCACGGCCTTTTTCGATGCGCAGCTTGCGGGCAATATGGAGGTCGCCTTTACCGAGCCGGTCACTTTTACGATCCCCTGGGTGGACTTTCAGTTCGGCTATCACTCACGGGATGGTTTCAGCAATCAGGCCTTCTCTATTTTGGGGCAAGCCGTTACTGGCGATGGAGCGAGTTGCGACAATTTGCCCCCGCCGCCGACGAGTGGCGCCGGAAGCAGTACCGGCAGCGGCGGCGCATCGGGTGCGCCCACGAGTGGCAGCGGACCTCTTCCTCCTCCTCCGGGCGCTACGAGCAAACCCATGGCCGTCAACAACTTCCCTATCAACATTGAGGAACTCCGCATTGTACAGCAAAACATCAATAGCGTGCGCTTCAACATCAACCCTCGCGTGGAACTGGGCGGCGGCGGCCAGAGCGGTTTCGGCGCGGATGTTGATCTGGCCGTGAAATCGCAAATGAACACGAGCAGTAAAAAACTGGCATTTGACGGCATAGACCTCGGCAGCCTCGAAATTGTCATGGATGATATCTTTGGGATGAGCATCAACGGCAACATTGAATTCTACCAGGAAAACAGTGACCGCGGCGCACGCGGCGAGCTGAGCGTGAGCCTCCCGCTTGGCATCAGCACCGAGCTAAAGGCCGACTTTGGGGTGCGTGCTATCAACTTCAACCGCCCCTTTGGTGAAACGGCCAATTACTTCGGCTACTGGTATGTGGACGGGATGGTAGGATTTCCGGGGGTACCTATCGCGCCGGGCGTAAACCTGCATGGCTTGGGCGGCGGGGTGTATATGAACATGCGGCGCAACGATGGGTTTAGCAACGACAATGCGAGCGCCGTTCAAGCGGTGGTAAATGATGTATTGGGGCAGATTCCTGCCGTTGATGTATCGGTGGCCTCCACTCCCGATGCGCTGCGGCCCAGCCCGGAGTTTGGCACGTATGGGCTAAAACTGGCTACCCGCTTAGCGGCGCCGGTATCATCGGCCCTGAACATGGACGTGAGCATAGCCGGTTCATTTGCTCAAGGAGTGGGCATCAACAGCCTTAGAATAGATGGCGATGCTTACTTGATGTCGTCTATTGAAAACCGGTCAAAAGAAAGCAATTTTTGGGCTTCCGCCGGATTTGGCTGGGAGCGGGTGGGCAAACACCATGTGTTCGACGGCAACATTTCGCTTTTCGCCAACGTAGCCAATGGCTTGATTACTGGCCCCAACGGGCAGCCCAAAGTGATTGACGCCCGCTTCCACGTCCACAGCGGTACGGAGCAGTGGTACTTCCATGCCGGGGACCCGCGAGCGGACATGGCCGGCCTGCAGCTCAAACTCGGCCCCATCACGGCTCAAGCCACCGGCTATTTCATGGTGGGGCACAACCTACCTTCCGAACTGCCCATGCCGGCACGCATCGCCCATATACTCAACTCGCCCAAGCAGGGCGACAGCGACAATGGATTGGACAATACCGCGCCGGTATCGAAAACGGCTCGCGCCCGAGATGGCAATGATGTGGCAATGGCCCAGCAAGCGCAGGGCATCGCTTTTGGGGCGCAATTGGCCACCGATACCGATGTGAAAGCCTGGTTTATCTACGCTTCCCTGAGCACCACGGTGGGTATGGATGTCAACCTCACCTACAGCCCCGATCGCACTTGCTCCGGCGCGGGCAGCCGCAGCGACAAGCCCGGCGTGAACGGCTGGTACGCCACCGGGCAGGTGTATGCCGGTCTGGAGGGCGAAATCGGGCTGCGCGGCAAACTACTGGGCAAGGAGCGGGAGTTTTCGCTCTTCGAGATGGCCGCAGCCATGCTACTGAGTGCAGGCGGCCCCAACCCCACCTGGGTAGAAGGCCGGGCCGGCATCTACTACCGCGTACTCAACGGCCTCATCAAAGGGCGCAAAACAATAGACATCACCGTGGGCGAAAAGTGCGTGCCGCCTTACGAAGGCCTCTTCGATGAAATACCCATCCTGTATGAAATGTGGCCGGAAGACGGCGCCCGCGATGTGAGCGTATTTGAAGACCCATTGGCCACCTTCATCCTTCCCGTCAACGAGCAGTTTCCTATCCCGATGATCAATCAGCAAACCAAGCTGCCCTACACCGCTGTGCTGGAAATAGAAATCGAAAGCCTGTATGTGAAGAACCAAAGCACCGGAACCAATCTGCCCGTAACCCAAAGCTGGTCGCAGGATAAAAAGGCGCTCACCTTCGACATCCGCAAAATGGACGAGCGCACCGAACATGAAGTTTATATCAAGCTCATCGCCTGGGACTACACCGACAGCAGCAATCCCAAACGCCTTAAAAATGAGGCCGGCAGTGACTGGGCCGAAGCGCATACCCGTACTTTTCGCACCGGGCGCGACCCCTATCCGATCCCCCACGAGATGGTGAGCAAAACCCTGCCTATCCGCAACCAACGGTTTTTTCTGCAAGACGAGGTATTCAAATTATTTGGTAAATCAACGCTCATTGCCTTTGCCGAAGACATGGCCTCTACCGACCCCTCCAAAGGTTACTTCCGCGCCAACGATGATAATGTGGAGTATGAATACTTCTTCCGCTGGCAGGATTTGGAGGGCGGTGAACCCATCACCGATAATCTCAATAACCTTCATGGCGCCTCCACGGTATCGGTCATTCTGGGTGCCCTGCCGCAACTGCAAAACGACGCTTACTACTCCTGCCAGTTGGTGCGCCGCGCTATCAAATATGTTAACCTGCCCAGCGGGGAGCGAATGCCCGCGCCCAATATCGGAGACAATAGCGGCACGCTGCTCAGCGAGTTGCGGACGACCAATCTCAGCGTAGCGGGGTTTGAAAACGACCTGACCGGCTCGCACGAGGTGAACATCGAAATCCAACTCGACCCTGGCAAGCAACTGGGGCGCAACGAAGACCTGATTTACCAGTGGTATTTCAAGACCAGCCGGTACAATACGCTCGACGACAAGATGGCCAATACCTCCATTACACAGGTTAACAACACCTCTGCGCTATCTCATTACCCGACACTTTACCTGCACAATGACGAGGGTTTTGATGTGTTCGACATGGTGGGCGAGTTTGGAGCAGCCGGGGCGCCGATTACCGTTCCGCGCGTGGAGGTTGAAGTGGAGTTGGTTCGCGACCTGAAGTACAGCGCTGCCTTTGGCTTAACCGGCGTCGGCGTTCATGGGCAAGGTTCAGCGGGCACCAATCCGTTATCGGGGAACAACAGCGTTATCCGCCAGCCGGACTATGTACACACGGCCAATCAAGGGTTGAGCGGTTACAACAACTACCTCAACCACAGTGCAATCGGCTTGGTAAATCTCTTTGAAGAGATGCAATCCAAAACACATTCCTGGACCTACACCAACCCACAGACGACCTGCAACACCCAAACCACGCTCAATGTGAGCTTCACCTGGAATGCCTTATTATCAGACCTGACGCCTGCCACCTATCTGCAATCCGTCATACCGATGAATTTCAATAGCAGAGCCACTAACTACAAAAGCGCGCTCACCGATGGCGAGATTGGCGAGGTATGGGGGGCTTATCTCGATGAGGTGCCTTACCAGCCTTACGCCGCCTCCTCGTCAAGTACATCGGGCCTTAGTGTGTCCAATGTTTACATACCCACACAGATCAGCTATGATCTTCCCATCCGTGTCGCCATCGATATAATGAATATATCGGCCTGGGCCACCGATCAGATTTTGGATGCGACCTGGGGCATGTCCTTTGCCAATTGTGTGCCGCCGCCTGCCAATCCTGTCGTGCCGGGAGTAGTAAACAAGTATAACGACCTCATCAATGAGCGATACCCGGCCTTCACCAAGCAGTTGGATTTGCTTTTTACTAATTATTATCAGATGCAGCAACATCAAGGCAGCTATTCGCTCAAATTTCAGGCAGACAAAGGTTTCCTGAACAACACGCGCATACCGGGCAGCAACCGAGTATTAAATTTCACTTATTGACCGTAGGGATACGCCATCAGGCAACAATACATTAAATGTACTAAAAGCGGTGTTTTATGAACACATTCCAATCCATACAGCTTATCTTGTTCGGCGGGCTTCTGCTCTGCGGCGGCTATTTGCGGGGGCAGGCTTCCGATACCACCTACACCCTGGCCCCGGAGGCCGAAAAACCGCTGCACGCCATTGTCAAAAAGCGCGGGCAAGAGATGGTCATCCGCTGGGCGCCGGCCGATGAATACCGCTGGCTCAACAGTTTGCAGGCATATTACCGGGTAGAGCGCTACGGTTTTGAACGCTTTGAAGACTTCGATCCGCGCGGGTTCGAATTGGTAAAGGATGACATCCGCCCCTGGGCGCTCCCACGGTTTGAGCAAGCAGTGAATGCCGTAGCGGATGATCGCTATCTCGTCATGGCGGCAGAGTGTATCCACGGCGAATGGGAAACGCTGCAAACTGATAATTTGGACGTTTACCAGTTGGCCGACCGCCGCAACGAGCTGCTCAACCGCTACTCCTCGGCGCTACTCATTGCCGATATGGATGCTCTGGCAGCCGAAGCAATGGGGCTGCGCCTGACCGACCCTCAACCGCCTGCAACGGCGCACATCGCCTACCGCATCACATTAGTGGCAGGCGATACTGCGCTTTACAAGACGACCGCGCTGTACTCCCGTCAGTTTGACCACCCCTTTCGGCCCGAGCTGAAATGGTATGAAGCCCTGGACGGCGAGGTGGTCCTTTCCTGGGAGCGAGCCTTACACGAACGGCATTTCCATTCTTACTATATTGAACGCTCCCGCGATGGCCAGCGCTACGAGCGCCTCAACGAGCGGCCTTACATCCATACCATAGACGAAGCGGAAGCCTTCGGCATCCCCGAAATTTCTTTCACGGCCAAAGCCGACAACTATGTGCCCTATTACTACCGCATCATCGGCATAGATGCTTTCGGCGATTTGTCGGAACCCGCCGAACCCGTGCAACTGACTGCCCGCGACCTCACGCCTCCGATACCCGTCGGACGGGCAGAAGCTACTATGCACCGCGATGAATATATGCTCATAGAATGGGTACAGGACAGCGTATCGAAGGATATGGCCGGCTATGTGGTGAAGAAAAGCAAGCTGCGCGATGGGCCATACCGCGCCATATCGGCCACCCTGCCCGCCGCGGCACGGGCCTACAAAGACGAGCAACCCGACTACCTCGGCAACAACTATTATCAGGTATGCGCGCTGGACACCGCCCGCAACGAGGCTTGCAGCAGCCCGGTATATGGCTTCATCAAGGACCAAATGCCGCCCGCAGCGCCGCTGGGCCTGAGCGGCCGCATAGACAGCAGTGGTGTGGTACACCTGCATTGGCACCTGGGCAGCGAGGCTGACCTGGCCGGATATAACGTCTATACCGCCAACGGCGCCGATCAGGTCTTTATCCGCCGCAACAGCCGCCTGGTGCGCGATACGTTATGGCAAGACACCGTCTTGCTCAACACCCTCACCGAGGAGATTTATTACCGCATCGCTGCAGTGGATATTCGCTCCAATGTATCGGGGTTTTCGGAAATGCTAAGACTGAGCAAACCCGATACCATCCCGCCCACGGCAGCTTTGTTTGAAAGTTATAAACTATTGGAGGATGGCAGCGTATATCTGCGCTGGGTGAACAGCAACAGCCCGGATGTGCTGCGCCACGAGCTGGCTCGCCGCATTGCCGGGGGCGAGTGGGCCATGCTACAGGCCTTTACCGGCTTGGAGACGGAGTACACCGACCGCGATTTAGAGCCCGGCACAGATTACGAATACCAGATTACTGCCGTGGATGATGCCGGGCTGCGCTCCCGCGTGGTGCGCACTTTGGCCGTGGCCACGCAGCATCAACAGGCTGGGCTGGTGCCAGGCTTATCGGCCGAGGCCGATGGCCGCCGCGTGCGCCTGCAATTCCAACTCCCGGAGCCTTACGGCGAGATAGCACAAGTGGTGGTGTATAAAGCTGAAAATGAGGGTGCATTCCGCCATTTTTCTACCTTTCTGGACAGTTTTGTGCTGGAACTGGCGGATAGCGAGTGTCAGCCTGGCAATACTTACGCATACAAATATCGGGTTTACTATCGCAATGGCTTGAAGTCGGCTTACTCTGCCGCCCGCACGGTCCGTTTGTGATCGAGGATACCCGGAAAGCAACACCGCCATGCCAAATCATGAGAAGCCCGCTGACCGAGACAAGCTGAGCCAGGAAGAGCTGCAGCTCCTCATCCAGCAAAAGACTTTGGAGGCCCTCCAGGATATTAAGGACTTGATTGAACAGCACGAGCCTGAGGCAGCGCTAAGGGGAGATGAAATGCTTGAAGAAGTGCCCGATTTCGAACATAAATTGTACCTTCGCTGGAAAAGCGGGGAAGAGGAAGAGGAGTAGGCTTGACAAGCTTTAAGGGGGGTAAACCCTCTGCTGGACGTTCAGCCGGATGCGCTTGCGTAGGGGGCACGCGATCAGATGAGTAGAGCTGCTGCACCCCTTGCGGCCTTGGCGATACAATCAGCACCGGTGAGATATGAAACAACAACAAAACGGCCAACTATATGCGATACCTCTCTATTGCTATGATGATCAGTTTTATGGCGCTAGCCGAGGGGCAAGCCCAGCAAGGTGCTGTTTCAAGCGTAGCCGCGGAAGATAGCCTGTTGGCTTTAATCGCTTCTGCTGATGAAGACACGCTGCGCATGCAGTGGTATAATCAATTGAGGCGTTTGGTCATCTACGACAATCCCGAGAAAGCGCTTTTGTATTGCCGGAAGTATGGTGAATATGCGCTCAAAGCAGGCCGGGACGCGGAATACGCGTCGTCCAAGTTTTATGAGGCCAACAGCTACATCCCCCTGGGGCAATACGAGCAGGCATTGAAATCGCTTTTCGAGGCCGAGCGCTACTTCCACAAGGCAAACGAGGTGACGAAGCTTGGGTCGGTTCAAAACTCCATCGGTGCGGTATTTGAGGCCACTCAACGAGATTCCTTAGCCGGGATTTACTTCCGCAAGAGCTTCGACATGTTTGTGGAAACCGGCGATGAGAAAAGGCAGGCGATGGCTTTGAACAACCTCAGCAACATTTACTATCGTCAGGCTGATTATCAGACCAGTAAAGCACTATTGGAAAAATCAATCGCCCTCACGCTTGCCGAAGAAGACCTGCAAAGGCGCAAATTAAATTATGCCAACACGCTGATCGAGCTAAACGAGTACGAACAGGCCTTTAAAACCTACTTTGACTTGCTGGAGCAAAAAGACCGCTTGAATGCTCATGCTTTATGCCTGGCCTATCAGGGGCTGGGCAAGCTTTACAACAAAACCGGGGATTACCGCAAGGCCATCACCTCCTTGTTGAATAGCCTGGAAATGGCGGGGAAAAATGGCTTTACAGAAGAGAAGCTGAGCAGCCTCGACTATCTCAGGGCCAGTTATGAGGCGGTTCGAGACTATGAGCAGGCCTATTTTTATTTCAGAGGCCACCAACATTTAAAGGACAGTGTTTTGAATGCGGAGAAAGACCGCAACCTGGTGGATGCCCTCACTAAGTACGAAACGGAAAAGAAAGAGAGCGAAATCATCCTGCTGCAAAAAGACAAAGCCTTGGCCAAGCGCAACCAATGGCTGCTGGCCCTCGCCGCACTGGCGCTCTTGGCTGTAGCCCTGAGCATCGGGCTGTTATACCGCACCCGGCAGAAGAATATCCGCCGACTGAAGGAGAAAAACGGCATCATTTCCAAGATGCTGGATGAAAAAGAATTCCTCATCAAGGAAATCCACCACCGGGTAAAGAACAACCTGCAAGTCATCTCTAGCCTCTTGCAGTTGCAATCGCGCTATGTGGAGGAGCCGACGGCCCTGGCCGCTCTTAACGAAGGGGAGAGCCGGGTGCGCTCTATGTCCATCATCCACCATCACCTTTATAGCGAAGACAACCTCAGCCAGGTGGATGTACCCCAGTATATCGACAGCCTTTGCGAGAGTTTGCTGGGGTCTTACAACTACAAAAAACAGGACATCGCTATCCACCGCGATATCGCCCCGCTAGCATTAGATGTTTCAATGATGATACCCCTGGGCTTGATTATCAATGAATTGATAACGAATGCTTTTAAATATGCTTTCGAGGGCCGGGAGGGTGGCAGTATCTGGGTGCGCATTGCAGAGGAGGGCGGGCAGTTGCTCGTCTCGGTGAAGGATGATGGCATCGGGATGCCTGCCGACGCAACTCAAAAAGGCTTCGGTACCCGCCTGATCAACACCTTCCTGCGTAAGCTGGAGGCCAAGGCGGAGACTATCGTGGCCGAGGGCACGGAGGTGCGCATCATCATCAGTAGCTACCGCAAGGAGGAGGCTTTGGAGAAGATGAGCGCCTAGGGAATGGGCTGTTGAATATCAAACAGTGGAATATCGAATTGAACTTTGAACTTTTTTTGGCCATGACCGTAACACCCCGCATCCTGATTGTTGAAGACGAAGCCCTCATCGCCGAGGATATCGCCGACTTGTGCCGGCTGAACGGCTACGAGGTCTGCGGCACGGCTTTCAATGCCGCCCAGGCGCTGGCCATGGTCCAGGAGCATCGGCCCAACCTGGTGCTGCTCGACATCAATCTGGAAGACGCGGTCGACGGGCTGGACATCGCCGCTCACCTGCGCAAGCATTACGCCATCCCTTTCATTTTCCTGACCTCCTACGCCGATCGGGATACTTTGGCGAAAGCTAAGGATACCGCTCCGCTAGGCTATATCGTCAAGCCTTTCAACAAGGAGCAGCTTTACTCTACCATCGAGATCGCCTGGGGGCAGCTCAGCCAAAATATCGTGCAGGAATTGGACCTGGATAAGCTCAACCGCAAGCTCATTGCGCCGCTCAGCGCCCGCGAGGCAGAGGTGCTTTCCTGCATTTTCAAAGGGCTGGACACTAAAGGCACCGCCCAGGCGCTATTCGTCAGCATCAACACCGTCAAATTCCACCTGAAGAATTTGTATGACAAGTTCGACGCTCACAACCGGGTGGAGTTGCTGGCAAGGGTGCAGGAGATAATGCGGTAGTCAAGGCGTGGGGATGG
>CAYSPJ010000092.1:0-21079 GCA_964432875.1 uncultured Phaeodactylibacter sp. | reverse complement strand
AAATATGTTGAATGCAGGCCGCCGCCGCGCTCCGATCACTCCGACCCACCTAGCGCCTGCTCAGCTGCCCCGCTGGGCTTTGGAGCAGCTATCCTTGCGCTGAACTACTTGCCGCAGGATTTCCTAACCTGCGAGCTTTAGCAAAGCTGCCTGCCAGCGATATTTCCTCCCAAAATCTCTACATTTCAAAAAAACACCTTACCTTTTGCCCGATTTTTGAACAACAAAACGAATCAACAAACTGGAAAAACTATGGATTTCGCATTAGGCTTACTCATCTTTGGCTGGGTGTTCGTCCTGATCTGGGTACCCTTGGTAGTGTACTCGCAGCGCAAAGTACACCCTAAAGCATTATTCACCTTATTTTTTGCCGAGATGTGGGAGCGCTTCTCCTTCTACGGCATGCGCGCCCTGCTCATCCTCTACATGACCAAAGTGCTCTTCGACCAGATGGCGCAAGGCGAGGCGGATGCGCGGGCTTATGGCATCTACGGCGCCTATAACGCCCTGTTGTATGCCGCTCCCCTCATCGGGGGCCTGTTGGCCGACCGGCTCATGGGCTTCCGGCAAGCGGTCATCACTGGCGGCATCATGATGGCGGCGGGGCAGTTTACGCTGGCGCTCACGGCGGGCACGGGCATGGGGGAGACGATCTTCTTCCTGGGGCTGGCCCTGCTCACGGTGGGCAATGGTTTTTTCAAGCCCAATATCTCCAGCTTCCTGGGCACGTTTTACGACAAAAACGACTCGCGCAAGGACAGCGCCTTTACCATTTTCTACATGGGCATCAATATCGGGGCCTTCCTGGCGCCGCTCACCTGCGGCTATCTGGGGCAGCGCATCGACTGGTCGCTGGGCTTCCTGGTGGCGGGCCTGGGCATGGTGCTGGGCGTGCTGGTCTTCTGGCGCAACATGAGCAAGTTTGAGGACAAGGGCAACCCGCCCGATCCGGCTGACTATAAGAAGCCTTATATGATGGGGCTGAGCAAGCAGTGGCTGATCATCATCGGCTCGGTGCTGAGCGTTCCGGTTTTTTCGCTGCTCATCAACGCGGAGGTAGTCACCAGCTACATCCTGGTCATCGGCGGCCTGGGCATCATCGGCTATCTGATTTATACTTCGCTGACGGCGGAAGATAAGGAGGACGGGCAGCGCATGATCGTCTTCATCTTCCTGTTTTTCTTTCACATGGTGTTCTGGATGCTGTTCGAGCAGGCCGGCGGCTCGCTCAATATCATGACCGACCGCTACGTGAACTTGCACGGCATGGAGGCCTCGCAGTTGCAGTCGCTCAACCCCTTATACATCATCCTGTTGGCACCGGTCTTTTCCTGGATTTGGGCAAGGCTGGGCAAGGCGGGGCGCGAGCCGCGCACGCCGATCAAGTTCCTGCTCGGCTTGTTGCAAATGGCCTTAGGCTATTTTATCATCGTGTGGGGTATCCGCAGCGTCATCGGCACCGCCGATCAGGGTACGCTTATCCCCATCATCTTCCTGTTGGGCATGTACTTGTTCCACACCACGGGCGAGCTGAGCCTTTCGCCGGTCGGGCTGTCGGTAGTGACCAAGCTGGCCCCCGCCAAAGTGGTGGGCTTCGTGATGGGCGCCTGGTTCTTATCCATCGCCTTCGCCCATAAAATCGCTGGCGAGCTGGGCAAAATGATTGCCGAACCCGGAGAAACAGCCAACCCCTCGGATTCGCTCAAAGCTTTTGCCGATGTATATATGATGTGGGGCGTCTATGTGGTGCTCGCGGCAGCGGCGATTTTGCTGCTATTGTCGCCCTTCCTCAAGAAGTGGATGCACGGGGTGCATTGATTTTTAAGAGCTTGTCCCTGAGCGTGCCTCGGCTTCGCTTAGGCCTCCAGCGGCGACGGTTAGGAAACGGTTCCAAAAGAAGTAAAAAGTAAAAAGTAAAAAGTAAAAAGTAAAATGGAACGAAGTGACATCCCGTCTGAACGAAGTGAAGCGGGAAGTAAAAAGTAGGGGCGGGCCTCGTGCCCGCTCCCACATCCCGTCTAAACAAAGTGAAGCGGGAATTAAAAAGTTGGCGAAATCGAAATAAGCAGTATAATTATCCTGACTTCAGCCAATTTTTTATCGAAAATCAAATCTTTCTCTTGTTTTGCTTTTTTTGCTCATTGTCTTTTGAGACTGCTTCCTCACCTGCCTCTTCAGAACCTGCTTTAGTTAGCGGTAAGCAGGGGTTTAACCAACCATATACAGCGACTATGTCAGCACGCGATACCCTTAAACAGTTGAACCTCCTTTTCCTGGCGCTGGCCGGCGGGCAAGTATTGTTTTGCGTGCTGGTGGCCTACATGCTCCGCAGTGGGCTTTATCGGGCGGAGCCTTCCGATCTGCCTTTCGATCTGCTGGCCCCACTGGTCCTCATCGGCACGGCAGCCTTGGCTTATTGGCTGGATAAGCGCCTGAGCGAAAACGGCAAGGCACAACCAGGGCTGGACAACAAGGCGCTGCAATACCGCAATGTGGCCATTATCCGTTTGGCGGTGCTGGAAGGGGGGAATCTTTTCCTGATCTTAGCGGCTCTGCTGGAGGGGCGGCTCCATTTCCTGCTCTTCTTCGCCATTGGGCTGCTGATCTTCTTCTACTTCCGGCCCAGCCGGGAAAATTTCGTCGCTTCTTTTGAGTTGAGCGAATCGGAGCAGCAGGAGCTTTGAGCCGCTCAAAGTGCTACCCTAGTGCCCCATGAACGAAGTTCTTGCACACCCAAGCCTTGCCCTTTCACCGTCGGGCGGCGTTGCTCATCGGTCGCGTAGCTTCGGCTATGCTCCCTCTTCGCGCCTTGCCCGACGGCGAAATGGCGGCGGCTTAATGTTCAACAACTTCATTCATGGGGCACTAGGCAAAAAACAGCCCGAATACTTCCTCCATCTAACCCAATCGCCCAATTTGTCGCCTAGCTGGTACATTCTGTGCCTGACAAGCACCGCTATTTGTTTTTTATTGCCTAGTTTTGCCCCTCCCCAGTTCCACCATTTCTTCATTTACCAATTAATTTCGTTTATGAACGCAACATTTACTAAAACATTCGTTTTTGCGCTGCTCTTCCTATCCGCCGCTGCGGTTGGGGCGCAAAAGCAAACACCATTGGACATTGCCCTGCGCTACCTGGAACAAGAGCACGGGCAGTGGAAACTCACTTCGGCCGACATTGCCGATGTCATGGTCAGCGACCAGTATCAGACCCGCCACAATGGTGTTACTCATCTTTACTTTATGCAACGCCATGCCGGCATCGAGCTGTACAACGCCATCAACGGCATCCACATCACGAAAGATGGCAAAGTGGCTTTTGCCACCAACCGCTTCGCATCTGATTTGGCCAGCCGGGTGAATACCACCAGCCCGGCCCTTACGGCCTATCAGGCCATCGAAGCGGCGGCTACCCACCTGGAATTGGTCATGGACCGCCCGCTGCACCTCTTGGAAAAAACCAGTGAGCGGCAGATGGTTTATGCCGGAGGCAATATCTCCAGGTCTGACATCAAAGTAAAATTGATGTACCAGTTGGTTGAAGAAAGTGCCCGCTTGGCCTGGGACTTGGCCATCAATATGCCCAACCGCCCGGATTATTGGAGCCTGCGCATCGATGCACTCACTGGCGAGGTAATCGGGCAGCTCAACTGGACGGTCCACTGTAGCTTTGATGCGCCACATAGCCACGAAGATGGCCAAAAGTGCGGCACTGCCGAGCACCCGGAGCATGCTTTCCGCCCGGTGGGCGAAGCCCTGGAAATAGCCAACCGCTCAATCTTGAACGATAATGCACAGTATCGGGTCTATCCCGTACCTGCAGAAAGCCCCATCCATGGCAGCCGCCAGATGATCGTCAACCCCGCTGACCCCATCGCCTCGCCCTATGGCTGGCACGACACCAACGGGCAGCCCGGCGCGGAATTTCAGATCACCCGCGGAAACAACGTCCATGCCTACCTGGACCTCGCCAATAGCAACACCCCTACTGGCGACGAACCCAACGGAGGCAGCAGCCTCATTTTTGACTTCCCGCTAGACCCCAGCCAGGAACCTGCTACCTACCGGGAAGCGGCCGTGACTCAATTGTTCTACATGAATAATTTCCTCCACGATTTCACCTTTGCCTATGGCTTTGACGAGCCAGCGGGCAACTTCCAGCAAAACAACTACGGCAACGGCGGCGTGGGCAACGACTACGTAAACGCAGAAGCCCAGGATGGGGGTGGTACCAACAACGCCAACTTTAGCACCCCACCCGACGGCAGCAATGGCCGCATGCAAATGTACCTCTGGAGCGGTGGTGGCAGCGCTTTCCGCGTAGACAGCCCGCAGTCCGTAGCTGGGGGTTATGAAATACAGGCCGCTGCCTTTGGCGGGCAAATCAGCACGACCCCGGTTACTGGCCCGGTCATTATTGTCAACGATGGCAGCAATCAGGGTTCTAATGGCTGTAATGATCTGGTAAATGGCGACCAAATCCAGGGCGCTATCGCTTTGATAGACCGGGGGATTTGTGAATTTGGTTTAAAGGCACTCAAAGCTCAACAAGCGGGTGCCATTGCCGTAATCATCTGCAATTTTGAAGACGCGCTGGTCAGCATGGGGGCCGGTACTGTTGGAAACCAAGTAAATATCCCCGTTGTTTCTATGCAATTTACCGATTGCCAAACCATCCGCCAATTTGCCGGGCAAGACTTAATTGCCACCCTGCAACAGCCGGAGACTGGTGGCCCACAACTGTCTGATGCCACCCTGGACAACGGCATCGTCGCTCACGAATACGGCCATGGCATTTCCAACCGCCTCACTGGCGGCCCTACTGCCTCCGGCTGCCTGGGCAATGACGAACAGATGGGCGAAGGCTGGAGCGACTTCTTCTCCCTCATCACTAGCGTACGGCCTGGTGATACGGGCACTCAGGGCCGCGGTATCGGCACTTATGTTTTGGGGCAGGAGACGACAGGCCCGGGGATCCGTCGTCGCCGCTATTCTACTGATTTCACCGTCAACAACCAGGTGCTGGATGACATCAAAGGCACCACGGCCCCGCACCCCCTGGGGGAAATCTGGGCGACAACCCTATGGGACCTATACTGGGCTTTCGTCGATGAATATGGCTGGGATGAAGACCCCATCAACGGCACTGGCGGCAACAACATGGCCATCCGCCTGGTGATGGACGGCATGAAGCTGCAAGCCTGCAGCCCCGGCTTCAACGACGGGCGCGACGCCATCCTCGCTGCAGACATCATCAACTATGAAGGCGTACATGAATGCCTCATCTGGAGCGTATTTGCCCGCCGCGGCATCGGCTATTTTGCTGACCAAGGCACCTCTAATAGCCGCAATGATAATGTGCAGGACTTTGAGCCCCGCCCCGAGTGCGTCAAAGAATTAAAAATCACTAAACAAGTGACGCCCTTCATCGAACCAGGCCAAGACATTACCGTCACCCTTACCATCACCAACCACAAAGGCGAAACCGCTGGTGGAGTGCTGGTTGAAGACCTGGTACCTGCAGGGACTTTCTACGTGGCAGGCTCCGCAAGTGGCGCTGGTGTAGAAGTGGTGGGCGACCAGCTTAAGTTTGACCTGGGCAACCTGGCCGATGGCGAGGTGCGCGCCATTACTTACCGCCTTAGTACTGACCCCAACCTCAGCTCTATCCGCCAGTTCTTCGATGACATGGAAGACGGCATCGGTGAAACCAACTGGTTCTTCCTCAACCTCGAGCCCGAGGGCTTCGAAGTATGGACTGTTTCCAACCTGGATGCCTACGAAGGCACTTACTCCTGGTATGTTCGCAATTCAGAGCTTGAGAATGACCAGATCTTCCAGTTGGTCCAGCCGATCCAGGTCACTGGCACCCAGCCAGCGATGCGCTTCTATCATCGTTATGACACGGAGCTGGGCTTTGACGGCGGTTTCCTGGAAGTCTCCACTGATGCTGGCTTTTCTTGGGAAGCGGTCGATGATAAAATGATCCGCAACGGCTATATTGGACGTTTGAACTACTCCACTTTTGCTATCCCCTTCCTGGAGGCCTTCCATGGCAACTCCAACGGCTGGATTGCGACTTATGTGGACTTGAGCGCCTACCGCGGGCAGGAGGCTACCTTCCGCTTCCGCTTTGGCTCTGATGCTAGCGGTGCCCCCTCCTCTACCAACCCGGGCTGGTATGTAGATAATATCGAACTGATGGATCTGCTGAATTACAATGCCGAAGCTTGTGTCACTTCTGGGGAAGGCGATCTGGCTTGTGCCGCCGCACCGGAGTACGGTACGCTGGTGGAATCGGCCCTGCTGAGCAGCACCTCGGAGGAGACGGCCTTCAGCACCGTCAATGTATTCCCCAACCCGGCGCGCAACCAGGTCAATGTGAGCATGATGCTCGACCAGGCCCAAACGGTGCTCATCAGCCTGGTGAGCAGCGATGGCCGGGTGCTGACGACCCAGAAAGTGGATGCTGCCCCCGGCTTCCAGCTCATGACCCTAAATACGGCTCAACTGCCCGCCGGCTTTTACTTCGTAAAAGTCTATGCCGGCCAGCAAACGGCTGTAAAGAAAGTAGTGATCAGATAATCTCTAAAAGTTATCGGGCGGCTGCAGCCGCCCGATAACTTTCTTTTCAACTCTCCGGGCGCTGGTGCGTTTACTGCAAAAGGAAAACCACACGCTTATGAGCCGGCTTGTACAACTTGAACTCTTATTCTGGCTATTCACCGCTGCCATTACGGCGGCGGTAATGTTGCCCATCCTCACTTCCGTTGATGATTACCCCTTCCTGTTTATCAATATCGTTTACATCGTAGCCGCCATTACGCTTACCCGCTACATATTTTTGTTGCCGTTTACCTTCCTGGCCCGGCGCCAGACGCTCAAGGTGGTCCTCTTTTTCCTCTTCATCCCCCTGGTCTTTTACCTGGTACAGGAACTCAACTATTTCCAGGTTTACCTCGACGAGCAAGGCTGGGATGCCGTGGTGGGCAAGCTTTCCTACGACCGCCGCAACGGCATGATGGGCTATATCCGCAGCCAGATGATCCTCTTTGGGGTGGCTAGCATTATTGCCGCTATTGCCCTGCCTTTGCGCCTGGCCGTCTCCGTTTGGCGTTATCGCAACAGGGGGACGGTCTAGGTTTGATTTGGTGTCTGCCCATTTGTTTAGTCGATTGCCTGGCTTTAACGTTCGAGAGCAAGGCTTGAGAAGGCCCCAAAACCGGAGGACTTCTGCGTGGGGCCAAGGGCCCCACGCTTCATGGGCCGTAAATGAGGATTTTTGGGCCGAGCGTAACGCAGCTATCGGACTATAAAGACAGACACTAATTAGCCTTGTGATCGAGGAAGCCAAAAGCGCGGCGCATCTTGGCATGGATGGCAGTATTTTCGTAAAGGCCACTAAACAATTCGGCTCCAGGGCCGAAAGCGAAAACCGGGATGAGGGAAGCCGTGTGGTAATCAGTGGTGAAGGCAGTTATCAGGGAGTCAATAGTTGAACCGGGGTTGATGGCGAAGCCACCGGTTTCGTGGTCGGCAGTGACGATGACCAGGGTTTCGCCGTCTTGCCTGGCGAATTCAAGCACTTCAGCGATGGCGCGGTCAAAGTCGAGCACTTCGGTGATGATATATTCGGCATCGTTGGCGTGCCCGCCCCAGTCGATTTGCGCCCCCTCAATCATGAGGAAAAAGCCTTTCTCCCCTGCGCGCCGCTTGAGGAAATTGGCGGCCATACGGCTCGCCATCGGCAAGTAGTCGCGGCCGCTTGCAACAGGCAGGGGATCACCGTCGGCAGTAAAGTAGGCAAAGTTCTTCTGATCATTAAAGCTGATTTCACTAAGCCCTTTTTGGAAGTAATCAGAAACGACATAACCACTGTTTTGCAGTTCTTTATAGAGGTCGTAATCATCCATCTCGCGGCGATCAAAGTACTTTTTCCCACCGCCGATGAAAAAATCGATTGGCGTCTTCATGAAATCCAGGGCGATCTGCTCGTACATATCGCGATGTTTAACATGCGCGATGAAAGAGGCTGGGGTGGCATGCACGATGGTAGAGGTGGTCACCATGCCGGTAGCCAGGCCATTTTCTTCAGCTTCCTCCAGGATAGTCTTCACGCTTAGGCCTTTGGCATCTACCCCGATGGCGCCATTATAAGTTTTTACGCCGCTGGCCATAGCGGTAGCACTCGCAGCGGAATCAGTTACCAGGTCATCGGAAGCATAAGTCTTTTGCAAGCCCACGATGGGGAAATGCTCGAGCTCGAGGCGATTGCCATTGCGGTACATCGCAGCACTGATTTGGGTCAGGCCCATCCCATCACCGATCATCAAGATAATATTGCGCGGCATCCGCTCCAGGTGGGCGGCATCAGCTGAGGATTGGACAGGCTTGGAGTACTGGTTGCAACCCCAGGCGAAAAACGCCAAAAGCAAGGAAATAATCTTAATATTCATAAGCTTATAAATGCTGCTGAAGTATAAAAAGTTTTGCCTGCCCATCACGCCAGGATGTACCGTTTCCCTGGCAGGGTACGCACCATCCCTTTAAACTCCAACTCCAGCAATAGGCTCGCCAGCTCACTATTTGCTTTACCTGAAGCTGCTGCCAGATGATCAATGGATGCTTCGCCTTTTTGGGCGAGCAAATCTACAATACTTTTTTCAGCTTCAGTCATCTCTACAAACAACTGCTGCTGTATCACTTTGGCGCTATCCAGCTCATCCCAGCGCATGACATAGGCAATATCGGCTGCACTTTCGATCAATGCGGCGCGATGAGCCTTGATCAGGAAATTACATCCTTCGGAATAAGGGTCTTTTACCCGGCCGGGGATAGCAAAGACGTCTTTATTGTAATTGTTGGCGATTTCAGCGCTGATCATCGAGCCCCCCTTCCTGGCTGTCTCCACCACGATGAGGGCGTCACAAAGCCCGGCGATAATGCGGTTGCGCATGGGGAAGTGCTCGCGCTCGGGCTCGGTATTGCCAGGGAATTCAGACAGCACCCCTCCTTTGGCAATCATGGCCTGCGCTACGCTGTAGTGCGTTGGAGGGTAGATATACTTCAGCCCATGCCCCAATACGCCGATGGTGGGGATGCCCAGCTCCACGCATTTGCGGTGAGCGGTGATGTCGATGCCATAAGCCAGCCCGCTGACGATGGTCACGCCATAGGGCAACAGGCCTTCTACCAATTCCTCGCAAGCACGCATGCCATGCGCGGTAGGCCGGCGGGTACCCACGATGGCCACGATGCGCTCGGCATTGAGCGCTGCCTCACCTTTGTAGTAAAGCACCACTGGACTATCAGCATAAGGCTGCAGCCGGCGGGGGTAACGCTCATCCAGATAGAAAAGGGCTTCGATACCGTGCTCATCGATAAACTGCACCTCCTGCTCTGCTCTGGCCAGTGCTTCTTGCTTGAGGATGTTGCTGGCCAAGTGGGCCCCGATGCCTGGGACTTTCAACAGCTCCCGCTGGCTGGCCTCAAAAACCGCGCGCGGGCTGCCGCAATAGCTCACCAGGGTCCTGGCCAGGACTGGGCCTACTTGGGGGATTAGCGTAAGGGCGATTTTGTACAACAGTTCGCTCATGTCAAATGGTGTTTGAAATGGTTTAAGCTAGCTGCTCTTCGGCATCCGGCATAGAGGCAGCGCTCATTGCCGCCCGCTTATGTGGAGAATGCGCAGGTTTTTATTTAATTTTGCAGTAAATAATGGTTAGATAAGCACATACGCAGGGAAGTGCTTATCTTAAATCTGTTATGGCCTGAAAAATGGCGAGCGTTACTTACGATGCGCGCACACCGTGGCGCCTGAGACAGCGGCATTATTGAATGCTGCTAAATTACGAGATTTTTTTGAAATCAATCTGCCAAAGAAAAAAATAATACTACTATGAGCAAAAAGCCTGGCATACTTCCAAAATTAGAATTTTTGTTGATAGCCATTTTCTTCCTGGCCTTCCTGCTGTGGGCAGCCTCAAAATGCAGCTCTACCCGGCGGGCATACCAAATCAAGGCAGATGGCGAGGCTATGGAGAAAACCCTGGAAGATTCTTTGTCCCTCACCAACCGCTCAATGCTGCCTGACACCTCTATGCAGCCCCGGAATCTGGTGCCAGAGGTAGAAAAGGAGCGCGTGACGGTATTGTATGCCACCATTGACGGTGTGAATGTGCGCTCGGGCCCGGGCCTGAATCATCGCATTATCGAACGTATCAAGCTATTTGACGAAGTCATTTATTTGGGCGAAGTGACGGATTTTACCCAGGAAGTAAAACTGGGCGAAATCACCACCAACGAACCCTGGATCAAGGTGCGCACCCCCAAAAAACAGGACGGCTGGGTATATGGTGCCGGCCTAAGCTATTACAAGAAACAGCTCGAAGGGGCAGCTACGGAATAAGCGCTGGCAGGGCATCACCTCCGGTCTATTTCATCCAGCCTGTGCTTTTCGATGAGTTGTATCAACTGGCGAGCCAGGTTTTTTTCTGCCGAGAAGCCCTCTTTCTCCAGGGCGCGGGCCCAGGCTTTATAATCATCGGCAGGCAACTGCCGCAGCTCGGCAAAACGCCCGGTAGTAAGGTACAAGCTGCAATCGCGGAAGCTGGTCCAGGCATTCTCGTAATAGCGCAAGCAGCGCCCTGCGTGTTGCCCGCTGCTTCCTTGCCAATCCGCAGTACAAGGCAACCCAAAATGGTTGTTGGCCCCTCGCCCAGCGGAATCCTTTGTGCCGGCCTGGCTATGCAACAATGCATTAGCCAGCGTAATTGCTGCTGGTATCCCAAATTTTTTGCGCTCCGCTACCGCCACTTGGCTGAAACGCTTGATGTAGGCCTTTATCGTCGATTCCTCCACCTGCTCCAAGAGTTCTGCTGCGGACAAAACACGGCGGGTACTGGCTTGCGGTAGCAGTTCAAAACGCTCCGTACCGGGCGGTTCCGTTGCGGTATGCTGCTTAGACCCCTGGTTGTCCGTAAACCGCTCTGGTTGAGCTTTGCCCTTTTTCTGATCGACCGGAGTGGATGGATAGGGCGGGGTTTGTTCCATCCGCAGGGGCGTATTCAGGTTGATACGAAAGCTCAGGTCTTTCTTCAAAATGATGAACAGCAGTATAGCCGCCAGGGCCAACTTGAACCAGTTGCGCTGCAGATAGAGCCAGAGAGGAGTGGTAGAAGCCGACATGTTAAAACATTTTGTTTTCAAAATTGCGAAATGCAAATTTAAAAAACAAATTGTTTAAACAAAAAAGTTTCGGCTTTTTTTTTCGAGCTCAGGTTTACTTCTTCAGCCGCTGCGCTGCCCGCCTTGCGGGACGGGCGGCAGCCCTAAACCAAGCCCAAGGCCTCGTCGAGGGCAAGGATCAAATCTTCCACATCCTCGATGCCGATGCTGAGCCGGATCAGCGAATCAGTAAGGCCAACTTTGAGGCGCTCTTCGCGTGGAATAGAAGCGTGGGTCATCGAAGCCGGATGGCCGATGAGGGATTCGACGCCCCCCAGCGATTCAGCCAGGGTGAAGATGTTGGTATTGCTCAGCACCTTGAGGGCTTGCTCGTAGCGGTCGTCGGCCAGGACGAAAGAGAGCATGGCGCCAAAGTGGCGCATCTGTTTTTTAGCGATTTCATGGCCAGGGTGCTCCGGCAGGCCGGGATAGTAAACGCGCGCTACTTTAGGGTGGTCATTCAGGAAATGAGCCAGGCGTTCGGCGTTCTGGCAGGCGCGCTCAACCCGCAGATGCAGGGTTTTGATACCGCGCAACACGAGGAAGCAATCCTGAGGCCCGGGTACGGCACCGGCGGCATTCTGCAGGAAGTAAAACTGCTCAGCCAATTGCTCATCCCGCACTACGATGGCACCATGCACCACATCAGAATGGCCGCCGAGATATTTTGTGGCGGAGTGCATCACGATATCAGCCCCTAGTGTAAGGGGCGTTTGCAGGTAGGGCGAAGCAAAGGTATTGTCTACACAAGAGAGGATGCCATGCTTGCGGGCCAGCGCGCAGGCCGCTGCGATATCGATGACATTGAGCATGGGGTTGGTCGGCGTCTCAATCCAAAACAGCCGGGTATTCTCATTGATAAGGGCCTCTACTCCCGGCAGGTCATTAAAATTGACAAAGTGAGCTTTGATGCCAAATTTACCATAGACACGGGTCATCAAGCGGTAGGAGCCGCCGTAGAGGTCGTTGGTAGAGATGATTTCATCGCCTGGCTTGAGGAGCTTCATAATCGTATCCATAGCGGCCATGCCGCTGCCGAAACATATCCCAAAGTTGCCTTCCTCCAGGGCGGCGAGGTTTTTCTCCAGTACGGAGCGGGTGGGGTTTTGGGTGCGGGCGTATTCATAGCCCTGGTGTTGCCCCGGCGCTGCCTGGGCATAGGTGGAAGTTTGGTAGATGGGCGTCATCACCGCTCCGGTAGAAGGGTCGGGCTTTACGCCCGCGTGGATTGCTTTTGTGCCGAATTTCATAGTTGTCAATACTTTGGTTTTATATGAGCAGGTTTACGCGATACTGCTGAAAAAGATTCGTGAAAGCGCTTTTTGTGGGAAAAGACGAAAAGGGCAACCCATAACTGGATTGCCCTTTTTCAAATGCAATGTATTCAATTCTTGTCAACGACTAGTTGACGGCGTCAGAAATTTCTTTGCCAGGCTTGAACTTCACAACGTTCTTTGCATCGATTTTGATGGAAGCGCCCGTCTGTGGGTTACGGCCCGTGCGTGCATCACGACGGGATACAGAGAAGGTACCAAAGCCAATAAGCGTTACTTTATCACCTGCTTTCAGGGCGTCAGCAATGTTGTCCAGTACAGCGTTCAGGGCATCGGTTGCCTGAGCTTTGGAAATGTTGGCGTTTTCGGCGATTTTGTTAATCAGATCTCCCTTATTCATTTTCTTAAGGTTTTTAATTAGTTAAATGTGACGCTAAGGTAGAGGCATTGCGGCTTATAACCAAGCTTTTTGCCGCAAAAAAGCATGGGAAGCTAGAATTTTCGCGGGTTTTAGGCGTTATTGCACTTTCGGGGGGACATTGGGGGCCTCTCTTATTAGCTTGATTGCTACATTTCAGACAAAAATTTGCAGATATGCGTAAATGTTGGGTTTTTATAGGTTTTTGCGCCAGTTTATCTTTTTTGGCCATTTCTACTGCTTCTTGCAGCCCTAAAGTAGGCTGCCCGGCCAATGAAGCGGCTCACGTGAAGCCAAACCGCAAAGGAGAGCTGCCGACTACTGGCGGCAAGACAAGCCTCTTCCCAAAAGATTTCAACAAGAAAAAGAAGTCCAAGCGGCGCAATTAAGGTTATTGCTTGAGCCTGGGGTCCAGTGCATCGGTCAGTCCTTCGCCCAAAAGGTTGAAGATCGTCACCGTAATAAATATTGCCGCCCCTGGGAAGATAGCCAGCCACCAAGCCGAAAATTGCGATCGGGCCAGGTTGAGCAGCGAACCCCAGGTGACTTGTTGCGGCGGCACGCCGATGCCCAGGAAGGAGAGGAAGGCTTCCAGGAGGATGGCGCTAGCCACCCCGAAGGCAATGGTGATCAAGACCGGAGTCAGCGCATTGGGCATGGCGTGGCGCAAGATGATGCGCCATTCGCTATAGCCCAGGGCCTGCGCCGCCTCGATGTACTCCAGGCTGCGGATGCGGAGCAATTCTGCCCGGATAAAACGCGCCACGCCCGTCCAGCGTACTAACCCGATAATGGCCATGACGTAAAAAATGGACTGCTTTTGAATCACTGCCACGATACTGAGCACCAATAATAATGCGGGGATGGAGTTGACGATCTCAATCAGGCGCATGACGATGATGTCCAGTGGCAAGCGCACCTTTTTGCCCAGCCAGGGCAGGCGCTTGAACAATACCGCCAATAGATTGGCCAATACGAGGATGGCAAGCATGATGGCCAGGCTCTTGCCCAATTCCCGCCCCAAGGGCCCTTCGCTGAGCGCATAGGCCCGGGCACTGAAGCCGTAGAAAATAGCCGCGCCAAAGCCCAGCAAGTTCCATAGCAAACGGCTGCGGGACAGCCGGAAGCGGTCATCGCCAAAATAACCGGCTAAAGCGCCGAGGAATAGCCCGATTAAAGCAGCGATAGACATGGAGACCACCCCCACCATCATGGCGATGCGCGTACCGGAAATCATGCCCGCCGCCACATCTCTGCCCAGTTGGTCGGTGCCCAGCCAATGCCGGAAACGGGCCGAAGCCACCCGCTGCTGGGCATAAGGGCTCACGTAATTGTTGTTCTTGCGGTCTATTGTGCCGGCTGAATAGGGGATGATCGGCCAGATTACCTGCTCGTAATCATGTTCGCTCCAGTTGTACTGGAAAAACTTTGCCTCCCAGGAGGCCAGCCCCAAATCTACGGCATACTGCCGCAGCACCGGGAAGTAAACCTTATCGTCCAGTTTGCAGTACAGCGGCTTTTCATTGGCGATGAAATCGGCAAACAGCGCCACAAAGAGCAGCACGTAGAGCAGCCGCAACGACCATACCGCCATGCGGTTATGCCGGAACTGCCGCCGCACGATAGCCCAGTAGCTCTGCCCCAGGGCTTCTCGCCGGGCCAGTTCCTCTGCCAGGCCTTGCTCTTTTTTTACGCCTATCAACATATTTTATCGCTTATTGCTATAAGAGACCCGGGGATCCGTCAAAGCATATAATACATCTGATACCAAAATGCCCACCATAGTTAGTATAGCCGATAGCATGAGCACCGTATAGACCACCGGCCAGTCGCGCTGAAAAATGGCGTCGATGGTCAATTTGCCCATGCCGGGGATGTTGAAGATGACCTCGATGACGACCGAGCCAGCAAAAACCGCCGGGAAAATACTGGCAAAAAGGGTGATGATGGGGAACAAGGCATTGCGGAAAGCGTGTTTCCAAATCACCGCCCGGCTGTCCAGCCCCTTGGCCCAGGCCGTACGGATATAATCCTGCCTGATAACGTTGAGCATCCCTCCCCGCATCTGCCGCGAAATAAAAGCCAGCGCCCCATATGACAAACAGAAAACCGGCAAGACGAGGTGGGTAGCCGTATCCCAAAAGCGCTGCCAGAAAGGTGCCCCATCGGGCAGCGAACGCAGGCCCAGGGAGGGGAACCAATCCATCCCATATTCCGGGGTGGTGAAAAATACCACCAGGATGGTGGCGATCCAGAAATTGGGCAGGGAATAAAGGATAAACAATACTAAGGTGGAGGTACGGTCGAAAGTGGAATTTTTCCAAATAGCGGAATACACCCCCAGGGGGATAGAAAGCAGATAAGCCAGGAGCACCGCTATACAGTTCATCAACAAAGTCCAAAACAGAGCATCCTTCATCTTGTCCGCCACGGGGCGGCTGTCGTAATAGGATTTCCCAAAATCCAGGCGCAGGAAATTGCCGATCCATTCGTGATACTGGTTATCCAGGCTATGCCATTTGATGCTGGGCACGAGCAATTTCCAGGGGGTAGCTTGCTCTTTCACGGCGGCGTATTTGCCCTGCAGGGCTACCGCGCCTGGCAAGAGGAAGCTCGCCAGGGCGCTATCGCGCTCGATCGCCAGCGCTATACCATCGATTAGGCTGCTTATCTGGGCGTCAGCATGGGCGAGGTAGAGCTGCTGCAGGCTGGTGCGCAAAGCATAGACCGCCTCTGCCGATGCCTGCGCCGCGGGCAAGCTTTGCATTTGGTGCTCCAGGGCATTGATCTGATGGTAATAAGCAGAAACCTGCTCCCAGTTGCCGTACTGGGCCGTCAGCTTGGAGAGGGTTTCCCGCTGGCCGCGCTTGAGGATGCGGAAAAGCGTATCGGGATAGGCAAGCGGAGAGAAGCTGAAGTAAAAAGCCGGCTTATCCAGCCCCAACTGGCGGGCTTTTTCCCGGTAAACCCGTTCGGCATTGGCCAGGTCGCGCTGGGCATCGCCCAGGCCGCCCCGGCTGCTCAGCTCCACGGGGTCGCCGGGTGCCAGCTTGCTCAGGCCGAAAGCCAACAGCGAGATGGCCAATAGCGTCGGGATAAAAATGAGCACGCGCTTGAGCAGGTATTGAAACATGGGACTGCTTGATGGTCTGGTCTCTTAATGCGGGCCAAGTTACGAAAACATTCCATGCTTTCCCGATGCCTTTGGGCGAAAGCTATGCACTTTGAGAAAAAGCCGTACCTGGGCATCCCCAGATACGGCTTTCAGCCGCCCATGCCTCTACCTGATCGATAAATGCGGCCGGTGTACTCGAGGCGGCCTCAAATAGAGCAACTCCCGCTACTGCACCTCTTTCAACTTCATCCGCCCGGGCACAAAGCCTGGCGTGACCGGGCTAGGGTCGGCCTCGAAGCGCTTGTGGATCGCGATCCGGCCAGAGGGGATGAGGATATAAGCCATCGGCATCTCCTCGTAAAGGGTGGCTTGCAACTGGGCGTAGAGCTTGTTACGCTCACCCTCGTCGAGCGTCAGCTGGATGCGGTCAATCAGCGCGTCGGTTTCAGCATTGCCGAAGCCGGTGCGGTTGTCGCCTTCAGAGTGGAAATCTTGCTTGGGTTCCCACAAAGTCGGGGAAATCGTTTTTGCCCAAGGGGCCAGCTCAAAGTCGCGGCGCTTCAAATCATCGGCGATAACGGCAAATTCCTTGGCTTCCAACTCGATATTGAAGCCGGCCTTGCGAGCCGATTCCTGGACGAGCAGGGCCACGTTCTGCGCAATCTCCCGGCCAGCAGTATATTTGTAGTTGAGGTTCATCTCCACCAACTGCCCGTCGACGAGTTTATCGGCAATCCCGTTGTTGTTGCTATCGGCCCAGCCGGCTGCTTCCAGCAAAGCCCGCGCTTTGGCGGGGTCGTAGGTGATTGGTGCCAGCTTGGTATTGTAGTATTTGGCCGAAGGGTGCACCGGGCTGGCAAAAGGCTCGCCATAGCCGTAGAATACGGTGTTGATGATTTCTTCGATATCAATCGCATGAGCCAGTGCCTGGCGCACGCGCTTATCCTCCAGTTTCGGGCTGCGGGTGTTGAGGTAGATAAAGGTGTTGGCCAAAGAGGGCGGGCTGTAGAAATCATAGCGCTCGGCGACGAAGGCGGTTTGCTTCAATTCATCAAAGCGGTTGGGCGGAAGGTCGCTCATCGCATCAATCTGCCCGTCCTTCAAGGCGGCAATAGCGGCATTGGGGTCGGGGATGATGCGGAAGATCAGTTTATCCGGGTAGCCGGCCAGCATCGGGTTGTCAGCGGCAAGCTCATCGCCCCACCAGCCATCTTTTTTCGCCAATACAATGCGCTGGCCCGTTTCCCAAAGCTCGAGGCGGTAAGGCCCACAACCGGATACGCCTTCTTTCTCCCGGCTGAATTCCGGCCCCTCAAATTGGGTAGCAAATTGCTGTAGGCGCGCGTCTTGTTCGGCAAGTACCGCCACGGCTGCCTCATCGGTAAAGCTCGTCAGCGGGATATCCCGCAGTAGCCCCTCGGGATCGTAGTGATAAGCCGGCAAGACGGGCAGGGTAGAGCCGACCGCTTCTTCCCCGATGATGTAGGTTTGATTGGTGAAAACCGTAAAGCGCCGGGCGTTGCCGGGATCGGGCTGCACATCTTTGATGAAAGAGAGGAAAGCCCGGTAAGCCGGTGCCGACACCTTGGGGTTGAACACCGCCTTTAGGGTGAAGATGTAATCCTGGGCAGTGACCGGGCTGCCATCGTCCCAGACTGCCTCTTCCCTGATCTCGAAGGTATAAGCGATGCCGCCCTGGTAGGGGCCGCTCTGGATGGGCGCGGCTTCCGGCCGGCTGCGCGCCAGCTGGGGCACCACTTCCAAGGTGACTGGATCAACCGCCAGTAGCGACAGGAAGATGCCATTGATCGCAATACGCGCGTAAGCGCTCGTGGTCAGAGCCGGGTTTAGGCGATCGGGCTCGGCGTTCAACTGGATGACCGCCTCATTGAGCGGGCGGTTCAGGTTCAGAAAAACCTCCTCTCCGGTCAATGCGCCGGCTTTATCTTGTTTGCAGGCCGGAGCCAGGATGATGATGGCCAGCAAAAGGGCCCAAATGGGGGGTAATAGCCTCATTAGAATAGGATTGCGTTTATTGGATTAATTTAAATTCGTTGACAAAGAAGCCTGGTCGGCGCACCGAGGGCGCGGCTGTAAAACGCTTGGAGATGGCCAGGCGCTCCTTAGGGGCCATGAGAAAAATATACGGCTGCTCCTCATAGATGATTTCCTGGAAGCGCCGGTACAACTCATTGCGTTTCTTCTCGTCCAGAGTAGTGCGGATTTCTTCGATGAGCTGGTCCGTTTCCGCATTACCGAAACCGGTACGGTTGCTGCCATCAGGGGTGTCGCTCTCGGTATGCCACAATTGTTTGGGGTCGTCAGCCACCGGATCCTGAGCCCATGCGCCAGAAGCCATCTCGTAATTGCGCTTCTTCAAGTCATCGATCAAAACGGTAAACTCCTTGGCTACAATATTCACTTTGACGCCGGCTTTACGGGCATTGTCTTCGAAGAGCAAGGCCTGGTTTTTGGCAAAGTTACTGGCATTGCTGATGAGGTATTCCAGCTCTAGCTCCACGCGCTGGCCACTAATCTCCTTGTCGGCGATACCGTTGCCGTTGGTATCTTCCCAGCCAGCGCTGGCCAATAGTTGCCGCGCTTTTTCCGGGTCGTATTCCAAGGGCTTCAGGCCCTGGTGATAATATGGTTTTGCCGGGTGGAAAGGGCCCGTTGTGCGCTCGGCCAGCCCGTAAAACAGATCGTCGATCAAGTTGGGCACGTCAACCAGATGAGCCAGGGCACGACGCACGCGCTTGTCTGACAACTTGGGGTTTTTAGCATTCAGCCCGACGTAGTAGTAGGCCAGGGAGGAGGGGGCATGTAGCTCGAAGTATTTGTTGACCAACTCGTTCTGCTGCAAGTCCACAAAGTCTTTGGCATCGATTTGTGAGGTGACGTCAATTTGCTGGTCTTTCAAAGCAGCCAAAGTAGCTGCCGGATCGGGGATGATTTTAAAAACCAGCCGCTCAGGATAAGCCTGCAGGGCGGGGTACTTATCCGCCAGCTTATCCCCCCACCAATTTTTTTTGCGCGTCAAGACGATTTGTTGGCCGGCTTGCCACTCTTCAAACTGATAGGCGCCCGGCCCGACGATGAAGCCTTTCTCCCGCGAATATTGGGCCGAGTTGAAAGCTTCGGCAAATGCTCCCAACGCCTCGTCAGATTTGGCCAGGGCTTCAGCACGCTCGGCATTGGCTAAATCCTTAAGGGCAAAGGGGAGCAGTAGCCCCTGAGGGTCGTACACGTAGGCTGGCATAATGGGCAGGTTGCTGACTGCCGCCTCTGCCACGATGTATTTCTTATTGCTGATGACGGTAAATTTCTTCTGATTGGCCGGGTCTACTTGCACATCGGCAATGAAATCCAGATAGGCGCGCACCGGCGCGGCATTTACCCTGGGGTTGAATAAAGCCTTGAGGGTAAACTCGAAATCCCGGGCGGTGATCGGCTGCCCATTATCCCACTGCGCTTCATCATGGATTTCGAAAGTATAAGCGATACCTCCGGCATATTCGCCCTCCGTGATCTCTTCTACCGTTGGCTTGGCCTTGGCCAGTTGGGGCGTGAGTTCCAGGGACCTGGGGTCGAAATGCAGCAGGTAATAAAACATCTGCTCATTGACTGCCCGGGCGTAAGAGCTGGTCGAAAGCATGGGGTTGAGGCGGTCGGGGTCGGCGGGCAGGCGCACATAGACCGTATTATCGGTGTTCTTAAACTCCAGCTTTTCCTTGGGTTCTGATTTGCAGCCGGCCAGCAACAGCACCGCCAGCAACAGCAATGGCCAGGCGCGTCTGGCCCCGCAGTACAGGCGGCCAATAGTATCAGGCGTTTTTTTCATGCGTAATGGGATTTTTTGTTCTAAACACAAGCTATGCAAAAAGCGCCTAAAAGTAAGAGATTTCGGCAGGATTAAGAAATTTTTGTAGGCCTGTTCGGTTTTTTAAACGAGCTAAGGCGTCGAAACCGACACGGGCAGTATTTTCCCGTTGTAAAAAAAGTGGCCCTCGAGGGAAAAATAGGCGATGAATGCCGCCATGCGCTCGCTGGTGAGGGGTGCTTGGTAGCCCGGGAAAGCCTCGGCCAGCATCTCGGTCTGCACCGCGCCCAGGCAGAGGCAGTTGCAGGAGATGCCCTTGTCTTTCCACTCTTCTGCCAGGCATTCTGTCAAGTTGGCCAGAGCGGCTTTAGAGGTGCTGTAGCCCAGCAGACCGGGGAATTTGCTGCTCCCCTGAAACCCGCCCATACTACTGATGTTGAGGATGTGGGCGCGAGCGCTCTTTTCCAGGTAGGGGCGCAACAACTGTATAAGGCGGGCCGGGCCAAAGAGGTTGGCCTGCATCATGAGCTGCCAGTCGGCTGCCGTCAACTCCTCAAAGGGCTGCTTGAGCAGCAAGCCCGCGTTGTTGATCAGGGCATCTATCTGCCCGCCCAGCCCTGCGATTTTGGCCGCCAGGGCCTCCTCGTCGGGATTGGCCAGGTCGAAACAGAGGTACTCGAGCGCAGGCCCGGCTTCCTGTTGTAGGCCCTGCAAAGCAGCTTCGTTGCGCGAAAGCGCCAGTACCCGGTGCCCCTGTTGGCACAGCAGCAGGGCCGTCTGATAACCAATGCCCCGGCTCGCCCCGGTGATGATGATGTTCTTCATGTCTTAAGTCATTCTTACTTTAGGTCAAAGGTAGGGGATGAAAAGGAGAAATTGAAACCTGCCTTCTGTATTAGGCAAAAGCTCAGGATGGCTTCATCCAAGCTGCCCCTATCTCAGCCATTTTTCTGGCTGGCATGGAGTTTTAGGGACTCGAGGGATGGTGGGGACGGCCGCGCTCTCCATGCGGGGCCGGCAGATGGCGCCGCTCTCAGGCCGCGCCCCCCAAGCCGCCGCCGGGCTTGCAGCTGTGGTGCTGCCCTGGCGAAACCGAGCAGCCTCTTTCCTCCAGGCGAACCTGTCCTGGCTAGGGGATAGTTGGGCGGCGGCTATGGAGTCGCGGCACAATAGCTTGGCATCCGTGGCTAAGAAGCAAGACAGGAACACGTCAGAGCGGAACGTTT